>JAQURM010000001.1:240000-572413 GCA_028715605.1 Desulfovibrionales bacterium
ATAAGATTCGTGGTCGAGAGGGAAACAACCCAGATCGCCAGCTAAGGTCCCCAAATATGTGCTAAGTGGGAAAGGATGTGGGAATGCTCAGACAACCAGGAGGTTGGCTTAGAAGCAGCCATCCTTTAAAGAAAGCGTAATAGCTCACTGGTCGAGTGATCCTGCGCCGAAAATTTAACGGGGCTCAAGCACATTACCGAAGCTGCGGGAGCCGTTGGTCTGCGGACCGGCGGTTCGGTAGGGGAGCATTCTGTTAACCTGCGAAGGTGCGTCGTGAGGCGTGCTGGAGGAGCCAGAAGAGAGTATGCTGACACGAGTAGCGATAATGTGGGTGAGAAACCCACACGCCGTAAGCCTAAGGTTTCCTGGGTAAAGTTAATCTGCTCAGGGTTAGTCGATCCCTAAGCCGAGGCCGAAAGGCGTAGGTGATGGAAAACAGGTTAATATTCCTGTACCATCAAACTGGCGTTTGAGTGAAGGGGGGACGCAGAAGGGTAGGCCATCCGGGTGTTGGACATCCCGGTTTAAGCCTGTAGGTGGGGATTCCAGGCAAATCCGGAATCCTGTTAACACTGAGGGGTGATGACGATCCGCCTTTGGCGGAACAAAGTGGCTAATCCCATGCTGCCAAGAAAAGCCTCGTAGCGAGTCAGTTTGGTGATCGTACCGCAAACCGACACAGGTAGGCGGGGAGAGTATCCCAAGGCGCTTGAGAGAACCCTGGTTAAGGAACTCGGCAAAATGACACCGTAACTTCGGGAGAAGGTGTGCCCCCATTAGGTGAAAAAATTCGCTTTTGGAGCCGAAGGGGGTCGCAGAGAAGTGGCGGGAGCGACTGTTTAATAAAAACATAGGACTCTGCGAAGTCGTAAGACGACGTATAGGGTCTGACGCCTGCCCGGTGCTGGAAGGTTAAGGGGATACGTTATTTACCTTCGGGTGGAGAAGCGTTGAACCGAAGCCCCAGTAAACGGCGGCCGTAACTATAACGGTCCTAAGGTAGCGAAATTCCTTGTCGGGTAAGTTCCGACCTGCACGAATGGCGTAACGATTTCCGCGCTGTCTCAACCAGGGGCTCAGCGAAACTGTAGTACCGGTGAAGATGCCGGTTACCCGCGACTGGACGGAAAGACCCTGTGCACCTTTACTATAGCTTGGCACTGGACTTTGGGGTTGCATGTGTAGGATAGGTGGGAGACTGTGAAATTCTGACGCTAGTCGGGATGGAGTCAACCTTGAAATACCACCCTTGTTATTCTAGAGTTCTAACCTCGGTCCCTTATCGGGATCAGGGACACTGCCTGGCGGGTAGTTTGACTGGGGCGGTCGCCTCCTAAAAGGTAACGGAGGCGCGCGAAGGTTCCCTCAGGCTGATTGGAAACCAGCCGTAGAGCGTAAAGGCATAAGGGAGCTTGACTGCGAGACTGACAAGTCGAGCAGGTACGAAAGTAGGCCTTAGTGATCCGGCGGTTCTGTATGGAAGGGCCGTCGCTCAACGGATAAAAGGTACGCCGGGGATAACAGGCTAATCTCCCCCAAGAGTTCACATCGACGGGGAGGTTTGGCACCTCGATGTCGGCTCATCGCATCCTGGGGCTGGAGTAGGTCCCAAGGGTTTGGCTGTTCGCCAATTAAAGCGGTACGTGAGCTGGGTTTAAAACGTCGTGAGACAGTTTGGTCCCTATCTGTCGCGGGCGGAGGATATTTGAGAGGAGCTGTCCCTAGTACGAGAGGACCGGGATGGACGAACCTCTAGTGTTCCAGTTGTCACGCCAGTGGCATCGCTGGGTAGCTACGTTCGGACGGGATAACCGCTGAAAGCATCTAAGCGGGAAGCCCACCTCAAGATTAGATATCCCGTGGCGTAAGCCACCTAAAGACCCCTCGGAGACTACGAGGTTGATAGGTCAGGTGTGTAAGGCCAGTAATGGTCTGAGCTTACTGATACTAATCGGTCGTGCGGCTTGACCATAATTTTATATTTTCAATGCATTTACTGATGTGGCCATATTTGTTTATCAATTGTTTTTTTGAAGAATGTGATTTTCCGGCGGCTATGGCGAGGATGAAACACCCGTTCCCATCCCGAACACGGAAGTTAAGCTCCTCAGCGCCGATGGTACTGCCCGGGCGACCGGGTGGGAGAGTAGGACGTTGCCGGGAATAAAATTTAACCCGATTCCGCCAGAGGCGGGGTCGGGTTTTTTTTGGAGGTGACTTCGTGGGGAAGATAAGACGGGCGTTAATCAGTGTAACCGATAAATCTGGCTTAGTTGAATTTGCAAAAGCTTTGGCTAGCTTTGGGGTAGAGATACTTTCCACCGGCGGCACGGCAAGACTTCTGAAGGACAATGGTATTTCAGCCGTCGAGATTTCCAAATATACCGGTTCGCCGGAGATATTGGGCGGTCGTGTTAAGACTCTTCACCCCAAGGTACACGGAGGGATCCTTTTCCGGCGGGATGATCCCGCACATGTCCAGCAGACCACCGAGCTAAATATCCCACCCATAGACTTGGTGGTAGTAAACCTTTACCAGTTTGCCCAGGCCATAGCCAAACCGAATGTTCAAATAGATGGTGCTATAGAGCAAATTGATATTGGCGGACCGACCTTGCTACGCGCTTCAGCTAAGAATTTCCGTGATGTCACGGTTATTTGTGATCCCAAGGATTATACTCGGGTGCTGGCAGAAATGGAAAAAACTAATGGCGGCACGACATTGCCCACGCGATTCGTTTTGGCCAAAAAGGTTTTCAATCTGACGAGCTCTTACGATAGGAATATCTTCGAGTACTTGGACGGGCAAACGATGTAAAAAAGAACATATTGACCTGCTGACGACGTTGTATTATTAATATCAGAAACTTGGAAACGGGCTTTTAGTTCCAGTAAATATGGAGCAAGCTGGCCGTGTCGGTGGGAGATATGGTGGAAAGAACGGCAGTTACGATTGCCTTGCTCCAGAATATGGAATGTTTAACCGTGGGTAAAAAAATGAGTTTCCAACCCGCGAAACCTGTCCCCGACTACGATCGGGGAGCGGGATTCCGGATCAAGTCCGGAATGACCGTTGTGTAAATTCCTTTCTGAGACAGTACACTAGAAAGAGGTACTCAGATTCATGCGTACGGATATCGTTCACATTGGCGCAGGAGAACTGACCTACGAGATTCGTAATATCGTTAATGTGGCGGAGAAGCTCCAGACCTTGGGCATAAAGACCAATATGGAAAACATTGGCGATCCCGTGGCCAAGGGAGAAAAAATCCCGGGTTGGATGAAGAAGATCGTATCTGAACTGGTCATGGAGGATTGCACCTACGGTTACAGCCCTACCCGTGGTCTTCTGGAGACCCGCCAGTTTATAGCGGAGCAGACTAACAAACGGGGCGGAGCACAGATTACCCCGGATGACATCATCTTTTTTAATGGTCTGGGCGATGCTATTGCCAAGGTTTATGGGCTGTTAAATCCTACAGCGCGTATTATTGGCCCCGCCCCTACCTATTCCACGCATTCCTCGGCGGAGGCCGCCCATGCCGGGGCCAGACCCATTTCTTACCAGTTAAATCCCGGAAACAGTTGGTATCCGGATATTGAAGACCTGCGCAACCGTGTTAAATATAACCCGAACGTAGCAGGCATCTTGCTCATCAACCCGGACAATCCAACGGGAGTGGTTTTTTCCGTAGATATTTTAAAAGAAATAGTTTCTATCGCCAGGGAGTATAACCTTTTCATTATCTGTGACGAGGTTTATATCAATATCGTTTACAATGGGCAAAAAACGGTCCCTATAGGTGATATTATAGGCGATGTTCCAGCCATAGCCATGCGTGGCATATCCAAGGAATTTCCCTGGCCGGGGTCCCGCTGTGGCTGGATAGAAGTCTATAACGGCCACAAAGACGTACTTTTTGAGAGATATGTACAGTCTATTCTGAATGCCAAGATGATGGAGGTCTGTTCGACCACCCTTCCGCAGAAGGCTATCCCGCGATTGGTAACCCACCCTAACTACCCGGAATATCTAAATGAGCGTATCTCCAGGTACGAGAAATTTTCCAATATTGCCTATGAGCGGCTAAAAGGCGTACCGGGTGTCTTAGTTAACCGAACCAACGGTGCTTTTTACATGAGTGTGGTATTTGAAGATGGCCGGTTAAATAACAAGCAGACCTTGCCTATTAAAAATAATGACGTGCGTGTCCATGTGGAGCGCCTGGTAAGTGCACCGGGTGTATCCCTGGACAAGAAATTTGTGTATTATTTGCTCGGTTCCACAGGTATTTGCGTCGTGCCACTGTCTTCCTTTTCTACTGACCTCCAGGGGTTCCGGGTTACACTGTTGGAACGAGACGAAAGAGAGTTCAGAAGGATTTTTGATATACTGGCGGAAAATATTGAGCGGTATTTGAAGTCTTGAAGTTCCGGCCCTCAGAAACTCCGACCTCTATGTGCTTTCGATAAGGATATCAACTACGGTATCCCCTTAATTTATCGGCCATTTTAGGACTTTCCCCAAAAATCGCAGCAGATTATAACCACGTGTTGATTTTTATCCAATTTTTGCATTATGGAAGCTGTCATTCCTTCGCTTCACGGCTTGCGCAGTGACCCTTTCGGGGCTTGCAGGCGGGGAAGGGTTACCCCTTCCAGCCTCTAAAGGGCTGGCTTTCCCCTTCCTGCTCGCCCTCGAAGGGTGCCCCACTCCTCCAGCAAGTTTTGCTCAGGAACAACGGCTTCCATAAGAATGTGGGAAAGCCCTAATCGGCCATTTCTATTGACTTTTTTGCCTCTATACGTTAAGAAAGCACCATAATCAGCGAGTTAAAATAAGCGCATAGCTCAAACTTCTATTTTTCACTCCCATCCTGTCCTCCCTCTTTGAGGAAGGCGGGGTTGGGAGGGGTGGACTTGTGCGGCAACCCCCGGGGTTGCCATAGTTTTTAGGGGAGAGAAAAATGCCCATACCGGGTATTCGCGGCTTCAAAGATATCTTGCCTGAAGAGGCGAAAAGATGGCAGCATATAGAAAAGATGGCCAGAGACGTCTTTCGCTGTTTTGGGTTTAATGAGATCCGAATTCCTATCCTGGAGAAGACAGAGCTTTTTGCACGAAGTATTGGTGAAACTACCGACATCGTGGAAAAGGAGATGTACACCTTTGTTGACCGTAGCGGCGAGAGCCTTACCTTACGGCCGGAGGCTACGGCCTCCATCCTGCGGGCCTTTATTGAGCATGGGTTATATGCCCAGGACAAGATACAAAAACTCTATACTATTGGCCCTATGTTTCGCCACGAAAGGCCGCAGAAAGGCCGTTACCGGCAGTTTCATCAGATAAATGCCGAAACCATCGGTTTAGATAGCCCGGCCATTGATGCTGAGTTGATGACTATGGCTATGCATATCCTAAGCACTCTGGGCATATCCGGCGTGGAATTGCAGATAAATTCCCTGGGGTGCTCTCATTGTCGGCCGCAATTCCGCCGGGATTTACAGGCATTTCTCGGAACAAGGCAGGCCGGGCTTTGTCCTGATTGTCAGCGCCGCACCGTATCCAATCCGCTTCGAGTCTTAGATTGTAAGGTAGAAAGATGCCGGGCGGCGCTTGAGGGTATGCCTTCTTTATCCGCGTATCTTTGTCCGGACTGTAAAACCCATCTCCATGCAGTAGAGAAACGGCTCCTGTTATTTGGTGTTCCTTATACGATAAATCCCCTTATGGTGCGTGGTCTTGATTATTACACCCGGACGACGTTTGAGATTACCAGTCTGGCTTTAGGGGCGCAGAGTGCCGTGGCCGCCGGGGGACGCTATGATGGCCTGATTAAAGAATTGGGAGGCCCAGATTTGTCCGGGATGGGCTTTGCCATAGGGATGGAGAGGTTATCTTTGTTAATAGGTGACTTGCAAAAAATAGGGGAGGAACCTATCTTATTTGTGGCGGCCATGGGTGAAAATGCCTGTGTTATGGCCGCCCGTATCGCACACAGATTAAGACTGGCCGGGATACAGGCCGAGATAGATTACGAAGGGCATAGCCTGAAGAGTCAGATGAGGCGCGCAGGCAAGATCGGCGCCTCTCTGGTTTTAATCGTGGGTGATGACGAACTGGCCAGGAATAGTGTTACTATGCGGGATATGAGATCCAGCCGGCAATGGGCGGTTGATTTTAATGATGATATCGAGGCGTTGGTTCGCCGTATAGGTGAGGAAATGGGGAGGGTTGTTTAATGTCCGGCGCGGAGGGTTGGAAGAGGACTCATTACTGTGCATCACTTGGTATGGCTGAGATTGGCAACGAGGTGACGCTCATGGGCTGGGCGCACCGCCGGCGTGATCATGGCGGGCTTATTTTTGTTGACCTCCGCGACCGCGAGGGGATCACGCAGATAGTGTTTGACCCCAGCGTCAGCCAGGAAGCCCATACCCGGGCCGAGGCGGTGCGCAGTGAGTATGTGCTTGCTGTACAGGGAAAGGTGAGGAGGCGGCCGGAAGGCATGGAAAATCCAAACCTGAAGACCGGGGCAATAGAGGTGGTAGTGCATAAGGTCTGTGTACTAAACGCCGCCAAGACACCCCCTTTCCCGCTGGAAGAAGAAGTTGATGTCTCGGAGAATCTCAGGCTTCGTTATCGCTACCTCGATCTCCGGCGTCAAAATATGGCCGCCAACTTTCGGCGGCGGCATCAAGCGGCCTCGGTCATAAGGAGGTATCTGGAAGAAAACGGCTTCTGGGAGATAGAGACGCCTTTTCTTACCAAGAGCACCCCGGAAGGGGCGCGGGATTATCTGGTGCCGAGCCGGCTCAACCCCGGCCGGTTTTATGCCCTTCCCCAGTCGCCGCAGCTATTCAAGCAGCTTTTGATGGTAGCCGGCATGGACCGCTATTATCAGATAGTGCGGTGCTTTCGGGACGAGGATCTGCGGGCCGACCGCCAGCCGGAATTTACCCAAGTGGACATGGAGATGTCTTTTATCACCGAAGAAGACGTATATGTATTGGTGGAAGGGATGATGTCCAGGCTGTTTCAGGAGGTCTTGGGGGTATCTACGGTTACTCCGTTCCCCTGTCTTTATTACCACGAGGCCCTGACCCGTTTTGGGACGGACAAGCCGGATATGCGCTTTGGCCTGGAGCTGCGCGACATCTCTTCTCTCATGGCCGGGAGCCAATGTAAGGTCTTTGCGGATGTAGTGGCCAGAGGTGGCGTGGTGAAGGCCCTTCCGGTTAGATCTGGTTATGATTTCTCACGCAAAGAGTTGGATGACCTGACCCAGTTTGTTGGTCAATACGGGGCCAAGGGGCTGGCCTGGATAAAGATTAAACCAGAGGGATGGCAATCACCTATTGCCAAGTTTTTCTCTGATGAAGAGAAGAAGGCCCTTGGAGAGGCACTGGATCTCCAGACGGGAGATATAGTCTTTTTTGTGGCCGACACCATGGCTACTGCTTGCCGGGCCCTTGGAGAACTCAGATTACATTTAGCCGGGCGGCTGAATCTTATCCCGGAGGGTGATTTTAGATTTGTATGGATAAAAGATTTTCCGCTTCTGGAATATGACGCCGAAGAAAAGCGCTATGTAGCCGTACATCACCCTTTTACCGCTCCGGCGACCAAGGATATAGATAAGTTAAAAACTTCTCCCGGGGAAGTTATGGCCCGGGCCTACGACTTGGTATTGAACGGGATAGAGATTGGCGGGGGGAGCATCAGGATACATCAAGCCGAGGTACAGCAGAAGGTTTTTGAGGCCTTGGGTATTGGTGAAGCGGCCCAGGATAAGTTTGGTTTCCTTCTGGAGGCGCTGGAGATGGGCGCTCCGCCTCATGGAGGCATTGCCTTTGGTCTGGACCGGCTTTTGATGCTCATGTGCGGGCGATCGACCATCCGTGATGTCATCGCCTTTCCCAAGACACAGAAGGCAGTTTGCCTGCTTACGGAGGCGCCGTCTTCGGTCAGCATGACCCAGTTGGCCGAGCTATATCTTAAGCCGGACTGGAGCTAAAAGAGTTGCAAAAGTTTCAGAAGGTGCAATAATAGAACAGGCGCCTGTCCCCGGCCGACCTGAGGCGCACCTGTCGAGAGGCTATACTATAAATGATGGGAGGTGATTGAGGGTGGCTAAATGGAATCGATCCAGGAGGGTGCTCGAGCACGAGCATACTGAGTTTTGGCGTCATGAACTGAAGGACGTCTCTGAACCCAACCTCCAGCGCGAAGTTTTTCCTTACGATGAGGTCTGCCGTGTAGATTTTGACCACAAGTTGATTGCTATTGATCCGGCGGAAGAGATATTTATTACCGATACCACTTTTCGTGACGGTCAGCAGGCCAGGCCGCCTTACACTGTAGAACAAATCTGCGACATCTTTGATCTCCTGCACCGTCTGAGCGGACCAAACGGCGTCGTGCGTCAAAGCGAGTTTTTCCTTTACAGTAACAAAGATAAAGAAGCGGTGCGGCGCTGTCTGGATAAGGGATACCGTTATCCGGAGATAACAGGCTGGATCAGGGCTAAGGCTGAGGATTTAAAGCTAGTCAAAGAGATGGGTCTTAAAGAGACCGGCATCCTGACCTCAGTCTCTGATTACCATATCTTTTTCAAGCTAAAGAAAAAACGTTCTCAGGTCATGAGGGATTATCTGCGTATTGTGCAGACTGCCCTTGACCACGGAATCGTTCCCCGATGCCATTTTGAGGACATAACCAGGGCCGATATCTATGGCTTTTGTGTGCCTTTCGCCATAGCGCTTATGAAACTGAGGGAACAGAGCGGTATCGATGTCAAGATAAGACTTTGTGATACCCTGGGTTACGGCGTAACCTATCCGGGTGCGGCCCTGCCCCGCAGTGTGCCAAAGTTGGTGCGGGCCATGATTGATGATGCCGGGGTCCCTGGCCACCTTTTGGAGTGGCATGGGCACAATGACTTCCATAAGGTATTTATCAATGCCACTACCGCCTGGCTCTATGGATGTGCGGGAGCTAACGGGACATTGCTTGGTTTTGGTGAACGGACAGGCAACGCCCCGATCGAGGGATTGATCGTCGAATATATAAGCCTGTTGGGGCGCACTAATGGAGTTGATACTACGGTAATAACCGAGATCGCCGAATATTTTGAAAAGGAACTGGATTATCACATCCCGTCTAATTATCCCTTTATCGGTTCTGACTTTAATGCCACCCGGGCCGGGGTACACGCGGACGGCCTGATCAAGAATGAGGAAATATATAACATATTTGATACGCAGAAGATACTCAACCGTCCTATAACCATAATAATCGGCGACAAGTCCGGTGTAGCCGGCATTGCCCATTGGATTAATAACCGGTTAGGTCTTGCCGGTGAGTCGCAGGTGGACAAGCGGCATCCCGGGATTGCGCATATCTATAAATGGGTAGTGGAACAGTATGAGGCGGGTCGGGTGACCGCCATATCCAATGAGGAGATGGAGATGCAGGCCAGGAAGCATCTGCCTGAGTTATTCATCTCTGAGTTCGATAAACTGAAGAAAAAGGCCTATGACCTCGCGGCCCATTTAATAGAAGAAATAGTAGAAAGAGAAGAGATAAAGACTATGAAGGCTAAGGCCCAGGAACCTGTACTACAGAAGTTCCTGGATGCTAATCCATTTATCCAGTTTATCTATGTCACGAATACCGAGGGCCGCAAGATCACTAAGAATATTACGCACGTTAAGGACCGGGCCAAGTATGAAACGTTTAAGCTGGATAGAGATTTCTCTGATCGCCCCTGGTTTATCAATCCGTTAAAGGACGGGAAGGTTCATGTCACAGATTTCTATACCTCCAAGATAACCGGGGCCCTCTGCATCACGGTTTCCGCGCCAATCCGCAGCGACAAAGAAGAGATCGTGGGTATTCTGGGCGCGGATATTCGCTTTGAAGACCTGGCCAAGATGGAGAAGAACGGGGATATCTGACAGTCATGACTCAAACAAGGTGCAGCACTTTTCTGGCCTCAGCAGTGGGGAGGGCTTTTACTCGGCTAAATATCGTTTCGCACGCCTTATAGTCCAATTTATCTACAAATGCCTTTAACCGGACTTCTTCCGCCAGATGGGGCGTGGGTTGTTCTTGTGTTGGCAAAAGTTCTTCCTTGGTCAAAAGGCTTACGTAGATCAGGCTCCGGGCGGCCAGTAACTTCCCTAACGCCTCGTTAAATTTTCCTCTGAACATATAGTGCAAGGTTAGCAGGTCACCCGGTGGTGATATAAAATCAACAGCTCTCCCCCCTTGTTTGTAGCTGAGATTGCGGGAGGGCTCGGCCAGGATGAAGACCTGTTTTACATTGTGTTGGTGAGCGTTTTTTATTTTTAAGAGCGCCGTGCGTAAGGCAAAATGGATGTACCCCGCTTCTATGTAGATGGTTTTATCCTTGAATCTATTTTCTCTGATAAAGTCAGTAATCGCCTCAGCCCGCATCTGGTCACGGAGTTTTATACGTTGGGCATCCTGAGAGGCAAAGTCCATTACGGCCCAGGTGGTTTCCGCAAAGGACTTATCTACGGACTGGTAGTAGTTCAGTAAGGCCCCAAAGGTCATATTCTCTGCATCATAGACGGCCTTCATCTCCGGCTGGTGTGTCAGATCGGCAGGTTTTAAGCCCTTTTCAACCGATTCATGGATCTCGTTTAACTTTGCCAGGTAAGGTTCAATCTGGGTGACCAACTTACCTCGTCTATAGCAATCTTGTAATAGATGATAGATTTGCCCTGAGTATATCGGGAAAGATAGGTCAGTCTGTTCGAGATAGCCGGGAATAGGAATTTCTCCTTCCAGCATGGTCTGGAACGATGGATGGGGCGGTTCTTCGAGGATAATAACGTCAGATCTTGCGAATACGTTTTTAAGGAAGGGGATCGCCTCTGCCCGATGTGCGGAAAGACCGATAGTGATCATAGTTTGGAATCATAGATGAAAAAATGATAATATTTCAAAAGTTAAGTTTAGCATAAGAAATAAGATTAAGGTAAAAAATAGGGTTATCTTTTTCCTTTAGATATGAAAAATATTTAACTGGACAAACTCGCTGGCTTACATTAAGTTTTTTGAAAAGCTTTCAGCAGTCAGTTCGCCGAAAAAATCTTTCTAATAGCTGACGGCTTATGGCTGATAGCTATACGAAGGTCAATTATGAAATTAGCGGTAAGCGGTAAAGGTGGTGTAGGTAAGACCACGGTTTCTGCTCTCCTGGCCTATCTTTTTGCCCAAAAACGAATGAATGTCCTGGCCATTGATGCCGACCCTAGTCCCCATCTGGCCGATGCATTGGGATTTCCGGAGGCTGCCAACATCACGCCTCTGGCTGAGATGAAGGAGCTCCTTATGGAGCGTTCGGGCAGTCAAGGAGGGGCATTCTACAACCTTAATCCCTGCGTGGAAGATCTCCCGGAAAGATTTATGGTAACCAGGGACAACATACGTCTGATGGTGCTGGGTTCTGTGCAAAAGGGAGGAAGCGGGTGCGCCTGTCCGGAGAACATGGTCTTGCGGACGCTGGTAAGGAAACTTTTCACCTCGGAATCCGAGGTTATTATCCTGGACATGGAGGCTGGTGTTGAACACTTGGGCCGGGCTACGGTGCAGGCCGTGGATGCCCTTTTAATAGTGGTAGAGCCTTCTAGGGGGAGTATCGAGACGGCGGAGAAGATCGTTCGTCTGGCTAGGGAGATTGGGCTTAATCGAATCTTTCTGGTCGGAAATAAGGTGAGAAATGAATCAGATAAAGAATATATTACTGCCCGCATAAAAGAATTGCCCTTTGCCGGCTTTCTGCCCCTGGATGCAAAAGTTTTAGAGGCTGAAAGGGAGGGGGTGCCGCCCTTTGTGGCCAGTACCGAGTTAAGAGAGGCGGGGGAAAACATTATAAAGCAAGTGATGAGTAATGGGTGATTTTAGCTGAAAGCTATGAAGTAGGACAGGAGGCTCGCCTGTCGAGATGAGTGATGATTGATATTCAGAACCAAAGAGACCATCGCAATATAGACATTGACAAGGTGGGGGTCAAGAACATCCGGTACCCTATCACTGTGCTGGACAAGGCAAACGGTGTCCAGCAGACGGTAGCCAGCGTCAATATGTATGTCAACCTCCCCCATAAGTTCAAGGGAACACACATGAGCCGGTTCGTGGAGATACTCAATGAGTTCCGGGGCGAGATAAATATTAAAAAATTTGATAACATCTTAGACGAGATGCAAAAAAGGCTAAAGGCGGAGTCTGCTCATCTGGAGATAGAATTCCCCTACTTTATCGAGAAAAAGTCCCCGGTAAGTCGGACTCCCGGTTTGCTGGAGTACCGCTGTCGCATCAGCGGATCCAGGCAAAAGAGGAAAAAGAAAGACATTGTCCTGCGTGTGGAAGTACCCATCACCACGGTCTGTCCCTGCTCAAAAGAGATTAGTGAGTTCGGCGCGCATAACCAGAGGGGCGAGGTGCGGGTAAGCATACGTTTTAAAAAATTTGTCTGGATAGAAGATATTATCCGTTTGGTCGAGAATTCCGCCTCGTGTGATGTCTATTCCATTCTAAAGCGGCCGGACGAAAAATTCGTTACCGAGAAGGCTTATCAAAACCCTATGTTTGTGGAGGACGTAGTTCGCAGCCTGGCCGAGAAACTCTCCAACAATCCAGAGATAACCTGGTTTGCCGTGGAGGCGGAAAATTTCGAGTCCATCCACAATCATAGCGCCTATGCGTTTATTGAGAGACAGGTAATGCTGAAGGCTCAAAGCTGAAAGCTGAAGGCTCATAAGGAAAGCATTCTTTTGATTTCGGAGACCGGAACATCTCCCTCCCTCACTATTCGCGGCGGTGAAAGGGTTACATCAATAATCGTTGAGCCTTTGATCCCTTTAGTTTCGCCGGCATCAAGTATCAGATCTACTCCTTCGCCAAGTTGGTTACAGACGTCCTGAGCTGTGATTGGGTCCTTACCACCTGAGAGATTGGCGCTGGTGGCGGTGAAGGGAAGGCCAAAGGTCAACGCGATAGACCGGGCAACTGGGTGGGAGGATATGCGGATGCCCACCGTATCTGTTCCGCCGGTGAGAAGGGAGGGCAGACCCTTTTTGGCCTTGAATATAATAGTCAGGGGGCCGGGCCAGAAGCTGTCCATGAGCTTTTCCGCTACGGCCGGAATGTCGCTTACCAGGCTATGTAATTGGTCCTTTTCAGCGATGATTACCAGGAGGGGTTTGGCATACCCACGGTGTTTGAGGGCGAAGACCCTTTTAAGGGCCTGTTCATTTAAGGTATCAGCGCCTAACCCATAAAAAGTTTCGGTAGGGAAGGCCACCAGCCCGCCTTCTTTGAGGATCGAGCAGGCCTTGCGTATCGCCGCCTGGTCAGGATGTCGGGCATCCACCTTAAGAGTGACGAGGGACGAGGGACGAGGGATGAGTAATGGACTCTGGAGCATAAGTCTTTTCTTTTTCCCACTCATCACTCAGTACTCATAACGCATCATTTATTTATACAGGTCCTAGCCGATTGGCCTTTTCTTCCACTTCCTGCGCCATATTCACTTTATGTTTTCTCAATTCTTCCGCGATGTGGGGATATTTCAAGGCCAAGATTTGCGCTGCAAAGATAGCGGCATTCCTGGCCCCGGCCTTGCCAATAGCCATAGTAGCTACTGGGATACCGGGCGGCATCTGGACGGTGGAAAGGAGGGAGTCAAGGCCATTCAGGGCCGAGGAATTTATGGGTACCCCGATAACCGGCAGGGTAGTTTCAGAGGCGATGACTCCGGCCAGGTGGGCGGCAGCGCCGGCACCGGCAATGATAATTTCCAAGCCGCGCTCCGCGGCTTGTTGTGCATATTCATGTGTCCTCTGCGGAGACCGATGGGCAGAGGCGATGGTAATTTCATAGGAGATACCCATTTTTTTAAGTACGGAAGTTGTCTCAACCATGACAGGCAGGTCCGAGTCACTGCCCATGACAATGCCTACTAAAGGACTGTTTCCCTGATTTTTCAGGGCCTTGCGTCCAATATCCTTACGGGAATAGACGCCTTCCCACTTGATGCGGCCCACTGCCTCATAGGCGCATTTAATTGCCTGCTTGTAATCGCTGCCAAAAGCGGTTACTCCCAGGACCCGGCCGCCATTTGTTACAACACTGTTACCCTTGATGGCCGTGCCGGCGTGGAAGACGATAACATCTTTCCTTTTTGAAACGGCAGCGAGACCCTGAATGATCTTACCTCTTTCATAACTTCCCGGGTATCCCTGCGAGGCCATAACCACGCAGACCGCCGGGCGGGGATCCCAGTCAATAGAAAGATTGCCGAGCGTACCGTCGATGGCAGCCTGCATGATCCTGACCAAGTCGCCTTTCATGCGCACCAGGATAGGCTGGGCCTCCGGGTCGCCAAAGCGGCAATTGAATTCCAGTACCTTGGCCTTTCCTTCCTTGATGATAAGGCCGGCATATAAGACTCCGCGGTACGGCTGCCCTTCTGCAACCAGGGCCTTTATGGTGGGCTGCATAATTTCTTTCATGATTTGCTGGTACAACTGAGGGGTGACCAGCGGCGCCGGGGAATAGGCCCCCATACCCCCTGTGTTTGGGCCGCGATCCCCGTCAAAAATAGCCTTATGATCTTGCGAGGTGGCCAGCGGCAGAACGGTCCTGCCGTCTGTGACGGCCATGAAAGAGACCTCTTCGCCCTCCAGGAATTCCTCGATGATTATTTTATTACCGGCCTCACCAAAGGCCTTCTTTTGTATAATGAGGTCGACGGCAGCCGCTCCTTCTTCATAACTTTGGGCGACTATTACGCCCTTGCCCGCAGCCAGGCCGTCGGCCTTAATTACCAGGGGGAATGCAGCCTTTTTTAGGTATGCCATGGCCTTATTAGTTGATGTAAATACCTCGTACTTGCCGGTGGGGATATGGTACTTATCCATAAGCTTTTTGGCAAATACTTTACTGCCTTCAATAGCCGCAGCCTCCTTACCCGGACCAAATATGGATAATTTTTTGGCAGAAAAGAGATCTACAATGCCCAGAGTTAGCGGCGTCTCCGGCCCGACCACGGTCAGATCTATCTTTTTGTTCAGGGCAAATGCACACAGCGCCTTAATGTCTTCAGCGGAAATATTCACGCATTCAGCCGGTGTACTTATACCGGCGTTGCCCGGCGCACAGTAGATTTTTTTTACTAAAGGACTCTGGGCAATTTTCCAGACCAGAGCATGCTCACGGCCACCTGAGCCTACAACGAGGACTTTCATGTTATGCTCCTTGCGTTCAAATACATAACGCTTTCCGCGAATTTTAAATGTCAAAACCCAAAGTTCAAATGAAGTTCAAATGACAAATGTCTCTACCTCCGGCGGATTCTATTTGAGCTTTGGCATTGATTTGAACTTTGAATTTTGGACTTAGCTTTTACTACCCTTACCAACGGATTCTGTCAAGAGAAACAACAGGTTATTAGGGATGGGCAATGATGGGTGGTGAGAGTAATAAAAGGGCAGGAGAGAGGCATCTATAGTGAATGTCATTAGTCAGTAGTCATTTGTCACTGGTAAAAGTGATCAATCTTCCACAGTTAACCAATGACCGATGACTAATGACCAGTGACGTTGCCTATAAAAGCTCGAAGCTAAAGGATTGCGAGTTGCGGCTTCAAAGAGCCCGAACCTCGTAACTCGCAACCCGAAAAGCTGACAGCTAATCCATCTTGACGGTATTTGCAGACAGGAAGATCAGAAGCTCAGTCCGTTCTGTTATATCGCTTTCGCCTTTAAAGAGCCAGCCCAATACCGGAACCTTGGATAATACAGGCACACCTGCTATACTCTTTGTTTTCTTTTCATAAATGATCCCGCCGATCACCACGGTCTCGCCGTCATTAATCAGGAGTTCCGTCTTTGCCTCCCGGATGTCAAGAGCCGGCGTGCCTTGCACGGTCTTAGTCCAGTCCGGCTCATCTTTTTTGGCCGTTATATTCAGGCCGATACGGTTGTCCGGCGTTATATGGGGAACCACGGTCAGTTTAAGCGTGGCCTCCACAAATTCCGTGGAGATACCGTCCTGAGTCTGCTTGAGATACGGTATCTTGGCGCCCTGTTGGATATACGCCTCTTTGTTATCCAGGGTAGTAATCTTTGGTGAGGAGACTATGTGTACCTTGCCGTCACTCTCCATGGCCAGGAGGCGCACATCCAGACTAGGCATGGTAGCGCCTACTCGCCCAAGGGAAAACCCGATGGCACCCAGTGCGTCAGCAGTAGCCGGTATGCCGGGATTAACCGCGAAGTTATTTGTGGAGTCGAGCCGTCCCTGTACGGAGAACGTCCCATGGTCTCCGGATTTTGTTCCTGTTCCTCCCCACTGCACCCCCAACTCACGTGAGAAATCGGCCGTGGCCTCCACAATACGCGCTTCGATAAGCACCTGCCTGGTTGGCTCATCCAAAGAGCTTACTATAGCCTTAGCGTCTTCGATTACGGTCGGGGTGTCTTTTATTACGATCTTATTGGTACGTTCATCGAATGTAACCGAACCCCGTTCACTTCTGATCTTATCGACCTGATCCTTTAATTTTTCGGCCTTTCCGTAGTTGACCTGGATATACTCCGTGGCCATGGGTTCTGCCTGCTGCACCTCCAGGAGGCGTTTATTTTCTTCCGCCACCCTGGACAAGGGGGCAACACGGATGACATTGCCGGTTTTTACCATTCCCAGGCCCCTGGCCGCCAAGACCACATCCAGGACCTGATCCCAGGGTACTTTGTCCAATTTCAGGGTTACCTTGCCGGTTACATCGTCGCTGGCCACAATATTCAGTTTGCTTACCTCGGCCAGCAATCTCAGGACGTTATGGATATCGGCATTCTGGAAGTCCAGGGATATTTTTTGGCCGGTATAGACCTTATTCGGGCCAAAAGGCATTTCTACCCTGGCAAGGCCATCGTCTATAGGCGCGGCCGTATCCTTGGACAGATCGCTGAATTCCGGAGGCAAGACGGCGTCCTTGTCTATGGCCACTTCATCCTTTGCCGGTAGTTTTGCAGCCTCTGGTGTAAGCTCCGGCGCCATTTGGGCCAACTGGTCGGGTTTTGGGGGGACGGTTGTGGCCGCAAATTCCAGTTGGATAGTATTTTCCTTTTCTACGGTCTGGAAGGGGACCCCATCCCGCATCCTTATGGTAATGTCCACGGTATTTTTTGCGGACCGGGACTGCTGCGGGATTATCCCCTCTACCGCGCCCTTAAAATAGCCGGTGTCATAAGGTCTGGCCAACGACCTGGGCAACAGAGCCTGCCCCAAACGCAGCAGTACAGTGGTTTTGGCGACGTTAATTACCTTGTAAGGTAATTTCCGGTCGGCTTTCACCGTAAGGCGGACTTTGCCTTCATCCAGAGGCTCGAAGTCTATAGCTTCTATAGTCCCGACCGAAGGTAATACCATCGGTTCGGGTTTCCGGCTTTCCTGACGGAGGCGGGCCGTGGCCTGCTTGCCGATCCACAGCGTAATGGTCCCGGCAACCTGGTCGATAGAATAAGGGAACATCTCCGTCTTTTTAGAGTCGAAAACAATGCGGGCCCCGTCTGCTTTTACGGCCATACGAATCTTTTTTAAGAGATCATTCTGGACAGAGACCGCTCTCTTTGGATATACGAGTTTAATTCCAGGGATGTCTATAACCAGTCTGGACGGGTCAGACAATGTAAAGGACTTGGCCCTGGGCAGTATCCCGTCACCGGAGATAAGCACTTTTACCGTCCCTTTTGCGGGGGCATCTACCGCCACATCAACTATGCCTTTGGCCGGAGACATAGCGACTGAACCGGCCGTGGTCTCGAGCGCTTTTTCCGGTTCCTCCTCCGCCTTAAGTTCCGAATCGGGTTCTGGCGCAGACTCTTCTTTTACGGCAACGACAGGGCCCCTTTGAAAAGCAATAACTACACCCTTATCCATACGGGTAACGGTATAGAGAATATCTTTCACCAGTGCGATTTCTATGCGGGAATAGGCCGACAGTCTATCGCCGGAAAATATGCCTTTTATAGCCTTAATAATTCTGGTATCAAAATCTGTGGGGAACACTACCCGACTTACGTCTGCTTCCGGGATATCAATAATTATGGCCAGGGGATTGACCTGTTTAAAGGCCGTATATGTTAGCGGATCTTTCCCCTCGATAGTAACCCGAAGTGTGGATTCATCTTGGGAGACGGTAACAGACTCAATCTCCTGGATTGATGTTGGTTTTGATGCCGCATGAGCTGTACCAAACGGCAACCAGAGGCCGAGGCCCAGGAATACTATAATGGCCAGAACCTGTATTCTAATCCAGCCCATTAATCTTCTCCTTCCCCTGATCCACTTAACCTGAGTATCACGGGTCGTTTTCTTATTTTTCCGGTAAAATCTTTCACCGTTTCCGTGACTACCACGCGGTCTGCCAGGATGCCGGTTACAACGCCTTCCTGTGTCCCCACCCGGCTTCCTGTACGCAAGATGTAACCCCTGCCCGATGCGTCTTCCACCATGGCGTAGGGATCCCTGCTATTTGCAATGACTGCGACCAGCGTCAACTGACCAATATCCAGGCCTTGCAGCGGTAAGGCCACGCCGCCGGCCGATACGGTTTTTGATTTATCCCCTGTCTTTTCTTCTGATATAAAGGGCTTAAACGGATCCGGCTTTCCGATCGGGTTATAAGAATATTTTTCCGGCATCCCGATTTCGTCGTTCACCCCGGAGCTAGGAGAGGCGGCTTCGGTTTTCTGAGACCCTTTATTCGGCACACTTAGGGGGGGTTCCGTTTTCTTGTCCTTGCAGCCGGCAAAGATAAGCATCAGGCACATCAAACTGCACGCCATCAGCCGGATACTCTTGTCGCAACTATTGCAACTCGTTGTTTTTCTGTTTATCTTCACCAGGCTCGCCCTCTACAAATCGGTACGTGGTGGCCAGACAGGAGGTCTTTACCATCATCGCGCCATGTGCCTTTTTGGGATCAGTCATAGAGACATTAGAGATATTGACTATGCGCGGCAACTTGCTCACTCTGTCAAAAAATACGGCCACGTTGTGGTATGGCCCCTCAACGATAA
Organism: Desulfovibrionales bacterium; assembly: GCA_028715605.1. NCBI lineage: Bacteria > Pseudomonadati > Thermodesulfobacteriota > Desulfovibrionia > Desulfovibrionales > Desulfovibrionales bacterium. The sequence goes on from JAQURM010000001.1 coordinate 259,119, forward strand.
TCTCTACAGGTATTTCGGCATAAAAATCCTTAGGCGCCTCTTCTTTCGGCTTAAAAAGAATAAATTCCAGGCCCGCTTCGTTTCCCAGGCTTGAAATGTTGGTCAGCAGGGAGGGGATCTCTTTCTTATCCGGGAGGAGCAACAGGGCCTGTTGGAATTGGGCCTTGGTAGCCTCAAGCTCAGCCTTAAATTGTGCCAGATTAGCGGCTTTATGTTTGGCCTTGTCCAGGGTGGCCTGTGCGTCTTCAAGCTCCCCGCGCAGCTTCCCGATCTTTCTGAACTGGGGGCCGATCAAAATGACGACAAAAATCGCTACCAGGGCCGCAAGTATGCCGATATAAATCAAGATCTTCTGCTTAAAGGGCAACCCGGTAACTATATGTTCTATCTTGGGTGGCAGACTTAACCCTTTCATGCCTTTTTCTCATCCTTCTTTTTTTGGTCGGCAGGCTGCTCCGCTATAGACGGCTCTACCGAAGCCCCCCTGATCTCGCAAGTGATGCTAAACTGCATCAATTTCACGCTGTTGACCGTCTCCTGGGCCGAATTTATTAAGTCCACATTGGTAAAATAAGGAGAAGCGGCCAGGCTCTTCATATATAAGGCTATAGTGCCGTTATCCATGGCCACTCCTTCCAGGAGGAGCTTATTTTCGGTCTGTTTGACGGCCTTGAGCCATAACCTTTTTTCCGGCACATTTGTGCTTATTTCATCCAGCATGTGTACCGGCCCGGTTTTATTTCTCTGCAACCGGCCAAGGACATCGAGCTTTTTCTGGATTAAGTCCTTTTGTTTTTTTTGCTCTTCGAGTCCCTGGACAACCTTATTGTACTCACCTATCTCATTTCGGGCCTCCCCGATATCAGCAGTCAACGATTTTATCTGATACGAAAAGGAAATACCCAGATAAGCCATGGCTAAAACAATAAAGAATACGGACAGAAGGCATACCGATAATTGTTTACGGATGTTTTCCTTCTTCTTGGCTAATCTGACTGGTAAGAGGTTTATTTTAATCATAGCTCTACACTTCTCAGGGCCAGGCCGATAGCTATAGCGGCTTGTGGGCCTACTTGGCCTATATACTCCGGATCAAACCGGTCAGGGTCCACATCTATGCGGGCAAAGGGATCAAATATTTCCACCGGGATATCTGTCTCCAGGCGTAAGATATCGCTGAGTCCGGCGATCTTGGCCGATCCGCCGCTCAGCACAATCTTGGCCAGACTATGGTCCGGATAGTTTGCGTAATAGAAGTCAATGGCCCGCCTTATTTCCATCGTCCAGAGGGAACATGTAGAAGAAAATATCTCCTCAAGGATTGGCCTATTATCGCCGTTCACATTGCCGCTTATCTTCAAAATTTCCGCCTGATCGTATGGCAGACCAAGCTTAGATCGAATCTGGTCCGTGATCTGATCGCCGCCAAAGGAGGCATCCCGGGTAAAAGTAGAGACGCCGTTGATCAAGATGTTGATATTAATCTTGGAGGCCCCGATATCTACCAGGGCGATGTTCTGATCTTGCGTGTCGTAATTGGCTTCATAGGCATTTTCCAGCGCAAATGGATCGACATCGATAATGGTAGGAACAAGATTGGCATCGCGAATTAACTCAGAGTATTCGTCTATAGTTTCGCGCTTTGCAGCCACCAGCATAACGTCCATGCGGTCTTTTTTCTCTGTGCTCGCTCCCAGTATCTGGAAATCGATATAGACGTCGTTAATATCAAAAGGAATATACTGTGCGGCCTCAACCGCGATATTATCCTCCAGTTCCTTATCACTCATAAGCGGCATGTTTATCTTCTTTATAATAACCGAATAACCGGCGATAGATGCCGCTGTGCGCCTGCCCGCTGTTTTTAAATTGTTCACCAGCGCGGCTATAATATCGGCCACCTGTGCCCGCTCCTTTACCACTCCTTCGACAATGGCCTGTGCGGGGACAGCCGCTATACCAAAGTTTTTCAGTTGTAACCCATGGGAAGAGTCTGTTACCTCGGCTACCTTTATAGAATGGGAGCCGATATCTAACCCCAGGGCAAATTTTTGTTTTTTAAAAAACATATTTTGTGTTTTCTTCTCCAGAGATTGTTAAAAAATCCATATTATCCTAAATCCCCTTCGCCTCATTTTAGCAAAGGGAGATGGGGGATTTGTAAAATATTTTTAGGAAGTTATAATTTTTTAACATTGTTTTTATAGTTATACCTCATAAATATATCCGGCTGTCAAGTTATCATTTTCAGTTAATCAGTTGTATCGGCAAGTTATAATATATGCTTAAACATTTTGACAGTTTTTTATTTGCAACCCAAAATCGTGTACTAATCTGCCGGAGGTTTTGTTTGCAAAAAATATTCCAGGACATGGAGAAAAAAGCTCAACGATCAAAATTAACCAAAGAGCCACTGCGTGTAGTCAATCAATGATGATGGCTTCGTAAAAAGTAACAAATTACCGCAGAGGTCGCAGAGAACGCTGAGATAACATATTGAATAGTCTAGAGTTTTTCTCTGCGGACTTGGCGTGCTCAGCGGTGAAAAGATTTTTTTACGAATTCATCAATTTTAATATAGTCCGAACAGCGAAGGGTAATTATTCAGGTTGGATTTCTTGTTGTATGCCTGTATAATTATTAGTGTATGGAGATAAGGAATCCCGATACTATTAATAAAGTAATGTCATGAATACCCTGGGTATCCTTTTTATGGCCTCTCTAATTTTCCTGCCCATCTTCGCTCTGGCCCAGACCCATACGGACGTCCCGCTTCCCAAGCCCTCCTTTACCGGCAGAAGGTCCGTGGAAGAGGCCATCAAGGCCCGGCGAACCATCCGCCATTTTAAGGCGAAGGCCCTGAATCTGGAGCAGCTTTCCCAAATCCTCTGGGCCGCCTATGGCATCACCGCAAATGGCCTTTACAAATCCGTACCGTCGGCAGGGGCCCTCTATCCACTGGATATCTGGGTGGCCGCGGGCAAAAATGGAGTAGAAGGACTGGAGGCCGGAGTCTATCACTATATCCCGAAGGCGCATAGACTGACCCAGGTGAAGGCTGGAGAGGTTCGGGACGATATCGCCAAGGCCTCACTTTACCAGAACTGGATGGCTGAGGCCCCTGTTATCTTCATAATAACCGGGGAATATGAACGGTGTACCCGGAAATATGGAGAAAAGGGCATCTCTTATACCTACATCGAGGCCGGACACGCCGGGCAGAACATCTTTCTCCAGGCCGGGGTCCTGGGGCTGGGGGCCGGCATTGTGGGGGCCTTTAACAACGACGTGATCCGGCAGGCGCTGGGGATCAGCAGAAATTACGATCCTATCTTGATTATGCCGGTGGGATATAAATGAAGAGCCCGCCTTCAGAGGACTTACAATGACCTTTTAAAAAACGTTCATTGGGAGATATGCCATGTCTATCGGTGAGATTTGCATCCGTGAGGTGGTCATCGCCAGGGCCACAGACTCTATCTATAAAGCGGCCCAGCTCATGCGGGATTATTCAGTACGTACCGTAATAATTACCGAAAAGAGACATCCCATAGGTATCCTGACCGACCGGGACATAACCATCAGGGTGGTGGCCGAGGGGAGGGATCCGCAACAGAGTCTGGTCAAAGATGTTATGAGCGCCCGGCTGCTCACCGTAAGGGAATCGGCAAGTGTGGGAGATGGTATCCGGATTATGCGCGGCAGGGGCATTCGGCGTCTTCCGGTAATAGATCAGCAAGGCAAGCTGGTCGGTATCGTGACCTTGGATGATTTGATAGACCTCCTGGCCGAAGAGATGTCTGCTTTAGCGGGGTTAATCAGATACGAACAGGAGAAGGAAAGACAAAAATAACGGAAAGCAGGATTGATTCCTGTGGACAGGGCTCGGAGGCCATCGTGCAGTTTGAGAGTAAATTGATCCCCATCATGAGGGAAGGGGTTGAAGTCATCAAAATGATTTTTTTCAAGAAATTGAAGGCCTATCTCTCTCAGAAGTACCCTGAGCGCGAGGCATTGTATATCAATAAACTGTCCGGGGCCGTTATCAATGATCTCTTTGGCACGCCTAATCCGGGAGAACCTTTTGCGACCTTTGTGAAAGAAAACAGGGCCTGCATCGCAGAGGAAATGGACCATCTCGCCACTGAATTCGAGGGGATGAGCATTCCGCTGACCGATGCCCTCCGCGTTCAGTTTCTCTGCGACAATCAGGAGGGTATCGACAGTTCACACATCCTTACCCGGGCCAAGGAACTCCATATCTTGCTCGTGGACCGGGAAGTTCCCTTGCCGCGCCATTTTCTGGATCTGGCACGCAAACTGGGCAGCGCATTCGGCTTCCTGGTTCCTCAGGTATAATGGAACACTACACTAGCCTTCTGTTTTTTTACTCTCCATAGCCGATAAAAAGGGCTTGAACAGGTCTATGGGAATAGGAAATAGTGTTGTCGAGTTATTTTCTGCGGCCACCTCACGCAGCGTCTGAAGATACCGTAGTTGTAAGGCCATAGGATATTTTTCAATGATGCCGGCGGCCTCGGCCAATTTGGCAGCCGCCTGAAATTCGCCTTCCGCGTTTATAACCTTCGCCCGTCTTTCCCTCTCCGCCTCGGCCTGTTTCGCCATAGCCCGCTGCATCTCCACAGGCAGGTCTATCTGTTTTACCTCTACCGCGCTTACCTTGACCCCCCAAGGTTCGGTGTGCATATCCAGTATCCCCTGGATCTTTGAATTGATCTTTTCCCGCTCTGCCAGAAGATCATCCATCTCGGCTTGGCCACAGACGCTCCTTAGTGTAGTCTGGGCGAGCTGGGATGTAGCAAAAAGGTAATTTTCCACATCGATTACCGCCTTCATAGCGTCCATAACCCGGAAAAAGACCACAGCCGAGACCTTAACAGAGACATTGTCGCGGGTTATGATGTCCTGCGGCGGGACATCCAAGGTAACGGTGCGCAAATCCACCTTTCGCATCTTATCAATACCCGGAATAAGGATGATAAGTCCCGGCCCTTTTGCCCCGATAGCCCGGCCCAGACGAAAGACTACGCCCCGTTCGTATTCGTTGAGAATACGCAGGGCGCCGGCAAAGAATAAAACTGCAAGAAAGATTATCACTAAAAATGGAAGAGACATAAGACCCTCCTAAGACATTTTTTCATATTGTAAAGATTAGCCACAGAGAACACAGAGAAATGATTAAGGTATTAATAAGTTCAAATTTCAAAGCCCAAATTCCAAATAAAGTTCAAATGACAAATATCATCCACCTCTGGAGGACTCTATTTGAGCTTTGGCGTTTGGCATTGATTTGAACTTTGGATTTTGTCATTTGTAATTTTCGCAAAGCACTCTGTCGTTGTTTTTCATATAACCCTTAACATTACCTTTTCTTTTGAACCTTCAGTAAAAAACGGTCAACGGATACAACTTCTACGTCCGTACCTGCCTCCATCTGTTCGTCTGCCCTGGCATTCCAGTACTCGCCGTGGACAAAGACCTTTCCTCTGCCATTATACCATTCTTTAACTACGCCTGCTTCCCCGATTAAGGCGGGCGTCCCGGTCCTGGGTTTGGCGCGGACTGCCCGTACGGCAAGGAAGGCCACGGCAATAAAAAAAACCGATACGGCAGCAATAGTCGGAATCAAAACCTTCATGGCCGGGCGCAGGGCCGGCTCACCGCCTGGAAACAACATCATGGAACCCAGCACAAGGGCAATAACTCCCCCCAGACCGAGCAGCCCGTAGCTGACTATCTTTATCTCCAGGAGAAATAGTACGGCGGAAAGGAGGATGAGCAAGAAACCGGCGTAGTTAACCGGGAGGGTCTGGAAGGCGAAAAAGGCCAGTATAAGAGATATGGCCCCTATGACCCCAGGGAAGATGATACCGGGATGGGCCAATTCAAAGTACAGGCCGGTCAGACCGATCATCATCAGGATGTAAGCGATGTTTGGATCGCCTATAAGGCGGAGAACCTTTTCGCTGATGCCTTCGCTGAAGGTAACGACCCTGGCCCGGCTGGTATCAAGTTTTACCATGCCGGTCGAAGATGCGCCGAGGCGTATAGTGGTCTGGACCTCGCGGCCATTTAGCTGGATAAGGAGATCATCCATATCGCGGGCGATAAGATCAACGACCATTAGTTTGAGGGCATCCGTCTCGGTAATAGAGACGCTTTTGCGGACAGCGTCCTCAACCCAGCCGGCATTGCGCCCCCTCTTCTCCGCAATGCTCCGGGCAAAGGCTACCATATCGTTTTCCGCCTTGCGGGCCATCTCTTTATCTATATCTTTTCCGCCGATATTTACCGGATGCGCCGCCCCGATATTTGTCCCCGGGGCCATAGCGGCGATGTGGGCAGCGACCGTAATTACCACACCGGCAGAGGCGGCCCTGGCCCCGGCCGGAGAGACATAGATCACAATGGGCACGGGAGAGTTCAGAATACCTTTGACTATAGAGCGCATGGCCGTCTCCAGCCCGCCCGGCGTGTCCAGCCGTATGATGAGACATTGCGCCTTATCTTTTTCCGCCTGCTCGATATGTTGGAGGATGTATTTAGCTGAACCGGGATTTATACTCCCTTCTACCTCTATTACATGGATGGGGCCGGAGGCCGCGGCAGCCGAGGCCGTAGCGTGGGTAAAGAGAAGACATAAGAGTATAATTACAACGCCACCATATCTGATGATATTGCCCCGGCAACTGAATGCCTTAAATCCCCCCTCACCTCCCTTTAGAATAAGGGGGGAAAATTTATGTCCCCCCTTTAGCAAAGGGGGGATGGGGGGATTTGAAGAATTTATGTATTTGCCTGCCGGAGTGACAATCATAACGCCCGGTATTCCTTTTGTACCATCTGCATATCTTCCCAGACCTCTCGTTTTTTGGCCGGATTGCGCAGTAGATAGGCGGGATGGTAGGTAGGCATCAACTTTACGCCTTGAAAGCTGTGAAAACGGCCCCGCAATAGGCCAATCGGCGCTGCTGTCTCGAGCAGGGCCTGGGCCGCCACGCTTCCCAGGGCACAGATCAGGCGAGGCCGTATAACCTCCAGCTGTTTAAGCACGAATGGCTTGCATGCCTCTATTTCATCCGGCTCCGGGTTTCGGTTTTTGGGCGGTCGGCATTTGATAATGTTACATATATAGACATCCTCACGCCTCAGGTTTATGGCCCGAATGATCCGGGTCAAAAGCTGTCCGGCGGCGCCGACAAACGGTTCTCCCTGTATGTCCTCGTCCAGCCCCGGCCCTTCGCCTACGAATACTAATTTTGCCTGTTCGTTGCCCGCGCCAAAGACTATGTTGGTGCGCGTCCTGTGGAGCTTACAACGTTCGCAATTGCCAAGTTCGCGGCGCACGTCGGCCAGGGTCGGTCGTTTCTGTGAGACGATGTGTCCTTCTGAAGATGATCTTACTTCGACCGGCGAGACGCCTGTCAATCCCCCCATACCCTCCTTTTTCAAAGAGGGGCGGGGGGGGATTTTAACGGGAGACACGGGGGGGTTATTTTCAGTTTCATATAGCGCCTTACCGGATGACGCGGGCAAAAACCCCAGCCCCATATCCTTGCGGAAGGAGAGGTAGTCTTTACATTGGGACAGTATTTCCAGTAATTCTTTACTCCGGGCCTTCATACTTGGCATTTAATGACTTTCTTATCCAATTTTTGCATTCCAAAACGGAACCCATTACTCCTTCGCTTCACGGCTTGCGCAGTAACCCTTTGCTATTTTCTTGCATAACTTCCAAGACCTTATCTAGGATGAGATACGCTATTTCTTCCTTATCAAGGAGGGGGGAATCGATTACCCCGCCATCCGCCGTAATGATCTTTACCTGGTTAGTGTCGAATCCAAACCCGGCTCCGGGAACGGTAATATCGTTGGCCACGATCAGGTCCAGATTTTTTTCCTGTAATTTTCGGCGCGCCTCAACTGCCAAATTTTTGCTTTCCGCCGCAAACCCTACTAAAAATTGCCGTTTTTTGCGCTTACCCAATTCTTTGAGTATATCCGGGGTGCGTGTGAGCTTGAGCGACAGATCCGGTGTCCCCTTTTTTAATTTTTGGGGGAGAACGGTCGAAGGTCCGTAATCAGCCACCGCTGCCGCCTTGATCACAATAGTGGCCCAGTCAAAATAGGACATGACCGCCTTGTACAGCTCAGCCGCAGTGCGTACCGGCACGAACTCGATGCCCCAGGGTTTGGAAAGGCAAGTGGGGCCGCTGATAAGCACGACTTCCGCCCCCCGCCGTCTGGCCACACGGGCCAGGCTGTAACCCATCTTGCCGGATGAACGGTTTGAGATAAAGCGAACCGGATCTATGGGTTCTTCTGTCGGCCCGGCAGTTACCATAATCTTCTGGCCCTGCAGATCTTTTTTCTCCAGGATTATTTTTACGGCCTCGCATATAGTGGACGGCTCGGCCAGACGGCCCGGCCCCTCATCTCCGCAGGCGAGAGGGCCGGTTTCCGGTTCAACAATCCGGTATCCGTACTTACGGAGCTGCTCCAGGTTGCCTTTTGTGGCCGGATGTTCGTACATGGCGCTGTTCATAGCCGGACAGACGAGGATAGGTTTTTGGGCTGCCAGGACTATGGTGGAAAGGAGATCGTCGGCTATGCCATGGGCCATCTTGCCGATGAAGTTGGCCGTAGCCGGGGCTATTACAACGGCATCGGCCTGACGGGGGAGATTGATGTGCAGGGCCGGTTCTGCCGGATTATTAAAGAGATTCGTGTAAACGGGATGGTTGGAGAGGGCATGGAATGTGGTAAGACCAATGAACTTACCGGCGCTTTCGGTCATTACCACAGTTACTGCCGCACCCTGCCGGGATAATTCACGCACCAGTTCCGCCGCCTTATAGGCGGCTATACTGCCCGTTACCCCAAGCAAAATATTTTTAGAGGAAAGTGTGGAGAAGCGCATCATTTAGGGCCTCGACTGCCTCATAGGAAGCTGCCCCGTACCCGGTTCATGCAGGATGCCGATCCATATCTCTACCGGCGTGTTAAATGTCTGTTCACCAATGGTTATTACGCAGCCTTTGTTTGGCTTCTCAAAGGTAAGTACGGTATGGCGGTATTTGATGCTTCCCTTTAGCTGCCAGTTATCCTTGGCCATGTTTTTAAGGAAGAAGTCAATAAGTGAGGCCTGATCGACATAACCGTTGAATACCAGCACTCCACCGCTAAAGGTAGAAGTGCTAACAACCATCGACTTCTGGGTATCAAGCTTTAGTTCCGGTGGTATGAGAACGTCATCGAAGTCGTAATACGTGGGTGAATTTCCGGCCTCGCCTGATTTTGCCGGGCCGTAGGAGTGTTTTTCTTCGGTGGCCGGCGGCGCTGTCGGGCTTAGCGTGCCCGCGCAACCCGGCATGACTATACAGATAAAAGACAGTAATACCAACACCGTTAGCAAGGCTTTCCGCATAACCATAGTACCTCCCTTGGATTATCTACCTCAGTGTAAGACTCTCTTTAGCATATTTGACGATAGGAGATAAGAAAAATTCTATTATTTCCATTTTTAATTCACCTAACTTTATACTAAATTATTACTTAAAACAAGATACCTTGGGCCATCATTCATTATTGTCCATTTTGGTTCTCTTCCACTTTGAGCTTACGCTGCTAAAACCCTAAGGCACTGTAATGTTACTTGTTGCCACTAATGACGGACGGCCATCGATGAACCCATAACAGGTGGGTGGGAAACAGGATAATGTGGTGACAATCCGGCGAAATTTGTGCTATAAGGACTTATATTTGCCATGGACCACAAAAGGGACATGAAAATAGTTTCCCTTTTACCCCCCCCTTTAATAAAGGGGGGATGGGGGGATTATAAGGTGAAATCACAAACGCAAGCGCTGTATTGTAAAGGGCGAGGGATTCGCCTGGTGGGCAGGAAAGTTATGAAAGAGTGCCAGCCCGTTTGCAACGGGTTAAGGCTCCCATTAAAGATACGTACTCCCAGGCGTATCTTCGACCGGAGCGTACAAGAAGGAAGGGCTAGAGAGCGAAATTAAAGACCTGCCCCTTATTTGCGCCCGATTTTTAAACGATCAACGGTGGGAATGGAGTTATGCAACGTAAGAAACAACGTCTATGATAAGAAAAGAGGTTATAAATAAAGAAGGCATAACGAATCACTTCACGAGATCGGAGGGAAACTGACCTGCCTCTCCGTGAGTTCAGGCGTTTGGCGTAATAAAAACTAGGAGTATGTATGTACAAAGACGATATCCTTAACCTAATTGAACAATCCCCGCTGGAGATTGATACTGAAATACAAATAAGTGGACGCCCGCCGACGATGGCAAACTCTGAATTTCTTACAAACAAAGAGCAGGGCGACTGGGCAGAAAAAATTGTCTTTAAGGCAATCAATGAATACTCAAATGATTATTTTGCTGTTGAATATGGACGGTCTGAATCTATAGCCGCAGGTGATGATGGGTTTGCGGATTTCTACATGGAATATCAGAGTGAACTTAATGCTATAGGGAAGAGGCCAGATATACTGATATTTAAGGTCAGCGACTTTCCTGATAGAAGTATTGATGTTGAAAATGATGAGCACATAAGGCGAGCGGTGGCTGCTCTTGAAGTTAGATCAAGCTCGTTTTTAGCAGGTAAATATGCGGCATTCATGCGAGGCAGGCAACAGCAGGCCATTAAAAAATGCACCGAAATTAGAAACGATATTATCAGCACTGATCTTAGCAATCTATTAAGGCGCAAAAACGAGACGATCTACAATCTTATATCAAATGCTACGGATGACACCTTTAGAGAATTAGACTTTCGGTGTCCCTCTTGGTCATTAACAAAAGAGTTGAGAGATTTAACAACATTATTGAAAGACATAAAAGAAAACATAAAGATATTGCATAAACGTGATTATTTAAGCATTACACCAAAGATGGAAGATATTGCTCTCGTCAACAGATGGATACAGCAATACAATGTCAAGCATTTCTATCTACAGGTATTCTTTGACAAGGCATATATAATATCCTTCAAAGATATTTTGACTTTAGTCTCAAATGATAACAATGATGGTAATAATTTCTCGATTGAGCGAGATGTAAAAAATCAAGGAAAAACCACAATAAAGATAAATGTACAAATTGGGAAAGAAGTTATTGGAAAGATTGATATGCCCGAACATAAATCCGCCATGAAGGAGTTAGATAGAGGCCGCTTGCTGTTTTATGTCACTTTTGAAGGTGGTAAAGGCTATCTTGATAACGAAATATTCGTACGTGATGTTATCAATGAATGAATCAAGATATATAGATGAAACACCGCTTAATCACAGGAAAGATTACGGCCAATTTTTTACGCCACTTCTTGTCGCAAGACTTATGGCAAAATGGGTCATGAAAGGTAATCCGAAAACAATTTTAGACCCTGCATTTGGTTTAGGCGTTTTTTACGATGAAATAAAGAAGATAAACCAGAATAATCAAAGTATGTTTACGGGATATGAGATTGACAATCATATCATGACTTATCTTAATAATAGGAATAGTCCAAATCTTCGAGTTATAAATAATGACTACCTCGAAGCTGAAGTAGGTTTATTTGATGGTATTATTTGCAATCCTCCATATATGAGATTCCAAAAATTTCTTAAGCGCCATGATATCTTACCAAAAATTGAAGAAAAAATAGGTAAAAAACTTATTGGCTATTCGAACATCTCTTCTGTATTCCTTGTTAAGTCCCTAAAAGAGCTTAAAGATAATGCTAACTTAGCATATATTATGCCTTTTGAATTTTTTAATACTGGTTATGGGAAAGAAATTAAGAAATGCCTCCTCGAGAATCATTTATTAAAACAAATAATAATCTTTTCAAATGAAAAAGAAATTTTTCCAGACGCTACGACAACGGTCTGTGTGCTTCTTTGTAGAAATGACGGAAAAGAAGAACCCATAAAAATAACGATTATCAAAGAAAATGAAGAAATTGATAAAATATCTGATGTGGGCAATTTTTATCAACATGAAATCATATCTTCGGCTTTGCCGTACAATAAAAAGTGGACACCTATTATATTATCACTATTCTCTGAACAAGAATCTCCAGGCAGTTTCTGTAAGTTATCTCTTTATGGTACGTTTACGAGGGGTATTGCTACTGGTGCAAATAATTTTTTTTCATTAACAAAATCAAAAATTGAAAAGTGGAACTTGGGAGATAATAATATTTGTAAGTGCATTACAAAAAGCTCTCAGATACGTAAAGCTATATTTACGGAACATGATTTCAATAGACTGTACCATACGGATAAGCCTGTACGTTGTTTGGATGTAAAAGATCACGAGAATCAACAAATACGGAAGTATATAAGCGAAGGTGAAAAAATCGGTTATCACGAGAGGTATCTTACGAAAACGAGGAGTCCCTGGTATAAAATTGAAAGCAGAAAACCTGCTCCAATTCTATTCGGTGTTTTTAACAGGGGCCGCTTAAAAGTAATACGAAATTTTACAACCGCAATAAATTTTACTTGCTTCCATTCTTTTTATCCAAATATTTTTGGACAACATCTTGTGAACAAATTATTTGTATATCTACTAAGCGATATAGGGCAAAGGATAATAAAAATCAATAAACGAAGCTATGGTGATGAATTAGATAAATTTGAACCTGGTGACCTAAACGATAGTTTGTGTCCAAACCAAAAACAGTTTGAAATGATAAGTAATGAAGATGCTGAAAAAGTGATTGAACTGGCTAAGATCGATGAAAAAAAGGCAATTCAAATGAGCAACAATTTTATTGAAAAGATCATGAGTGCCCAACAAGAAGCTCCACCTGACCATTGTTCCGCTGCGCTTCACAGTGGGTTGATTGAGGACTGATTATGGACGCTCATTAGTTTAAGCGGAAGTAATGGGGACGGAGTTAGTTTAATAGCTTAACCTCATTTTTCTTGGCAAATCGTTCACCTCGTTGGATAGCCTGGGACACAGAAGGCCGGCTGATATTGAAATACCGGGCCAGTTCCATTCCGGTAAGGCCGAGTCGCGAATGCCCTAGATAGCAGATTAACCCCTTGGCATAGGAAAGATTGTTCGCCCGCCCTTTTTTCCGTATATCCCCAGGATCAACCGACAATATCTCGCAGACTTCGGTAACCAGACGTCCCAAGTCCCAGCCCTGCATTTTCGACTGCTCCCGGTGAGTCAATGACTCCTCCGCCGCTCGTAACACCGCATTGACAAAATTGCCATCCCCTAATATCCGTTCATCGCCTCGCCAATACTCCCCAGCCCGTTTCAAATTCATCACTCCTTCCCAGCCACCGGCACTGCGGCGCAACCCGCCCCCGGTCAGCTCCTCCCGGCGGCCCATGGCAATGCCGTCCTTAACAAATTGTCGGTAACGGGATACGGCTTCTCGTTTCTTATCGCTGAAGCGAATGAGAATTTCTTCCCGATCCTGCCAACTCCTTTGCCGCCGTCCCAGCAATACCGCATGCCCGGACCATGGGTAGCGGTCAAGTTCATCCATGTCTTTGGCCATCCCCGCCCTGGCTGGATTCAGATGGATATACCGTACCAGTTCCAGAAGGTATTCCTCCTCCTGGCACAGGATAGATTTGTAGCGGTTCTGAAAAAGATAGCCATGCCGTTTATGGCGACGGTTAAAGGAAATGGCATAGCCGGAAAGAACTTTCCGCATCAGGTCGCTCAACGGACGTTCGCCGGTTCGGATAAGGAGATGGAAGTGGTTGCTTAACAATGCCCAGGCGTAACATCGGCAACCAACCTCAGAGAGGGCCGTCTCCAGACGACGAAGAAAGTTTGATCGATCCATGTCGTCAAGGAAGATATCTTGGCGGTTCAGGCCCCTGACAATAACATGGTGGACTGCCCCAGGAATATCGATACGTTTGTGTCTTGGCATGCCTGAAGATATACAGACAAGGTACAGCGGTGTCAATTAAATTATTAAACTAACTCCGTCCCCCTATCCCGCCCCTTTTCTAAAGGGGGGTGAGGAGGGATTTAAGCTTTTTAGTTGCCGGAGTAATATAAAATTGGAATTGACGTAACTTGAAGCGTCCGAACGCTTAGATTACCTTTAATATCAGCTCGTTAAGTCCCTTGCGTTCCGACGTCTGGTTGTGATGTGCGGGGTGGCCGATGGCTAAAACCGCCATCAATTCCAGGTGCGAAGGCAGGGAGACTATTTCGCGCACCCGGTCTTTGTTCTTTAATATCTCTCCCAGCCAGACTGCCCCCAGGCCCTGGGCGTGGGCGGCCAGCAGCATGTTTTGTAAACAGGCCCCGATAGCCTGGATGTCTTTCACCTCATGGTACATAGCCTTACGGTCCAGGAATACGGCAACAATGACGGGCGCAGTCTCAATTATTGAATGGTACCGGGTTTGCCCGGCTATTTCTTCCTTTGTTTTTGAATCCTTGACCACAACGAAGCGCCAGGGCTGATTGTTCAATCCGGACGGGGCCCAACTGCCGGCACGGATTATTTCCATCACCTGTTGTTCGGCAACCGGCATAGGGCTGAAATCCCGTATGCTGCGCCTTTCGTAGATGGCTTTTAACACCTTATTGTTCATCAAAAAATCCCTTTTTTAACCACAGGGTCCACGGAGAAGATTAGCTTTTGAGCTTTCAGATTTCAGTCATCAGCTATGAGCCATGAGTTATAAACTATCTCTTATCTGTCTGCTGACTCTCGACTCCCGACTCTCCTGTCTCCTGTTTTCTGACTTCTGACCCCCGACTATTTTTTGTCAGCGCGGAAAGACCCCGACTACCAAAGGGATCCTGGCCTGGAGACCTTTTAGACTAAGCTCTCCGGTATAATTTGACATCTGGTATCCGTAGTGCGTGTAATTCAGACCTGCGGTTCTGATACAAAGCTCAGCCGCCATGCCGCCGTCTAAGTTTAAGGCATGTTCAATATCCAACGGCAATTTCTTTAAGAAGCTGGCCAGATCGTAGAGCGTAAAGTACGTCTCTTCGGTATGTACTACAATTACGCAGCCATCTTTAGTTGTACAGATAGCCGTGCG
This sequence comes from Desulfovibrionales bacterium, assembly GCA_028715605.1. Taxonomy (NCBI): domain Bacteria; kingdom Pseudomonadati; phylum Thermodesulfobacteriota; class Desulfovibrionia; order Desulfovibrionales; species Desulfovibrionales bacterium. Next base: position 274,195 of record JAQURM010000001.1, read on the forward strand.
GCTGGCCCTGAGATCGCTCTGATTTACCCGAACAGTGCCATTTTTATCTATAAGCATGGGGAAAGATTGCAACCCCTGGCTCCAGGGCAGGTTGTTGACCGCCGGGCTCATCTTCGTCAGGTCAAGGATTGCAACCTGCGGTGAATTATTTTTTTGGGGTTCTGCCACAAACATACCCTTCATGTAGCGATTCCGGACATGGCCTTTAATCTGACCGTCGCTTATAATTAAGCCGCACGGGTCGAAGTTCTCGCGGAAGTAACTTCCATTAAAGATAACACTGGCGCCCGTGACCGCCTGCCACTTTTCTATAGTCTTGACGTTCTTATCATGCAGGACCCGGAATCTGTTCTTCTTTGGGTCTAATTTAACAAAAACCAGTGTTTCCGCCTTTTGTCTTTCTTTATAGATATCTACTTTCGCAAACCAAAGGCCGGGCCCGATTTCTTGATAGTTAAGCGGGGTATAAGTAACGGGTGACGCCGCCCAGGTGGTTCTCAGGAGTAAAACGACAAGCAAAAAGCAAGCGGATAGAAAGATGGAATATATGCGTCTTGGCATGGGTAAGTTTATAATACGCAGGGAGGGGAGTTGTCAATTCAATAGATTTGCTTTGCAGAAACGGCAAAGGGTGCCTTGATGGCACCCTTTAATCAGGCGGGTAATTGTGTATCTGTGGATTAAAAATAATGCGTCAGGGCCGCGCCCAGGCCATAATCCGGGCTGCCGTCAGACAGGCCTTTTACAACATAAACCGAGGCCTTGTTATCGTTATCAATAACGTACTCCCCGCTTAAACTGATTTCTAACGGGCTGTCAGATTCGACCGAAGCGCTTTCTGCGGCGTAGATAGAAACCGAACCTTTAAAAGCGGTAGTGCACTGATGGCTTACGCCGGCCATCATAGAGAAGAAATTATCCAGGTCTATCCCGCCGGGTGATCCGATGATATTATACTTTGCATTTCCAAAGAGCGTCCATTTATTGATTCTTTTGTCCAGGCCAACGCCTAAACAATAATCATATTCACCTGTACCCAGGCCCTTTTCCTCATCGGCGGTAGGAAACTTGATGCTTGCCAGGGCATAGACGGCCGGTCCCTCGGACGTCTCTCCAAGTACTGTGTAACTTCCGCCGAGGCAGATGTCTCCAAGGCCGCTGTGAGAGACGGTGTCGATATACTGTTCCGTAATTTTGCTTTTACCTCCGGTCAGGTTTTTCTTCACGCGGATTGGTTTGCCGGCTACGGTGACGGCAGTGCTGGCGCTCTGGTGTATATACGGGATGCTGAGATAAAAATCCCATAGTCGGCTGGGTGAATAGCCGAGGGTAAGGGGTACGGTATATGTATCCGTGTCTGTGTTTGTCCCATAATCGCCGGTATAAAAGTTAAAACCGATCTCAGCGTATAGTTCATCGGTAGTTGAAGTCTGCCCGTAGGTTATCCCGCTTCCGCAAAAAAGAATCGCTGTTGCCAGCCCTACCACCAGCCATAATCTAACGTTATGAGTCATGCCTTTCTCCGTTAATCTGAATTTGTATTATCGAAAGATTAACCACAGAGCACGCAGTCGTTCGAGTCGTTCTATCGCTCCGCTCGTTTGAACGTTAAAACGTCTCGAACCTTATTTCAGACCCAACCCCTGACTCCTGACTTCTCCATTCAATTACCGTCCCCGGCCGTGACCTCCACCGCGTGGGACGGAGGGAGAGCCGGTTTCTACCCTGTTTTCAATCTCGTTACGTATTTGATTCCCCTTCTGTTCTTTGTTGCAGCTCTTTTCCCTTAACCGTTCCCTGGTTTGAGTCTTTTCCCGTACCTGCTGCTTTCCCTTTTTAGCATAGTTGCTTGAAAAACGGTCCGTCCGGCCGCCGACGAAGGTGCCGGTGCTTTTCATTTCCCTCACCACCGGGCCAAGTTTGACCCCTAGATCCTTGGCTACTACCCCCCAGCCGGTAATTCGGTCGCCTTTGCTTCTGAGGTCTAATACCTTCTGATATGCGGCGTCATAAGTGGGATAGGTTGCCGGATCTTTTTCATATAATTCGGCAGCCAGGGCTCCGGCTATCATGGTCTCTCCGTAGCCCATTTTTAGATCCCGGGCGGCTGTGACCGCTTGAGAAGGCTGTTTTGACCCCCAATTTTCGAAAACCGTGTTTATCCTTACATTGGTTTCTGTACTTCCGCCCGACCCTGTTGTCAACTGGTTTATTCGGCCCGCCTCGGTTCTTAGTTGCGTCTCCTCATCTACAGCCCTTGCTGTAAATGACCATAAAAGCGTTAACGTCAAGGTTAATACAATAAAACATACCCTTTTCATAGACTTGCCTCCTTTGTTAATTTTTTTCTTCTGACTCCTGGTTTCTGACTTCTGTCTCCTGATCGCTAATCTCCGTGCCTCCCGTGTTTATGTGATTTATGTGTCTTTTTGGAGGCTTTTTCGTGTTCCTTCCAGTGCTTTTTTAATTGTCCGTAAGGAATCCTTTCATGGCCTGGAGGTATATGCCTGTAGTCAGGCGGCACGTGTACAATTGCAGTAGGCACGGCACGGCGCGCGATGTGTCTCCAAGGCCCGTTATAATGAGTAGCCCGATACCAGCGCTCCCGATATGGCCTGTACCAATAGCCGTGATGAAAGAAAATGTCCACTTCAATATCCGGGTCGAAATAGACCGGAGATCCCGGAATCATGACCACGGCGGGCGGCGCCGAAATGACAACCGACGGGAGAGGCAGGCCTATGTTGACGCTGACATCTACTTCAGCGCGGCCTTTGGCCGGATAAAATAAAAGAAGGGACATAATGATGAGACCTGAACCAAACATAAAACTTTTTTTTCTAACTGTCATAATAGCTCTCCTTTTGGATTATAGTCTGTCTAAAATCAGCGGCTTGTTTTTTTAAAATTCGACGTTAAATTATTAAAAAGGTTTACCGGGTCAGGCAAAAATAAAAATGCTAAACTTTTTTCTTGCATTGGCCGTAAAAATCTTATAACAAAAAGCGCTTTGGAATATATTAAAAACTACCCGGCAACAAGGACAGATAATTGCACGTTAAACAAACACATAGAGGAAAGAGGCCTATGCAGTGTGATCGGCTAAAAAAGCTGGCCAGGGATTGGAGTGACCAAATAGTCGAGGATGCCCTGGCGCCGGCTAGAATGGTAGAGTTTGCGATTCGTCATATCAAAAGTTGTCCCGTTTGTCAGGCAGACCCAACGGTTAGCATAGAACAGACCAAGGTAAGAAAGATGCTCGCGCCTTTTATAAGCGCCCGGGATCCGCAGAAGGCAGCGCGCTTTGAAGATATACTTGCCATTTACGCCTATGCAGGTTATGAAGAAGAGCCGGAGACTGAAGAGAAGATACCTGAAGAAGAAATAGAAGAGGTTGAAGAGGAAGAAATCTGATTTGTGACGCTTAGTTAAAATTTTGTGCAGGAGGTTTAACTTAAACATGGTAAAAATCGCCGTCCCTTCCAATTTCCCCGGAGGACTTGAGGCCGGGCTTTCCGGACATTTCGGGCACTGTGATGTCTATACGGTAGCGACAATAGATGAGACAAAGATCCACGATGTGGAAGTGATACCCAATGATGGGCATGAGCCTGGCGCCTGTCTGGCTCCGGTTATGCTTCTGGCCAGAAACGGAGTACAGGGGATTATCTCCGGCGGTATGGGTATGCGGCCACTCCTGGGATTTAAACAGGCGGGCATTCGCGTCTTTCTGTATCGTGAGGGCGGCCAGGTAAAAGATGCCCTGGATGCCCTGCAGGCCAACAAGCTGCCTGAATTCACCGACCAGCATACCTGTGCAGGTCATGGACATGGGAGCGCCTGCGGGAGTCATTGAGAGGCGGGAGCAGGACCGGGCGGGCCTTCCCCTTCCTGCTCACCCTCGATGGGGTACCCCCCTTTTCCAGCAAATTTCGCTCAGGAACATCGGATTCCATAAAAAAATGGGGAAATCCGGGGGCAGTATGATTGACAGTTTGTCGTCTTTAGCGTTATAAATCGGCATGGCCGAACGCCCCACCTTATTATATCTTATCGATGCCCATTCCTACATCTACCGGGCCTATCATGCCATCTCGCACCTTTCTACATCTCAGGGCCTGCCCACAAACGCCATTTTCGGCGTAACCAACATGCTGCTCAAAGTGCTGCGGGAGAAGAGGCCCGAGTATCTGGCTATGGTCTTTGACGCCCGGGGGCCTAAGTTTCGGCACGCCCTGCTGGAGACGTATAAGGCCAACCGCCCAGCCATGCCGGATGATCTATCTGTCCAGATACCTTATATAAAGGATATTATTCGGGCAGAAAATTTGCCTGCTTTTGAACTGGAAGGTTACGAGGCCGATGACCTCATAGCGACCATAGTCAAACGCCTGGCCTCTGACGAGCACAGGATCGTCATCGTCTCCGGCGATAAGGACCTGTTGCAGCTTGTTTCTCCGTATGTAACCATCTGGGATCCCATGAAGGATCGCCGGATAGACATCGAGAACCTGCGCAAAGAATATGGCCTGGAGCCCGGGCAGATGGCTGACGTCTTCGCCTTGGCCGGTGATGCCATAGACAATGTCCCCGGTGTCCCCGGCATCGGTCCCAAGACGGCGTTAAGCCTCATACAAAGATACCGGTCCGTAGAAAACCTCTTTACCTCTCTGGAGAGTATTGATAAGCCCAAGTTACGGGAAAAATTGACCACTTATAGGGAACAGGCCCTCCTCTCCAAAGAACTCGTAACGCTGCGTGTTGATGTCCCATTAGAGCTTGATCTTTCCATGCTAAGGGTCGGCCCCCCGGATCCGGCTGCCTTAAGAGAGCTGTTTGCCGGGTTGGAATTTACAAAGTTTCTGAAAGAACTGGAGCCGGTGGATGCCGAGGTCAACGACGACGGGCAGCAGCTGGCGGCCAAAGTCCAGTCGGTCGACACGGAAGATGCCTTAGTCGGGATACTTTCGAGGCTTGAAGGCGCTAAAGGTTTTAGCCTGACGGTTGTAGGCACATCGCCGGATCCGATGCTGGCTGATATTTCTGGCATAGCCCTGTGTATAGAGCCGCCGGAGGCCTTTTATATCCCCTTACCGGATATAAAATTTAAATCAGCGGCTATCGATGGGATTGCCGCCTTCTTGCAGGATAGCAAGCGGGTTAAGGCCGGTTACAATCTGAAATATGATCTTATTCTTTTACAAAGAAACGGCATTCCTGTCTCAGGTCCTTATTTAGATGTGATGATCGCCGCCTATCTTCTGGACCCCTTGGGCCGCTCCCGGAAGGCGGATAGTTTAAAGATGCTGGCGGAACATTATTTAGGCGTCCAGCCGGGTGATTTGGGCGGCCAGGCCATGTCTTCTGCCTGTGCTGCCGCCGGGATTATAGCCGGACTATCCAGCCGGTTATTGCCGGATCTGGAAGAGAGGGAACTGTATAACCTTTTTTGTGAGGTAGAAATGCCTCTTCTCGAAGTCCTGGCGGGAATGGAGATGAGCGGCGTCAGGATCGATCTCGCCTTTCTCTCCAGGATGTCTGGGGAGCTTGATGCACAACTATCTGATATTAAAAGCAAAATCTTTGCGACAGCGGGTTGTGAATTCAACATAAATTCCCCAAAGCAGCTCGGAGAGATACTTTTTGAGAGATTAACCTTGCCCCGTCTGAAGAAGACGAGAAAAACCGGCTCTTATTCGACGGAAGCCGGCATACTGGAGGATCTCGCCCTTTATCATCCCTTGCCCGGGCAGATATTAGCCTATCGCAACCTGGCAAAGTTGAAATCTACATACGTGGATGCACTGCCTAAACTGATTAATCCGGCCACCGGGAGGCTTCATACCTATTATAACCAAGCGGTTACGGCCACCGGCCGCCTGAGCAGCAGTGAACCCAATCTCCAGAATATACCCATCCGTTCCGAGGAAGGACGGCAGATACGCCGGGCCTTTATTACCGACCCCGGCCGAGTATTGCTATCTTTTGATTATTCGCAGATAGAACTGCGCATTCTGGCCCATTTTGCCCGGGATGAGGGGCTTACAAGGGCGTTTGAAAAAGGGGAAGACGTGCACACCATGACTGCGGCGGAAATTTTCCACGTCTTTCCGCAGATGGTCACGGCCGAGATGCGCCGCGTGGCCAAGACGATCAATTTCGGCGTGGCTTACGGCATGAGCCCCTTTGGTCTCGCGCAGGAGCTTCGAATCGGACAAAAGGAGGCCCGGTCTTTTATTGATGCCTATTTCGCCAGGTATCGGGGTGTGGAGAACTTTATAAAGGAGGTTGTCGCCTCCGCACGGGAGAAGGGTTATGTCCGGACTCTGCTGGGCCGTCTCCGGCAAATTCCGGACATCAACAGCCGGAATAACGCTGCCAGACAGTTTGCGGAGCGTACGGCCGTTAATACCCCGATTCAGGGCACAGCGGCAGATATAATTAAGGTGGCTATGATCCATGTGCACAACGCCTTGGGCACAGGCGGTTACGAAGCGCGTATGATTATGCAGGTCCATGACGAATTGATCATGGAGGCCCCGGAGAAAGAGGCATCCGAGGTAATCCCTCTCGTCAGGGAAAAGATGGAAAAGGCCGTGACCTTATCTGTGCCACTGGTGGTCAATGTCCGTTCAGGGCATAATTGGGCCGAACTGGAATGAGGTAGTCGGTAGTCAGAAGCGGTATATCTGGACAGAATGAAGGCTGATGGGCTCGCAAAAAAGCCTTTTCACCGCTGAGCACGCAGAGTCCGCAGAGAAAAACTGTAAGCCATTCAATATGTTATCTCGGCGTTCTCGGCGACCTCTGCGGTAAATAGCTGAACACCTTGTAATCATTAACCTTTCTCATTGACCGCCCGGAAAGCCCCTATTTTATGGGCCTATAACACACTGTTTTTACTAAATATTGTGTCACTAAAAATTTTTTATACAATATGTTGTTTTTTTCTTGACAAAAGAGTGTGCTTATTCTAAAAGGTTTTAACTCACTGTAAGGACTGTTCCTAATGGGTAGCGGAACGATATTGATTGTCGATGATGACTTGGGTGTGTTAAGCACCCTGAGCGAGATATTGGAAATGGAAGGGTATTCTACCATTGCTCAGGCCGCTAATGGAATGGAGGGGTTGGAAAAGTATAAAGAACTCCGCCCTGACCTGGTATTGATGGATATGGATATGCCGGTTATGGATGGGTATGAGTCCTCACGGGAGATAAAGGCCTTTGATCCGGAGGCCAATATCCTGGTATTAACCGGTAACCCCACCGCCATCCAGGCCAAAAAGACCCTCGAAGAAGGCTATGCCGCCATCCTCTTAAAGAAACCGGTCAAATGGGCTGAGCTTGGCCGGGTCATCCGAAACCACTGCACTATCGCCGCCTGAATTTCTGTTACGAACAACCGGCAATAAGTTAAAAAGCTAATACCAGTGTATGCGCCTTTCCGGTTTCGGCTTCTTTTAACTGTAAACGTAGCTCCTTAGCTGATTTGGCCTCTCCCGGGAAGAAGATAAAGCCATGCGCTGTTTGTCCGGGCGGGATAGCGTTATTTTGCAGGGTCTTCTTTTCCAGGTCATCCATTATGCGGTAGCGGGTCTCCTGAGAGCCATAGGCCTGCGCCCCACCCAGGGTCGCACCGGCGGCCGCACCCACAGCCGCTCCCTTACCGATAGCTTCACCTACATTTTCACCGGTCACGATGCCTACCGCCGCCCCGATAATGGCACCGGCAGCGCCAGCCAGGAAGGCATGTTTGGTTGCACCGGCGCCGATTTCGCCTAATTCGGTCTTTTTTTCGACCCGTTCATAGGCCAGCCTACTCTCCATGACCGGCCAGAGGTTATGCTCTTTGTCGATTAAATAGGTATGCGTGGGGTCTATGATAAGGGAGTTACTGCCCTGATTGTCAAAGACAACCTGCACCGGCAAGAGCCCGGCCCCACGAATATCAAATCCAAAGGCCTCCTGCGCGGTATTAGAGTCATCGTAGGCTATGGCCGCCACTTTAGCGCCATCTATAGCCTGGACATTGTGATATGCCTCCGGCATCTTAAAAGGGACGATACGGGTCTCGTATCGGGCACAGGCCGAGGCCAGAATTAGTACCGACATTATTATTAAGCAAGGCAATCGTTTCATAGGGATACTCCTTTGAACATAGTGTATAAAAAGGAGCGTATAGCGATTAGCGATTATTGTCAAGGTCTCACCTTTTCTCAAAAATACTTTCCTGATTTCTTGAGTTCCTGATTGAAGCTCCCCGCAGCTTGCTGCGGGGAATCTCCGTATGCACGGTAAAATGCATCGTATTCGCTCGCTATGCATGTTCAAACGTCTTCCTGAATTCTTTCAAGCCCTCTCCTTCCTGATTTCCTGAGTTGGTATGTTTCCTTGCACTTTTTATCATGCATTTTCACAACGCTAAATTGTTACCTATCTTCTATCTCTGTGTGCTCTGTGGCTGACAAGTGGGCACCAAAATACCACATTGGAATCTTTTTTCCCCTCCGAGTGTGAAAAACACTTCCACATCAGTCAATAGCCGCAAATAATATTTAACAAAAATATTAATTATATCAATTAATTATATATGTTAAGGGTTTTGGCATTGAACTTGCTATAGATTCAGGTCACAAACAGGCTTTAAGCTGATAGCTTAGTGCTCTTTTTTTCATTGACTTCGCCCTGTTTTATGTTGTAAAAATGATTATAGTTTTAAATAAGTAAAAATGTAAATTTTACCTTAACTGGCTTATCGGCAGGGGGGGTTAGGAACGTTAAAATTTTTTTAAGCACTAACCACTACACGCTAGTCGCTATACGCTATATTTAGGAGGTAGGATTATGGATATGAAGGCAAGACTTAGAATTTCTAAAGGAAAGGAGGTGTATAAATAATGAAAAAGGCATTAATTTGTTTGTTGTCTATGGCCTTTGTATTGGCCATGGGAAGTCTGGCCTTGGCGGCAGTATCTGGTCCTTGCGTCAACTGCCATACCATGCACAATAGCCAGAGTGGAGCTGAAGTCAATGCCACTGGCCCATTCGGCGCCTTGGTCAACAATACCTGCTTGGGTTGTCATACAACATCCGGCAGTGATCCTCTCAGCGGCAGTGGATTTCCTTACGTTAAGAGCACCAGCGGCGCCTTTACCGACCAAATTTGTCTGGCAGGCGGGTACTTCCCGGCGGCCGATGACGGGACAGACAACTTGGGCAAGGCACATTCCTTAGAGAGTACGGCCACCCCTCCGGGATATAATTCAGATTGGTATGATGGTACGGCTAATGGACTGTCCTGCGCCGGTGTTAACGGTTGTCACGGTTCTCAGACCGTAGCCGACGAGATGGGCGCTGTCAAAGGCGGCCACCACAGCCCGACCGTATACCGTATCCTTTGGAATTACAACGGTGGGACGCCTGTCGGTATTACAGGAGTAGGGGCGTCAGATTATGAAGAAGCGCTGAATTTAAACACTACGGCGCCGGCGCCTGGTTATACGCGGACAGATGCTACTTATGCGCATAACGTTTATATCGCTGGTACAAGTAATGATACCATCAGCAAGCTCTGCGCCAACTGCCACGGCGATTTTCATGGTGCAGGCACAGGTTCGGGTTCTCCCTGGCAGCGACATCCCACAGATGTGGCCCTCCCAACTTCCTGGGATCCGGCGGACGATGCTATCTCTTCAAACGCGGACTGTAAGTACAACCCGTTTGGTTTTGCTAGCGGAGCCACAAATACCGCGGGAAGTAAGTATGCCACCTGTCTGTCCTGCCACCGTGCACACGGCACCGCAAGTTATGACATCCTGAGGTTTGGTTATAATACCACTCTTGGTGACGGCTCCACGGGACAAAGTGCAGGCAGTGGCAATATGTACGGTTGCCTTGGCTGCCACAGCAAGCAGAGATAACAATTATTGACTTACTGAGCATGGGGCGATTTAACGCCCCATGCTCATGTTTTAAAAGTATTTTTCCTCCCGGAGGCCCGCCATGGCATGGAAACATAGATCAATGGCTTTAATCAGGCCGACCGTTCTCTTATCTATTTATCTATTTTCTACTTTCCTTTTTCTCATCTTTTTAACCCCAGCCCTGGCCAAAGTTACGGGTGAATGTGTCAATTGCCACACCATGCACAACAGCCAGGGGGGAACAGCTATGCCTGGAGTGGGGAATATAACCGAGACCGGGCCATTTGATGCCCTTACACGCGGAACTTGTGTGGGCTGTCATTCCAATACAGTGAGCGCTACTATCAAGACCCTCGGGTCCTCAAACATCCCAGTGGTCTTTAATACCGTGCCGCCGGCAGCCGGAACTGAGCTTGCGGGGGGGAATTTTTACTGGGTTGTATCGAAAGGCCAGGCCTATGGGCATAATGTGTTGACGATTCCGGGCATTACAAATGATACAAATTTAACAGAGGCCCCGGGCAGCCCAACCGGTGGCGGAGGTGCCTGCGCCATTTGTCATGACCGCATAGCCGCTTGTACGAGTTGTCATTATCCGTATCACCACGGTGAGGATGCCCGGCCAGTCGTTGGTTCGGATGTACAGGATGCCGGAAATAATATTAAGGCCGTTTATTACCGGTTTTTGGCTAACGGCTCAGATCAACATGGCAGCGGTGGGGTAATGGGTATTGAAGACTCGGACTGGGAACGCACCAAAAACGAATCAGACCATAATGTTTATGCTGGTGGCGGTATTCCAGGCAGTAAAAGTAGTGGTCTTATGCAGGACGATGAATCGATGTCGAATTGGTGTGCAGGGTGTCATACGGGCTTTCACAACGCGGATGATACCGGGACGGCCAGCCCCTGGTTACGCCATCCCAACAACTATGCATTGCCAGCGGATGTAACTAAAGAATATCGCCTATACAACACTCCTGACGGTTCTACAATAGGCCCATATAACTGCGAAGCCCCTGTGGCCCGTCCTGACATTTTGACATATGCAGGTGATCAAAGTCTTGTCCGTCCAGGAGCGGATCAGGTTATGTGTCTTTCCTGCCACCGCCCACATGGTACACCTTACAAGGACATCCTTCGTTGGGCGTATGATCCTGACGACGGAGGTCTGATCATCGCCGGTACTACCGGGGCAGGCGCGAGAACCGGTTGCTTCATCTGTCATACCAGCAAGGATGGGGTGTAGTGCCGGAGTAATAAATTCGTTTCTATTGCGGCTGAATAGTAGTTATATATCTGAACCCGCCATTTTCCACCTTTAGCATTACTGCCTGCTTGATGGTCTCCCGGCCCTTTATGGCAATGTTTCCGGTTACCCCTTCAAAATTGGTTGTCCTGGACAGGGCGTCCTTTATCTTTTCGGGATGGGCAGAACGGGCTCTTTCAACGGCATCGAGCAGGAAGTTATAGCTATCATAGGAAAGGGCGCTCACAGAGTCCGGCGCGGCCTTGTTTATCTCGTGAAATTTTTTTACGAATAGTTGGCCGCGTTTGGTGGTAGCTCCTTTTTCATCGAAGTGGGTGGTAAAATACAGCCCTTCTACGGCCTTACCGCCGATCTTTATCAATTCATCGGCCTGCGCGGCATCGCCGGAGACTATAATTGACCTGATGCCAAGTTCGCGGGCCTGCCGGGCGATAAGGGCGTCTTCCATAAAATAACCGGGGACATAGATAATATCAGGCCGCATGCCGCTTATACTGCTTAGCTGCGCCGTGAAATCCAGGTCGCCGCTCTGGTAAGCCGTCTTGATAACGACTCTCCCTCCCCTTTTAGTAAATTCCCGCATGAAAAAATTAGATAAGCCCACGGAATAATCCTGGCTAATATCTATCATTACTGCAGCCGTGCGGGCCTTGAGATATTCACGGGCAAATTTTGCGGCCACGTAGCCCTGAAAGGGATCCGAAAAGCAGACCCGGAAGATATACTGGCGTTTCTGTGTTACCAGAGGATTAGTGGCCCAGGGAGTCACCATGGGAATTCGCGCCTTCTCTGCTATGGGGGAGCCGGAGAGGGTGTTGGAACTGGTGAGTTCGCCGATTATAGCCGTGACCCGTTCTTTTTCGATAAGCCGCGAGACGGCATTGGCTGCCTCCATTTTATCGCTTTTATCATCAACCAGTATGAGCTGGACCGGTCGGCCGAGTACGGTTGGCCGGTCCTTGTGCACCATCTGCAGTCCTTTCCAGGCCACCTGTCCATAGACGGCAGCTGGCCCGGTCATGGGCAGATAGACGCCGATACGTATTGGCTCAGCCGCAATGGTAGTAGAGGGAGAGATATAAAAAATGGTTACAATTATCAACATGATCAAACAAAGAATCGAGCTTCTGTTTTTCATAAACTTACCCCCGGGATTAAATAGTAGGTATCAGTTTAGCTGGTTGAAAACGTATTCTTAAATCCCTCCCAACCTCCCTTTTTCAAAGGGAGGAGAAACACTTCCCCCTTTGGGAAAGGGGGATCAAGGGAGATTTGAAGGCCACACCACATGAATCAGCAAGTTGAACAGCATATTTTTTTATAGACGACAACCTCGTTTTCCGATATTATTATTACAATAAAATTAATATGTTAACCTGTCCCAAAAGATTGTTCTTTAAATATATTGGACAGCAATGACTTAAGAACCTACTGGTCTTGCAAACAGGCGCGCGCCTAATACACCGATCTCATACAATATAATGAGTGGGATGGCTAACATAACCTGAGAGATGATGTCCGGCGGAGTAAGTATGGCGGCTATAATGAAGACAATGAGGATGTAATACTTACGCCTGGCCCGTAATTGTTCGTAGGTGAGAATATCCATTTTTGCTAAAAACACCAGGAAGAAAGGTATTTCAAAGGCCAAGGCAAAGGCCAGGAGTGCCTTGGAGGCAAAGACCAGATAGCTCTTTATGGTAATAAGCGGCTTCATAGATGGCGTGGCAAAACCCAGGAGAAAATTGAGCGCCAGAGGCAATATCACAAAATAGCCGAAAAGGGCCCCCCCAAAAAATAAAAGGGTCGATGACCCGACAAATACTAACGTATACTTGCGTTCCTTGTCTTCCAATCCAGGCGATACGAATTTCCATATCTGGTGTATGATAACCGGGAAGGCAATGATGAAGCCCATTATCATAGAGATTTTAAAATAGGAGATAAAAGCCTCGGGCAGTCCGGTATAAATAAGCTTATTACCCCGGCCCATGGCCGCAAAGAGCGGAGCAGCAAGGATGACGAATATCCTTTCGGCCAGGGCGTAAGATATGAGAAATCCGATGCCGATTGCTGAAAAGGATATGATGAGCCGATTGCGTAGTTCTTTTAGGTGGGCAGTAAAGGGCAGCCTGAAGTCAGCCATGGAGGGGATCCTTGGGGCTTACACCTTCTCTTTCGGCCAGGGTATCTGGAGAGTCAGAGGCTTTTTCCGGTTTTTCAGTTGTAGTTGTTTCCGTCTCTAAATCACGTGGAGGGTTGTCTATTACCGGCGGGCCTCCGGAGGTGTCCAGATCATCCGCGTTAAAGCTCTCTTTGAACTCAGAAGAGGCTCTCTTGAATTCGGTCAGGCCCCGGGCCAGAGAGCGGGCCAGATCAGGCAATTTTTGCGGACCGATAACGATGAGCGCCACGATCAAGATCAGGATAAGCTCTGAGATACCGATACCAAACATGCATCAACTCTAAAACTTTTTAGGCTATGCGTCAAGTAAACGATTACACGATGTCATTAGTCAATAGTCATTTGTCACTGGTAAAAGTTGATTGATCTTCCACAGTTAACAGGACCGATGATTAATGACCAGCGACGGTGCCTGTAGTTTTAGGCCATTGACAAGCATACATATTTCCCCTATCATACCGGCCATGGGGAAAGCATCACCGCTCGTGCCTAAGGCAGATTCGCCGGGGCGAAAAAGACGCAAAGGACGCATAGAACACATATTAAATTCGAAATTCGAAATTCGAAATTCGAGATTTTTCTATCTCTGTATCCTTTGTGTCTCTATGGTTACTTTCTTTACGGCCTGCGCCACAGCGCCCCGGTATCAATACTCTCGCGGCATAACCCGTGATACAAAAGGTACTCCTCCCACTCAGCGGCCTTATGAGATCTTTGGTGAGGTCTATTATCCTATACCTTCAGCAGATGGTTTCGCCGAAGAGGGCATAGCCTCCTGGTACGGCCCGGACTTCCACGGCAAGGGCACCTCCTGCGGCGAGCTATATGATATGTATGAATTTACCGCCGCCCACAAGCTCTTGCCCATGCACACCTATGTACGCGTCCTCAATCTCGAAAATAACCGGGAAACGGTGGTGCGTATAAATGACCGAGGCCCTTTCGTAAAAGGCCGTGTTATAGACCTGAGTCTGGCGGCGGCCAGAGAGATCGGCATACACAATAACGGAACGGCTTTTGTGCGCGTAGAGGCCCTCGGGACGCCCACGGAAGTCTCTGAAAATGGACGGCGGGTTAAGCGGTTCGTCCAGACTGTGGACTACCGGGCAGGCAATTTCTGGATACAGGTTGGCGCCTTTACTAACAAGGATAATGCTGACCGCATGCGGGCCACCTTAAATAGAAACTATGGCCAGGTCGATATCGAGGCCCATAACCGTGGAGATGCCCTATTTTATCGCGTTCAGGTCTTTGCCGCCACCAACCTGGATAAGGCCAGGGATCTTCAGCGGCAATTTGAAGACAATGGTTTCCCTGGCGCCTTCTTAGTGGCCAGGTAATCTTTGCCCCCCTTTGGCAAAGGGGGGGCGGGGGGATTTTTAAGTGAAAGTGGTCTGCATTGTTGGTCCGGCAAAAAGCGGGAAGACGCTTCTTATTGAACGGCTCATTCCAGAGTTAAATCGCCGTGGATTAAAGGTAGCGACGGTAAAGCATACACATCACCGCGATGTTTCTCTGGACATCCCCGGTAAAGATACCTACCGATACAGGCAGGCCGGGGCAGAGATTATAGTTTTGGCTTCACCAGATGGTTTTTCTATACTTACTGAAGAGGCTGGGACCTTTGGCCTGGAGGAAGTAGTCTCTGCACTGCCCGAGAAGTCAGATATTATCCTCGTCGAGGGCTTTAAACAGGCAGGGTTCCCAAAGATAGAGATCGTACCCGACGATATGGCCCCTTTATTTGTCAATGATCCCTCATTGCTGGCCCTGGTTTCCAGCAATACTCTTCCTGCAGCAAAAGTCCCGTGCTTTAAGCCCACGGACATTGTGGGCATAGCTGAATTATTGACATCATGGCAAAGTTCAAAGTCCAAGGGCCCAAAGTTTAAAGTTTAAAGTTCACAGTTCAGGGTTAAAAAACCGTGAACGTGGAACTCGGAACCGTGAACTTCTTTGGTTGCGGCTATGCCGCGCTGTGTGCTCTGCATCTATATCCTTCTCTCCAGCATAGCCCGGTAATCAGCCAGATTGCACCCGCAGTCTGGCGCAGGACAATACCTCATCCCCATCCATGCTTCTCCTTTTTCCTGTTGCGAAATACAGTTGAGATCGAGGAGCTGATCCACACCGGTTACAATCATTCCGGCGTAGATGCGCACCCAGACATTGGCCCAGCGGTTGGCATCGTAGCGCCTGAAATTGACGTCCCAACCGAAATTGCGCGCATACTTGGAATAGACCAGGCCGGCAATATGCTTGGGATGCCAGCCGATAGCCATCAGCGCCCTGACTATTGTACGCAGGTTGGTAGGTTGAAGAAGTAAAGGGTTAGGGCAATGAAACGGCAGGGCTACACAGGGCGGGATAGAGCTTAACTCAAAACGATCATAACCCTGGAGCCAGCCGGATGCGTTATCCTGCCGGGCGTCGTCGTACCCCAGATGAAAGGCGTGGAGACGGGATTCTTTGTATGCACGAATCAACCCGGGCATGCCCTTTGGTTGATCAGGAATATACGTACCGACCTTTTTTGCCCATCGGGCGGATTTCTCGGCGCTTGTTCGTGTATCCAGAACTCTGGTCAGAGGAAGTTCTGCATCCCGCAGTTTTCTGGGGACAGAAAACAGGGAACCTACACGCCTGGCTACGATATCACCTAGGACGTCCCCTCTTAACATGTGCTTGGAGTAGGCAGAAAATGGACACCGAATACTCCGGGTGTGGAGGGGATTGGTGTAGAGGGAAAGGTCCAGGGATATAGCCTCACGCTTCTCGTTCCCGCAGACTACATCTCCTACTACTACGGGAATAGGGGGTGTGCAGGCGGATACCTCTGTCAGGATTCGATGGCAAAGAAATTCAAACATCTTGCCCATGGCATCAAAGGCCCTGGCATCTTTTTCCGGCACCGGCCGTCCTCTTTTAGGCGAGGGGTGGCTATAGTCATATTTCAGCGTCTCTTCCACATGCCCCAGGGATGCCAGGCTGTCAAAAGCAGGGCTATCTTTGCTGACAAGTACGTCAAAATTATAGCCCTGACCGGTAGTAACAGCCAGGGGTGCGAGTCCATAAGACTTAAAGACATCTAAAATGCCCTGATACACCGGCTCCATAAGCATGAAGGCCCGCTTCGGGGCAAGATAAGGCTCTCCCGGAAATGACTTGGAAAAATACTCGACATCGAGAACACCGAGGGCATTTTCCCGATCCCATATTGAGCGGTGGATGTCAAGGCCGTTATCCAGGGTCCAACCCAGGCTGAAAGGCTTCATGGAGGCATGATCGCGGTGATTTATCTCGAGGAGTCTGTGTCCGTAGGCAGATATGTACTCTGTAGTAGCAACACAGAGCAGTTCCTTTAATTCTATGGAATCGGCCAGAGGATGGGAAAAATCAATACACGTAGTCAGGTCAGTAAGCAGCTCAGGGGGGACACCTAAAAATTCCAGTATACGTGTCAAGATAGCTGGATTACGGTAGTAATGTATAATATCCATTCCAAAAGAAAATCCGAAATTCGAATATCTAAATCCTAAACAGGGGCTTGGAATTTGTTCAAGATATTTGGATTTAAAATTTGTTTAGGATTTAAGATTTTCCCTCCCTACAGCTAATCTTCCCACAGATACGCATACCTTCGCGTGTCTTCCGCAATGCGGCGGGCCTTTTTCACAATATTGTCGTATATAAGCCGGGCCGCTTCCAGCATCTCTATGTAATTCCGCTGATAGATTTCGAGCATAATGAGTACATCCTGCCGTCGTTCTATGTTGTAACGAAGGAGGCGGTTGATGACCTTGGGCAGGTTCATCTCCACCTGTGGGTTATAAGCATATACAGGCTCATCCAGCCTCAGTTTATGCAAAAACGGGCTTTCTCCCGGACGAAGACCGGGTATCTCATGAGTAAGGTGCTTCCAGCATCCGCCCAGGTGATAGAGAAAAATATCGCCGTCAGACAGACCGGCCCCGGCGGTAAAGATATTTTCCATGGCATAATCGAGATAGTCAGTACATGATGCCTCTAAGATACGAAAGTTGGGGATAAGATGTTCGAATCTGGCCTTGTTTTCCAGTATCAGGGCACGGGAACGCCAGAAGTGGGAGACGTCAAAGCAGATTTTAAGATTGGGAAGAAACTCCCGGCAGGTCTTGAAGATACTAACCATCTCTTCCGGTGTGGACGGGAACTTCGGGAATTCAAGATTTTCTATAATGGGGATAAAGCTAAAGCCGGATTGCTTATAAAAATCCGCCCAGCCCTGAAAAGCCTTTAAGGCCACGGCAATCTGTTCGCTGCGATTCCAGTCCCAGTAATCCTTGCTTTGCGCCAGATGAAATACAAAATAGTCAGCAGATATAAGGTGCGCAAACAGCATGCCTTGTTGGGTGCTCTCTATCGTCTCCAATTTTTTGTGGATATCCTCAGAAAGGATGTCCATATCACGTATGGACTGGTGCACCCCAAAGATGTGGCCCGGTCGGCGCATGGCCTCAATAATCCCGGCATAAGGCCCTTCGGACGCCCCTTGTTCCGCGGCCCGGCCTAATTTGAGCCATCTGTTAGCCTCATCCGCCACATAAGAGAAATCCCCTTTTTTCTTAAGCCAGGGCATTTCCGGCTGTAATTCAAAAAAGAGTTCTTCTGTTTCAAATTTATCCTGGTAGCGCTGAAAGAATTCCGAGAGATCCTCGGGAAGCCGCATAGTCTCACGGTGGTAGAACCCGGCATCGCTTAGGGCCAGGCCCACCCGAATACGGGGAAGATTTTTTGGGGGGATAATTGCCGGCATCTTTAAAAACCGTTTGCCACAGAGAACACATATTATAAATTCGTAACACTTTAGGTGTTTGAAACAATCCTACACCCAGAAAAGGCTATTAATCTGGGACTCAGGAACTCATGAAAGAGCAGAGCAACCAGAAGCCGAATTGCTGAAAATCAATTTCTCAAAAATACTTTCCTGATTTCCTGAGTTCCAGATTCAAACGTCTTCCTGAATTCTTTCAAGCTCTCTCCTTCCTGATTTCCTGATTTGATATGTTTCTTTGCACTTTTTATCATGCATTTTCAAAACGCTAAGTTGTTACATAAATTCTAATTTCGGAATTCGAAGTTTTTCTATCTCTGCGTACTTTGCAGTAAAAAATGCTTCCTCCGTGGCTAAATTTTTTCTTTGACTAACTTGCGCACGTTTTTGGGGAAGTAATCGAGACCTTTCTGCTTTATCAACTGCTTGAGTTCAGAGTCGCTCCTGTTAGTCTGCCAAAACTGGTTGAGTTTTTCTGTTTTTCCTAATTCGCCCAGGGTCTTCAGATACAGGAGCCTGGCTGTCCCATGCATGAAATGCATACGCTTTATGTATTGATACGTCTCGGCGTATTGTCCTTGTCCGGCGCGATTCCGGGCCAGATGATAGAAGACAAGGTCGTCATGCCCGAGGTCTAAAGCCAGTTCCAGGGCGGCAAACTCCTTGTCCGGCTGTTCAATTTCCCGGTAGCGGTCAGCTATATCCAGGTAATCTTGAATCGTTCCTTCATCTTTCCGAATCCGTTCCAGGGCCGGGATCAATTCCTCAGGGACCTCATTCTCTTCCTCGCCATCAAAAAGAGTCTTATAGACCAAGAGTTCCGTGCGCATAGTTCACTCCCCGTAAGATTTAGTATCTTATCTTATTTTTAGCATGGAATGAGTATAAAGAAAAGGGACTTTAGATTTGAGGTTTAAGGGAATGGAGGCGGCGACCGGATTTGAACCGGTGAATAACGGTTTTGCAGACCGCTGCCTTGCCACTTGGCTACGCCGCCGGAGGGTTTCGTGTTTCGAATTTAGGATTTATTTCTAACACATGGGTAGGGGTTTGACAAGGGGAAAGTAGGCCCCTGATCACCATCAAGACATCATCTGCGGCGTTGCCTTCGATCGCGCCTCCTTGCGACGTATTGCTCCATACGCCTCAGTCGTCGCTCCTCGGCGCCTTGCATCTAATATCTTGCCGGTGATCAGGAATACTCCATAATCTGCTGATCTTAATCTTGACAGCCAAATTAGACGGTGGATGTGGGTAGGCGGTCTGTGCCTTGCGGATTGAGGTTGAAAAATAAGGGGGGGTCACCTATAATGCCTCTGATCTTCTGGCAGGTTTAGTGGAGGCAGAGAAGTTTATGTATTGGCCGGATATAATTATACTCGCAATTATAGTTTTTTTTACCGTCAAAAGTGCGATTCGCGGCATTATAAGAGAAATTTCTTCGGTTGTAGCCCTGTTAGCCGGTTTCGTCATTGCCAGCGCTTACTATATAAGGCTGGGAAATCTTCTCTCCGGGTTGATTACAAATGCCGGCATCAGGCATCTGTTAAGTTTCGCAGGCATCTTCCTCCTGGTCTATCTGATATTCATCCTGCTCGGTATGGCCGGCAAAAAGATAATGAAGATCTCATTACTGGGCTGGTTTGACCGTACGGCTGGCGCGCTCCTGGGGTTTGTCAAGGGGATCTTTATCGTCTGCTTGATATTGATACTGATTACCGTCTTTCTTCCCCAAAAGGGCCTTTTTATACAGAAATCGAAATCATATAAGTATCTGAAACGTCCCATGGAGATAATGCTTTGCCTGGTTCCCCATACCCTGAAGGAAGGCTTTCGCGAAAAGCAAGAAGCCTTGTTTAAGTCATTCGATACCAAAGAAAAACAGAAAAAGGGGATAAAGGGTACCCCCTCCAGCCGATAAGAAATAACCCGCTCATCCCCAATGCGCGATAATAAAAAAATCAAAGAAAACTTTTTCAGATTAGTCCAGATCATGGATCGGCTCCGTGCCCCGGAAGGCTGCCCCTGGGACCGGAAACAATCCGCAGGGACAGTAAAAAACTATCTTCTGGAAGAGACTTATGAAGTGATAGCGGCGGTTGAGGACGATAACCCCGGTCAGGTCTGTGAAGAACTGGGCGACCTGCTCTTTCTTATCATATTCTTATCTTTGATGTATGAAGAACCGGAAGCCTTTAACATAAATGATGTGATGGAATCTATCGCAGCCAAGCTAATCCGGCGGCATCCCCATGTATTTGGCGCCGAAAGGGTCGCCGGTGCCGAAGAAGTCAGGGACCGGTGGCATAAAATCAAGCGGGAGGAGGCCAGACAGCGAGGTGAGGAGGGGTCATTTTTTGCTTCGGTGCCCCGTAATCTCCCCGCATTGCTTCGCGCCCAGCGTATCGGCGCCCGGGCCGCCCGTACCGGTTTTGACTGGGAAAATGCGGACAGCGTCTGGGAAAAACTGGATGAAGAACTGTCGGAGCTAAAAGAGGCCTGCAATAGAAATAACCCGGCGCACATCAGGGATGAAATGGGCGATGTCCTCTTTACCCTGGTTAACTTAAGCAGACATCTCCATATAAATGCGGAAGAGGCCTTGCGACTTACGGTAGATAGATTTATCAGGCGATTTGATGAGATGCGGGGCACACTGGAAAAAGACGGCCGGCCGCTGGAAGAATTCACCCTGGAGGAGATGGACGCCGTCTGGGAAAAGGTCAAAAATAGCGAATAGCGTTTAGGGTATAGTGTGTCCACTTGCTACCCGCTAATCGCTATACGCTATCCTCGTGGCCCAAACAGGGCCGTGCCGATACGCACTATGGTAGCCCCTTCCTCTATGGCTACCTCAAAATCCCCGGTCATACCCATAGATAGCTCTTCAAGGCGGATGTTGGGAATATTCCTGACCTGGATTTCCTTCTCCAGCTCCTTAAGACGGCGGAAATAAGGCCGCGCCTTTTCCGGGTCGGCAAAGAAAGGAGGCATAGTCATAAGCCCGCGCACAGAGAGATTGGGCAGCATGGCTACTTTTTCCAGAAAAGGCAAAAGGGCATTCGGGACAATCCCGCCCTTGTTTTCTTCTCCACTCAAATTGACCTCGATCAGAACGGGCATAATCCGGGGAATGGCCGCCGCCCGCCGGTTAAGCTCCATGGCCAGGTCTTCGTTATCCAGAGAGTGGATGAGGTCAAAAAGCCGGACTGCATACCTGGCTTTGTTGGTCTGCAGGCGGCCGATGAAATGCCAGAATACCCCAAGACCGACCTCTTCGATCTTGGCCCGTGCCTCCTGGACATAATTTTCTCCGAAAAGTTTAAGTCCGTAAGAAACAGCCCCCCTTATCCTGGCCGCCGGCACAGACTTCGTAGCCGCCAGCAGCTTAACCGTAGATGGGTCGCGCCCGGCCCGGCAGGCCGCCCCGGAAATCCTCTTTTGGATAGCGGCAATATTTTCTGAAAGCATATCTTCCTTTAATCCTATACGTTACTCGCTAATCGCTACCCTGGGACGGATTATATCCACAGCCTGCATGGCCCCGATTAATTCAGATAAAGGCAGACCGACCACATTGGTATATGATCCCTCTATCTTCTCTACCATGAAGGCGCCGATACCCTGGACGGCATAGGCCCCGGCCTTGTCCATAGGTTCTCCCGTGACTACATAACTTGTAACCTCGGCCGTAGTCAATCTCTTTATCTTCACGCGGCTCTGAACCGCCTTTCTATATGCCGCGCCTTTGTCGTGGTGCAACAGGCAGAAGGCCGTGATAACCTCGTGCCAGCGGCCGGAAAGGCGGCCCAGCATGGAAATCGCCTCTTTCTCAGTCTTTGGTTTGCCCAAGACTTCATGGCCTATAATGACAATAGTGTCCGCAGCCACCACCCAGCTCCGGGGATGACTACAAGAAACCGCCCGGGCCTTGGCCTCCGCCATTTCCAGGGCATACCGGGCCGGGTCGCCATCCACGAATGGGGCCTCTTCGACGTGGCTGACTACCACCTCAAACTTAAGCCCCAAGGTCCGCAAAAAATCCTGACGCCGGGGCGAACCCGAGGCCAGAATCACCGGGCCGGTAGTTTGAAAAGGGCTTGGGCGTTTTTTCGTGTCCATTGGGCGACCTCTACATCCGAACATCCCTTTATTTCAGCTATCTTTTGGCCTACATGGATGACATAGGCCGGCTCATTTCGCTTCCCCCGATAAGGTACCGGCGCCAGAAATGGGGCGTCGGTTTCAATTAGCAAACGATCCATAGGGACATTCTTTACCACATCCTGCAAGATGGTAGCCTTGGGAAAAGTAACAACACCGGCGATGGAAATATAGAAGCCCATATCCAGGCACTTCCCGGCAAAGGTATAATCACCTGAGAAACAGTGAAATACACCGCCCATATCCTCTGCTTTTTCTTCCCTTAAGATACGGATGGTCTCATCATGGGCATCACGGTCATGGATAATCAGTGGCAGCCTTAACTCCCTTGCCAGTTGTATCTGCTGCCTGAAACATATCTCCTGCTCCCGCCGCGGGGAATATTCCTTGAAAAAATCAAGCCCTATCTCACCAATGGCCACTACACGCGGATTTTTAGTCAGATGTCTTAGATCGTCGTAAGTCTCGTCGGTTACCCCTTTCGCGTCATGGGGGTGTATGCCTGTAGCGGCAAATACGCCTTCATACTGTTCGGCAATAGCCACGGCCTGCCGGGAGCTGGGGAGATTAATGCCAATGGTAATTATCTGTCTGACCCGGGCCGCATGGGCCCTGGAAACTATCTGTGCCTGGTCTGAGGCAGAATCATACATGTCCAGATGGGCGTGGGTGTCGATATACATGCGCCTTAATTCCCCATGATCCGCAAGGCTACAATGCCCAGCTCGTATAAGGCATAAAGAGGCACGGCCATAAGCATCATGTTAAACACATCGGGCGTAGGGGTGGCGACAGCCGCCACAATGGTGACTATAAATATAGCGTAGCGGCGGGAGCGCTGAAAAAATCCGGCTCCACAGAGTCCGATCCTGCCACAGAAGGCCATGCCTAAAGGCAACTCAAACATGGTCCCAAAGGCCAGAATAAAGACAAAACAGAAGGTAAGAAAGCGGTCGAGGGAAATAGCCGCCTTAACGTGCGCGGTCTGATAACCAAGGAGGAACTTAACACCAAAGGGAAGGGTAATAAAATAGCAAAAGGCAGCCCCGGCATAGAATAAAAGGATGCCTGTAAGCACAAATAACAGCCCTGTTTTCCTGGTCAGCCCATAAGGTTTAGCTACAGCGCGCCAGAGCATTACCATAATAAAGGGGACGAGCGCAAAGATACTGATGGCGAAGGAAAGTTTAATCAACGCCATAAAAGGCTCGGAGACTGAAAAAAAGGCCAGTTCTTGATGGAGGTGGCCCTGGAGGGCGGCTAGTATCCGGCCGGAAAGAAAGTAAGCGCCTATGGTGGCAGCCACCAAGGCCGTAATTATCCATAGTATGCTGCGGCGCAATACAGTCAAAAATTGTAGTAACTTTTCTTGTTCCATCAGGCCTATGCCGTTAGCCGCAGAGGAAAAAATGAAAATCTGGAAATCAAGAAATCAGGAACAAAAGATTTTTTCATGAGTTTTCGCCCCGGCGAATCTGCCTCAGGCACGACCTGAGTTCCAAATTTTATTCTTTTTGCAGTCTTTGCGCCTTTGCGTGAAAATATGCCCCCTGCGAACGGTGTTATTTGTATTAGAGGTGTTTACGAATAAAATTGACGGCGTTTTTAAATAATATAAGCCCCTGGCCTTCTTCAGGCAGTTTCTCCCGTGTCCAGCGAGGATGGTTGGTATAATGCAGATAGGCCTCAGGATGGGGCATAAGCCCGAAGAGTCTCCCGGTAGGATCGCAAATACCGGCGATGGCATCTGTGGAACCATTAGGATTCCAGGGGTATTCCATGGTCGGCTCATCACCCGCTGCCTGCGTATATTGAAGAACCACCAACCCATCCGTATGTAATCTTTTTAATACAGAGGCGTCCCGGGCGATGAATTTCCCCTCGCCATGCCGTACCGGTAAGTAGAGGCGGTCAATGCCCTTTGTAAGCACGCAGGGAGAATGGCTGTTCACCCGGAGGCAGGCCCAGCGATCTTCAAAACGGCCGGAGTCATTATAGGTCAACGTTACCTCGCGTTCCGTGTAGCGGCCGTCAAAGCCAGGCAGAAGGCCCAGCTTGACCATCAACTGGAAACCATTGCAAACGCCGAAGACAAGTTTGCCCGCATTAATAAAACGAAGCAGTTGTTCCAGAAGGCGCTCTCCGCTGCCCCGGACCGTGGCATAGCGAAAACGATTGGCGCCGGCCTGGGCGGCGCCGAGATCATCTCCATCTAGGAAACCGCCGGGCAGATTCAAAAAGTGGTAGTCATCAAGGCGCTTGACACCATAAATAAGATCACTGATATGAACAATGTCAACTTCGTCCGCACCGGCCAGGCGGCAGGCATGGGCCATCTCCATTTCACAATTTGTGCCATTGCCGGAAATAACAATAGAACGCACTTTTTTTACCATCTATCCTCCAAAGCGAGGCCATTATAGTCCAAGGGGGTAAAAAATCAAGCTATTCAAACGTGGACTTTCCCCAAAAAACTCGGCAGATTAGGTCAACGTATTAATTTTTAGCCAATTTTCGCAGGCTGGAAATGGAAGCCGTCATCCCTTCGCTTCACGGCTTTTGCAGCGACCCTTTCGGGACTCGCAGGCGGGGAAGGTTTGCCCCTTCCAGTCTCTAAAGGGCTGGCTTTCCCCTTCCTGCTCGCCCTCGAAGGGTGCCCCACTGCTCCAGCAAGTTTCGCTCAGGAACAACGGCTTCCATAAAAATGTGGGGAAAGTCCACATCCAAACTTTCCGAATCTACTATCTTCCATTTAGTTCACCCCACAGCATGCAGAGGGCGGGGCGTCACGTTGGCAGCTATCAGCGGCCGGTTTCCGGGTGGCGCATGAAATCTCAAATTTCTACGAGGAGGACATGGATGTAACGCGGATCTATAGGGGTGTGAATATCAAGAAATCCCATATCTTCTTCTATGCGTTTATGGCAGGCTTCAAGATAGCGGGTAATACGCCCCCGCTCTTCGGGTGCAGGAGAAAAAAACGGCCCCAGCAGGGTCTTTTCCATCTCTTCTTTTATATCCGGTGAGAGCTTTCGCCCTTTTTCTTTGCTGCCTTTCGCCCAAAGTCCGGGGAAAAGGGTGTGGAGTTCCTCGACCGTAACGGGCCAAAGACGCGGGGTATTTTTTGATAGCATTTGGGCCACGACAGTAAACAGGATTACACTCCAGTTGAGTTCTATGGCCATCTGAATGTTGCATGCAGCCAAGGGAAGGTCCTTTATCAGGCCATAATCGGCAAGACGTTCTTTCATCAACCTGCCGATGAGTTCTGCCTCTTCCAGCCTTTCCTTAGTTTCCTCCACCTCGCGCAGCGCACCAAAATCACGATAATCATCGCCCCTATCCATTCTGTCTGCGCCAAAAGGGTCGTAATAGAGCGGATGCCTCCGTAATAACCCGGCCAGAAGCGAACGCCAGGGTTCATCCGCCGGAGAAAGGTCTTTCTCTACACAGCCTTTATTGACCATAGATAGGGCCTTTTTCTTCAAGGCTATAGCCTGCGCATAGCCAAAGCGAAATATCTCAGTTAGGGGCGTAGACTCAAGGAGCTGCCGGGCCTGTTCGGGTTGCCCCTGGCTGATATATTCCAGGCCGATATTAAGGTAGCGGGAGGCCTTCTGGATCCCCCTCTTAATATCCTTCATCTCGTCGAAGTCAAGGACATCGGCCATGACCACATGGTTGCATACATGGGCCCAACCGCGCTTGATGCGGTCCAGAAGCTCTTGATCACTTATGAGTTCAAGGACCTTTAGTACAAAAGAGGGTCGTTCGGAAACAGACAGCGGATATACAGGCGCCGGAGCTTTGGACTCCATGTCTGATTCGATGAGATGTGGAGATGTAGCCGGTTTTACACGGGAGGGATCGGGTATGGAGGGCGGTTTGTATATATCCAGGGCCTCATGAAAGGTGGGGACACCATGCTCTGCCAGTCTGGCCTGCCGCCATTTATAGGCATCCTCTTCACTCTCCATTTCAACGTCCCAGACTATAGATTCCATGAGATCAAAGTAAAGCTTTGGATTTATCTCCCGGGCAATCTCCACGATCCTACCCAGCGTTTCCTGAACGCCAGGCTTCTTAAAGCGAATAAAGTAATAATTATCCACGGTAAAGGGTGGGAAGGCGTCAATCTCTTCAAGCCTGTCTTCCTCCATGCCGACCTTAAAGGCGCTGGCAAAATGTTTAAACAGACTCACCAGGAGAGCAAATTCCACGGTATTAAGCCACGCGGCTACCTTGTCCTCACTGCAGGCAAAGAGGAGGCGCAGCCACTCAAAAATCTTATCGGGTCTAAGGCGGTCCTTTTGCCACCAATCAATATCCAGGATAAGGTGCAGTTGCTCAGAAGTGGTCAGACTGATGAGCGGGAGGGCATCTGTGGCCCCTATCTCTTTTATCGTAAAAAATAACTCTTCCGGCGGGAAAAGGGCCACGATCTCTTCTGGACGGCTCGTCAGTAGCACCAGGGACTGTCTTTCCTTCGCGGAGGCGCGCATTATAAAGTCAACCCGATCCGGCAAAGGCAACTGATCCAGAAAACGGCCTGCTTCGCGGGCCTCCAGCTTTAGCAAGTCACCCGGTGATTTTTCCGTATATGAATTCACTTCCATAATATAAAACCCTTTCAGGCCATCAGCCCTCAGCGGTCAGCAAAAAAGAGATTTCAAATTTCAAATCTAAAATTAAGAATATTGGGACTGAACGCTGATAGCTGAATGCTTATAATTTCAATAGGTAACATCGAAGGCATTTTTGATAAGTTCAAACTGCGGCTGGCCACCTGCAAATTGGATGGTCACCACGTCGAAGCGGGCTTGCTGGCTGGAAAGCCCATTCTTATTTATAAACGCCAGGGCCGTCCTGGACAACTGTCTTTTTTTGTGGGCGGTAATAGCCTCCTTGGGATCTCCATACCTAAGGGAGCCACGGGATTTAACCTCTATGAACACCAGCGCCCCGTCTTCTTCCGCAATAATGTCCACCTCTCCCAGGCTGTCCCGGTAGTTTCTGGCCAAAATAACATACCCGGTTTTTTTGAGGAATGTTACGGCTAAGTCCTCTCCCTTTTTGCCGGCGAGTATCTTATCCAACCACATACTCCTTTACACCGCGAAAGCTCCGCCGGTGTATGGGGCAGCAGCCATGTTTCTCAATGGCCTGGCGGTGTTCTCTGGTGCCATAGCCCTTGTTCCGGCCAAAGTTATACACCGGATATTGCTCATGGTACTTATCCATAAGCGCATCCCGATATACCTTGGCAATGATGGAGGCCGCGGCAATAGATACGCTTCGGGAATCCCCTTGGGCTATGGTTTTTTGGGGAATGGCGGCGGGCATAGGCACAATGCCGTCCACCAGGAGATAATCCGGCCTGGGATTAAGCTGAGCCACAGCTAGTTGCATAGCCTTAAGCGTGGCCTGAAGGATATTAATCTGATCGATCTCTTCTGACTCTATGGCGCCGATGCCTATAGATATGGCCTGGCTACGGATAAGATCATCGCAAGTGGCTCGCTGGCGGGCAGAAAGGACTTTAGAGTCATCTATCCCCGTAAACTCACCGGTAGGGGGCATAATAACAGCGGCAGCCACCACCGGTCCTGCTAACGGTCCCCGCCCGACCTCATCTACCCCGGCTACAAACCTCATACCTTGAAGGTGAAGTTTTCTCTCCCAGAATAGAAGTCCGCCTCCTTCGAATTCGGGCGAGGCAAGCTCCAACATAACTATCCCTACCTCTTTTCCTTAATGCGAGCCGCCTTTCCGGACAATTTACGGAGATAGTAAAGTTTGGCCCGACGTACCTGGCCATGAGAGATGACCTCAATACGATCAATACGTGGTGAATGTAAAAGGAAAGTCCTCTCTACTCCCACGCCATAGGAAACCTTTCGCACAGTAAAGGTAGTATCAGCAAGGCCCCCGCGCATACGGATAACTATCCCCTCAAAGACCTGAATGCGCTCTTTTTCTTCGCCTTCTTTTATCTTGACGTGGACCTTTACTTTATCCCCTGGTCTAAAATCAGGCAGATCGCCCCGCATCTGTTCACGTTCAAGCAGTTCCATTACATCCATAAAGTACCTCCCTATCCTCTGTCACCCAAAAATCTATCTACTATAATAGCCGCAGCGCTGCGCACAGAAAGGTGATTGTACTGTGCGCATTTTTGCACCGGCTTTAAAACATAATCGGCTTGTTCTATTACCTCTCCGGCTAATCCCCAGGCCGTGCCGAAAATCAACAATAGCGGGCGATCACCCGCTAACAGTCTCCGCGCCTCTTCTATACCAAGCGCCGGCCTTCTTTCCCTGGCGCCTGTAGCCAGGACAACGGGTTCCTTGCCGGTTCCGGCCTGAATACTTTCCCGGGCCTGTTTGATGGAATCGCTAACCCGTACCAAATTAAGGGCATCTACCCGGTCCTTATTGTACACGCCGCCCCAGCCGAAAAGCCAATGGTCAAGTATCCGCCCTATAAAAGCCTGTTGTTCTTTAACCGGGGTTATAACATGGAAGGCGCCCAGATCATAAGTTTTCGCCAGCCGCGCTAAATCATGTAAGTCCAAATTAGTTACGGCTGAGGCAATAATAGAGCCATTTTTATTATAAACAGGATAGTGGACAAGCGCTATGTCCACCCGAACCTTATTTTGCATCAGCCGGCCTTAAGTTTGCGCTCCCTTTCAATATCTTCCAGCAAGCGGCGATCCCTAGCAGACAGGTCGGCAGTCTTCAACATATCTGGCCTCTTGAGCAAAGTCTGCTTCAGGGCCTCTTTGCGGCGCCAGAGAGCGATCTTTTCATGATCCCCTGACAATAAAACAGACGGAACCTCCATCTCCTGCCATACCTGCGGCCTGGTAAACTGGGGGTACTTCAGGAGGCCGTCCATAAAAGAGTCTCTGGCCGCCGAATCCGGCGAACCCAGCACACCCGGCAACAGCCGGGTTATCGATTCAATGAGCACTAGGGCAGCTAATTCTCCCCCGGAAAGGACATAGTCGCCGATGGATACCTCGTCATCTACAAAATGAAAAAGCCGTTCATCAATGCCTTCGTAACGCCCGCAGATAATGAACAGGTGACTATGTGCGCTCATTTCTCTGGCTACGGCCTGTGTATAAAGCCGGCCTTGCGGGCTGAGCAGAACCACCCGGGTTCCGGCATCTTTAGTCTTAATGGCCTGGATGGCCCGGTAAATCGGTTCGGGCTTCATCACCATCCCCTCACCACCGCCATAAGGACGATCATCCGTAACCTGATGTTTGTCTGTGGTGTAATCCCGCAGATTTATAACTCTGACGGTGACCTTGCCTTCCTTGACGGCCTTGCCCAGAATACCTTCGGCCAGGACTGAAGACGGCAGTTGTGGGAATATGGTCAAGATATCAAATATCATTCATATTCAACAAATCTTCCAGCAGGCGGATCGTCATGATCTTGTTCGTCAGGTCTATATTGACCACTACGTCCTCGATAGCCGGGATAAGATGTTCTTTTGGTCCATTTTCGACTACATAGACGTCATTACTGCCGGTCGGAAAAATGGCCTTTATCTTTCCCAGGACAGACCCATCTTCTAATCGGACCGTCAACCCTATAATCTGGTGCCAGTAGTATTCGTCAGCCGGTAACTCTTCAAGCCACTTTTTTGAACAATAGACCTCTGAATCAATAAATGACTCCCCCTTTGTGCGGGAATCCACCCCCGATAGACCGAGAAGGCTGACTTTCCCTTTCACGCCGGCAGATTCCAACCTAAACTCTTGAAGTCCACCAGCTTTATCTTTCAACCAGACGGCTTTTAATGCCTTGAAGCTATCGGGCGATTCGGTGTAGGACAAGACCTTCAACACTCCTCTAACACCGTGAGCGCCGACTACTTTTCCGATGAGGATGTAATCCTCATCCATTAGCCTGCTACTCAATGATCTCGAGGACTGACCTCTTCCTTAACTTGGTCGAGGCAGCGCTTAAGATAGTACGCATAGATCGGGCAGTGCGTCCCTGTTTGCCGATAACCTTTCCCAGGTCCTCCTTGGCTACCTTCAATTCGATGACGGAAGTCTGCTCGCCCTCTATCTCATTAACTTCCACTGCATCCGGATTATCGACCAAAGCGCGTGCAATATACCTGATCAATTCCTTCATCTCTCCAACCCTCCCTATCGTTAGGCTCGCTCGACGATCGTACCCTGCAAAAATATTCTATACAGTATCCGTCCAAAGTGGAAGTTATTTTTTTAACAAGCCGCCGCTGATAAGTAAGCTCTTTACTGTGTCTGTGGGCTTGGCCCCTTTCTGCAGCCATGCGGCCAACTTTTGCTCGTCCACATGGACGACATGAGGCGTTTGCTTGGGGTCATAAGTGCCTATTTTATCGATAAATTTACCATCTCGCGGCGATTCTGAGTTTGCTACTACCAGACGATAAAAGGGGCTTTTTTTGTCTCCCCGCCGCGCCAATCGGATTCTAACTGCCATACTATTTTTTACCTCCCCGGTTGTTGGTTTTTACTATCCTGAAAACAGATTTTGTATATTTCTCAGTCCACCCTTTTTGAGCTTTTTCATCATCTTTTGCATGTGGACGAAGTTTTTCAGCAGCTTATTTACATCTTGCACCGAGGTGCCGCTGCCTTGGGCGATGCGCCGCCTGCGGCTTCCATTTATGATTGTATAATTGCATCGTTCCACCCTGGTCATGGAATTTATAATAGCCTCTATCCTGACCAACTCGCTCTCGTCCGGACGCAATCCTTGCAATGATTTGATCTTGTTTAGTCCGGGAATCATGCCGATAATTTGTTCCAGAGTCCCCATCTTTTTTATCTGCTGTAGTTGATCCCGGAAGTCCTCCAGGGTGAAAGACTCTTTTCTGATCTTTTTCTCAAGTTCTACGGCCTTCTTGGCATCAAGAGTGGCCTGGGCCTTCTCAATAAGAGTCAGGACATCACCCATCCCCAGTATGCGGGAGGCCATGCGATCCGGATAGAAAGGCTCTAAGGCATCTAATTTTTCACCCACTCCAACAAATTTAATCGGCTTCTGAGTAACCGCTTTTATAGATAGGGCCGCTCCTCCGCGGGCGTCGCCATCCATTTTAGTGAGAATTATACCCGTTAGCCCCAGGGTCTGGTTAAACTTCTCGGCTATATTAACCGCATCCTGACCGGTCATGGCATCGGCTACCAGAATAATTTCCGAAGGATCAATGGCCGCCTCGATGCCTTTCAGTTCATCCATGAGTACCGTATCAATGTGCAGGCGCCCTGCTGTATCTATGATGACGGTATCATAGGCCTTCTCCCTGGCCAGAGTCATAGCCCTCCGGCAAATATCCAGGGGCTTCATATCCGGCACAGACGGATAAGCGGGCATGTGCAAATCATTGGCCAATTTTTGCAACTGGTCGATAGCCGCCGGCCTATATATATCGGCCGGCACCAGATAAGGGCGCCTCCCCTTACCCCGCAGGTGTAGGGCCAGCTTACCCGCCGTGGTGGTCTTGCCCGAACCCTGCAGACCAACCATCATGATAGACACCGGCCATTTCCCCGAAAAATTAATGTCTTGTTTCTGCCCCCCCATCAGGGCGGTCAATTCCTCCTGAACTATCTTAATAAGTTGCTGCCCCGGGGTAAGACTGTCCGACACCTCCTGTCCGACAGCGCGTTCATGGACTGTATTGACAAAATCTTTAACGACTTTATAGTTTACATCAGCCTCTAAGAGGGCAAGGCGCACTTCACGCAGGCCGTCCTGAATATTCTGCTCTGTTAATTTGCCGTAGCCCCGAAGCTTCTTGAAAACGAGGTTAAGGCGTTCGGTTAAGCTTTCAAACAAAACACTACTCCCTGAAGATTTGAAACATAAAAGGATATTTATAAAATTTCTTTTGACAACCGTCAAGCAAATTATGTTTACAATTTCTTCATATAATAGTAAGTCCGAATCCTAACCATCAAAAGAAAGAACAAAAAAACATTGCTAAGTAGAATAAACTTACTATAATTTTTATTTTATGTTTTATACGGTAATTAAATACCAAAATTATGTTCGTAGGCTTTTTAGGCCTGAGGCCTAAAGAAAGGATGATATAGCATGGCACGAGTTACGGTTGAAGATTGTCTAAAAAGGATTAGTAGTCGATTTGTCCTGGTTAATCTGGCGAAAAAAAGGGTTCAACAGCTTCGTAGCGGCGCGCAGCCTCTGGTTCAATCCAGAAACAAGGAAATCGTTGTGGCCCTGCGGGAGATAGCGGCAGGGAAGGTCACGCCTGAAAATGTAGATGAACTGGGAAAGGTTGAAAAAGGGTTGCAGATAGAGGGGGAGGTTAAAGAGTAGAACAGTAACGATATGATCAAGCGCGATTATTATGAGGCACTTAATGTCCCGCGGGATGCTTCTGAGGAGGAGATAAAAAGGAGTTATCGCCGCCTGGCTATGGAGTATCATCCAGACCGAAACCCTGGAGATAAAGAGGCGGAAGAGCGTTTCAAGGAGGCGGCTGAGGCCTACGAAGTCCTTATGGATCCCCAGAAAAGGGAAATTTACAATCATTATGGACACGAAGGGCTACAGGGCGCTGGATTTCGGGGGTTCAGTGGATTTGATGACATATTCGCCAGTTTCAGTGATATATTTGAGGAATTTTTCGGCTTCGGGACTACAAGGCAAGGTCGAACTGCTTCCAGGCCGGGGGCCGACCTGCGCTATGATCTGAATATTTCATTTGCCGATGCAGCCTTCGGCAGGGAAACAGAGATAGAAATAAGCAGGCTGGAAACCTGTTCGGTCTGCGGAGGCAGCGGTTGTAAAGAGAATTCTCGTCCCGGCACCTGTCCAACCTGCCGCGGAAGAGGTCAGGTCGTACGCGCAGAAGGTTTCTTCCGTATCAGTACCACCTGCCCGCACTGCCGCGGCGCAGGGACCATCATCACTAATCCCTGTGAAAATTGCGCCGGTAGCGGGCAGACACGAGTCAAAAAGAAAGCGGCCATTAAGATTCCTCCGGGTGTGGACACCGGATCAAGGCTTCGATTGCGGGGAGAAGGGGAAAGCGGTGAAAGAGGCGGTCCACCCGGTGATCTTTACGTAGTTTTACATGTTGAGCCCCATGATTTTTTTGAACGGAAGGGCTATGATATTTATTGTCATGTACCTATTCCCTTCACTCAGGCGGCCTTGGGCGACAAAATCGAAGTTACTACCCTGAAAGGAACTAAAAAAGTTACTATCCCTGAGGGCATACAATCAGGCGAAGCTATCGTCTTAAAGGGCGAAGGCATACCCTTTTTGCAAGGGCACGGGAAAGGGGATCAGATAATAGAGGTGATTGTCAACACACCGGTATCCCTTACCGCCCGTCAGAAAGAAATTTTATGCGAATTTGCCGAAATCGAGGCAGAAAAACACGCCGGTTTTTTTAAGAAAATATTCCGTAAGTAAGGTAAGGATTTTCAAGCCATGCAACCCTTAAGCCATTTTGATGCCCAAGGGAAGGCGGTTATGGTGGAGGTCGGCCATAAAGAGACCACCTATCGTTGCGCCCGGGCTGGCGGTTCGGTATTGGTAAACGCCGAAACCCTACAGTTAATTAAGGAAGGGCGGGCTGATAAAGGGGATGTCTTGGGGATAGCCCGTGTGGCCGGCATCATGGCCGCCAAAAAGACCAGCGAACTCATCCCCCTCTGCCATCCATTATTCATCTCCAGTGTACATATCT
The DNA here is from genome assembly GCA_028715605.1 of Desulfovibrionales bacterium. Taxonomy (NCBI): domain Bacteria; kingdom Pseudomonadati; phylum Thermodesulfobacteriota; class Desulfovibrionia; order Desulfovibrionales; species Desulfovibrionales bacterium. The sequence goes on from JAQURM010000001.1 coordinate 308,288, forward strand.
CTTTTTCCCTGGATGAAACAAATAATAAGGTGTTAATCGAGGCCATAGTCAACAGCCAGGGCAAGACGGGCGTGGAGATGGAGGCCCTGACCGCTGTTTCTGTAGCCGCTCTGACCATCTACGATATGTGTAAGTCAATGGACAAAGGTATAATCATCATGGACATTTGCCTCCAGGAAAAAGAAGGAGGGAAGAGCGGTCACTATAAGAGGCCGGTCACGGGATAAGTCCGGGTGATCTGACTACACTGGAAGACTAAAGTCAGATTGGTACACGGATAACGCAGTATTATCATGAAGATACTGACTGCTGAGGTTATTGAAACACTGAAGGGCAGAGGTCTCCTGCCGTCTTTACCGGAAGGAGTCCCCATTCCTTTACCTGCCGTTGATAAGGTGGAGCTATATCTCTCCTTTCACTGCAATGACCGCTGTGCGCACTGCATTACGAACTCGGGACCGGAGAGGCAGGAGACGCTGAGTCCAGATGATGCAATAACGGTTATAAAACACGTAGCACAATTTTCTGTGTTGAGGCAGCTTGACAGGCTCTTTGGAAAAGGGGAGTTCCGCTGCATACTACCGCAACAATTTCGAGACCTGGAGGCGAGGAAAGTCCCGCCCAAAAGACTGAGCGAATCGCTTAAAACCGCCTATGTGGATTGTTTACAGGGCAATGGCTGCAACTCACAGTGGGTTATTGGCTCTTCATCTTTTAATCTCAACTTTGGCCGGCCATCCGTCCGAATAAGCGGCGGAGAATTCTTTAGGTGGCCTGCCAGGACGAATGGTAAAGAACTGTCCGATAACCAGAGATTGGATTTCCAGGGACAATTGTTAAGGGAAATACGCACCTTATTGCCCGATTATGATGTGTGGATATTGACAAACGGACGGTTCGCGGTCAGTCAGGAACATGCGGACAAAGTTATCGAGGTCTGGGCCCGGCATGCAAACTCTCCAAACGCCGGAGGGAAGACACGCATCTGCATCTCTGTGGACGTATTCCACCGGCCTCCGCCAGGCAGTTCCGTAGAGGAGATGTTGGACAGAATATGGGCGGCAACCCGGAAGTATGGCTTAAGCGCTCCTTTTCTGTATGGAATTCCAAATGACTGGATCGGCTACCTGGGCAGGGTATTTGGAAGTTTCAAGGTGGGAAGGATGGAAAAACATACGGTTAAAAATGTATCCGGAAGTTCTTTCAATCCAGTCATGGATCTGATGGTAGATCCGTTAGATCTGGTCGGCGCCGACGGCTGCCGGGAGGTTAAGGGATTTTATCTGCGCCACAGTTCCGGGGTCTTGATCGCCAACAACATCTATATAGCCCCATCCGGCCATATGGTATATTGTTGTGCCTGTTTGGGCAGCTATGGGGATTTTGTACGTGAACCGAAGAGCTGTCTCGAAAATCTGGTCAGGGATCCGATTTCTTTGATGCTGCGCCACGCCGAGACGGCCATCCCTCTTCTTAATACTGCCGTTGAGCTTGATCCTACAATCAAAGTGCTCGGCACCGGAGAACACCCCGCGGTTACCGGGTCAACCTGTTATCAGCTTATGACTGGTAAAAGACTACCCTGATGAGTTCTCCAAAACTTGCCCCGATAGATGTTGCGTCACTTACCAGCAGGCTTAAAACCACCCCTTTCGCGCAAGGGAAAATACACTATCTACCAACCACCGGCTCCACAAACAATGTGGCGAGAGACCTGGCAGAAAAAGGGGCCCCGGAGGGGACTATCGTTATTGCCGAAGCCCAGACCAAAGGGCGGGGGCGTCTGGGCCGGACGTGGCATTCACCTCCCGGTGCCGGTCTCTATTTTTCCGTTGTCCTCCGGCCCCGGCTCGATCCATCCGATCTCCCTAAAATCACGCTGCTGGCGGGAACAGCCGCTGCCGAATCTATAGAAGAAACCACCGGTCTGCACCCAGTTATCAAGTGGCCGAATGACCTCCTGTTGGCAGGTAAAAAGGTAGCCGGCATACTGACAGAACTTTATGGCGATATCGCCGCACCTTATGTTATCCTCGGGATCGGCATAAATATTCACACACGCCGCGAAGAGTTCCTCCCTGAACTGCAAAAAACCGCCACCTCTCTGGCCATGGCCGGCGGACAAAACATCTCTCGCGCCGATCTCATGCAGGCCATACTTACACATCTGGGCGGGTGGTATGAGTTATTCAAAAAGGGGATGTTTCAGCCCATCCTGGACGCCTGGCGTAAGAGATGCGTTATTATCGGCGCCCGTGTCAGGATACTATCCGGAGAAAAAGAACTGGAAGGGATCGTTGTCGATGTGGATGCGTCCGGCGCTTTGCTCCTTCGGGATCAGACCGGACAAATCCGGCGTATCTTATCCGGTGAAGTTATAAGATGGGAAAAATGAAACATTACGCAGCCCGGCGCATCTATGACACACACCCGAAACGCATCTCCAAACCGCAAGAGCCATGACGGCCTGAGAATTTATGAAAGAGGCGGGAGAATCTCCCGCCTCTTTTTTGCAAATATGGAGGGTATCAGGTTAGGACAACTGGGCCATCAATTTCTCTGAGACTACATTGATGGGCGGCGCACCATCCACGGCAACTACCTTTGGCCCCGGCACCTTTTTGAAATAGTTGACTGCCGCCATGGTGCCGCTGTTGGTATCGTAATAAATATCATGCCTCTTATCAATAGCGGCCGTATCCTGGTCATCGGCCCGAGTCTTCAAATCACCCCCGCAGACCCGGCAGACCAATTTCCCATCTTTTTCTACCGGCTTGATGGCATCAATATGGACATGGTTCGGATGGTTGTTGTCATTAACGCAGAGCCTTCTGCCCATAATCCTTTCCGCGGCTGTCTTGCGGTCCAGGCCAATCTCCACGACATAGTCAAGCTTGATGCCGGCCTCATTAAGCGCCTTGTGCAGGGCCTCGGCCTGGACAACGTTACGCGGGAAGCCGTCCAGAAGCCATCCCTTTTTACAATCATCCTCCTTAAGCCGGTTGAGGATCATGGGGATGGTGATGTCATCCGGCACCAGATCTCCCCGGTCGATGTATGCCTTGGCCTTTTTCCCCAGCTCTGTGCCCCCGCCTATATTCTTTCTGAATATGGCGCCCGATTCGATGTGAGGGAGATTGTACTTCTTCTGAACAATTGCCCCCTGCGTTCCCTTGCCACTTCCATTTGGACCAAAAATTAAGATGTTCATGAAAATCCTCCTTTGGGAAAAATTATTTCTCACTTCAAAAATCCGGTAGTGCCAGTCGTCCGTTGTCAGTGGTCAATTGTATCTGTATATCCAAATAGTTAGACGAAGCGTTGAAACGTTAGAGCCTTCGTTGCTACCTGGTCGAACCGGTTGATTTCTTTTGTTTTTGCAACAAACAACCGACAACAATCAATGGGCACCACCAAAAATTGAAGATTTGAAAAATCACCGGTAGAACTATAGCAGAAAGTTATTGATTATTTCCAGAAGAAAATGAATATCCATTCAAAAAAATTGCCCCCCTTCTCTATCACTGCCTGGAAAGCTTTCTATACCCGTCCAGGCCTTTCCGCCTTTGTCCTTGACAATCATATCTAACTCATATAAAGCAGAAAAAGTTTTCTTATTTCCCCTCCTTTTCTTAATGACTAAAGTGGCCGATATAGTAATAGATATAAGGGCCTTTGTGCTCTCAGGGAGGAGGATGCATGTACAAAATCCTTCATAAATATTATTTGCTTTGTCTGTCTCTTCTTCTCGTAATCACTCTGTGCTGGGGCTGCGCCGGGCTAAAGGAAAAACATCTGGCCGAACCGATGAATAGCCGGCCACAGGGCAGACTCGTTCTGTTTTTGAATGGCCCGCCGCAGACCGGCCTGAATCTCACCTTTGGCCTCAGCAGCGTTGGCGTCTTCAGCGAAGAAGGCGGTTGGGAAGAGTTGCCGCTTAAACTTCAGCCGATAAACTCCCGGGGTATAATCGGACGCCAGGTCATCCTCGCGGAAAGCAAACTTGTGGCCAGGGCCTATGAAAAGCTGCGCTTTACCTTTGATCGGGCACAGGTCATTAAGGAAAATAAGGCCGCAGACCTTTCCATCCCTTCCGAAGGCCTGGAGATGGATTTTAACTTCAGGATAGTCAAAGGGCAGGATACTTCAGTTTTTATCAACTGGGATGTAGAGGGGTCTATAGCGGATAATTATCTGTTTATCCCCGCATTTGCGCTAAAGACAGAGATTCGCGGGGTAAGAAGTCAACTGGCTTATGTAACCAATGAAGGGTCAGATAATGTAACGGTTATAAACAGAGAATGGGATGAGGTCGTTTCTACCATAGCGGTAGGAAAGGCGCCCTGCGGCTTGGCCGCCGGTACAAAAAAGACCAGGCTAAGGGTATATGTGGCCAACTCCAGGGCGAATAACATTACGGTCATCGATCCGACCCTAAATCAGGTCGAGCAGACCATACCTATATCATTTGGGAGACAACCCCGGGCCATTGCCGCAGCGCAGACCCGGTCAGGCAAGGAATGTCTGTTTGTGGCCAATTATGCCTCTAACAATGTCTCCATAATAGATACGGATAATTACGAAGAGATTGAACAGGTCAGGGTAGGCGTCGGCCCTATAGCCATAATCACTGACCCCCCCACGGACACCATATATAATATGAAAGGGCTGACGGCCGGTCAATTGAATCGCTGGAAGGATTATCGGGATCAACACCTGCATATATATGTAGCCAACAGTAAGACCAACACCGTATCCGTTATCATTTTCAATACCTCTACACTGGCCGTGCAAGATACCCATACCTTAACCGTGGGCTGGAATCCGACGGCCCTGGATGTGGATGTAGAGCGGGGTAAGGTCTATGTAGCTAATAACGGCTCTGATACGATCTCAATTATCGACGCATTAAAAATCATGGATGGCTCCACCTCGGACGCGGTAACCACCTTAACCAACGTGGGCACGGGCGGGGTGGACATTGCGGTCGATGCCCTTTTTCTGAGGTTGTATCTTTTAAAAGACCGGCCCGGTGAAGTGCTCTTCCTTAAGACTCCGGTGGAGGATATAGCTGCATCCTTGAAATCTATTATGACGCCCATTACGGGAGTGATCGATGTGAGTGGGTTTCACCAATCCATGGCCTTGGACCCCGAAAGTAGAAAGCTTTATGTCGTGGATCGTGAAGATGGCATAGTTCACGTTATAGATAAGACTAGCCGGCGATTGATCAAGAATATTCCCGTGGGTAGCAAGCCTTATGAGATTACGATGGTTCCTTTTTGATAGGCTGAGGATAAGGGTTGGATGTTAAACTCTTAAAGGTGATGACCAGCAAAATGCCTGCCCTACGAGGATTGTGGAGGGTAGTTATAGCCTTGGTCGTGCTTATAACTTATCCTGGCCCATCTGCAGGGGCAGCAGGTATAGGCGGCACGGCCGATCTTCGTTATAACGCAACCAAACAAAAAAAGGATGGAGTTAAAACAAGCGACGGTTATAATTTTTCTCAAAATTATTATTTAAATCTGGCCGATGAAATTACGCCCGTGCTTTCTTATACTCTCAACTTCCGGGCCAATCACAACAAAACTTCTTCTACCCAGGACAGCATAACCACAAAAACTTATAACCAGGGCGCTGAGCCACAGATTGAATTCAGCCTGCATAATCCTTATTATAATGCCAGCGCCGGCTATCAACGTACAGAGACCTGGAGCGGCGCATCTTTGGCTGATGAGATACGGAAGACCGGTGATTATACCTATGCCCGCTTTGATATATCTCCACGTGATTTGCCGACACTGGCCTTACAATGGGGCCGCAAACGGGATTTTGATTATCTTTCGCCCACGCGCCTCGATACAACTACCGACACCTATCTTCTAAATACAAGTTATGATTACGCCCCTTTCAGGTTTTACTATAATTATTACCTTACCCAGACCACAGATGATGCCCTCTCAGGCGATATCTATCGCACCGAGAAAGAGGCGCACACACATAATGGCCGGCTGGACTACGGCCAATCATTTTTTGACGGCAAGCTGCCGATTAACGCCAGTTACCAGGCCAATTATAACCGGAATATTACGGATATTTTTTCCACAGCAGCGGTAGTTACAGTAGAGCGGACACCTTTTCTGGGACTTCATAAACGTGATACGGCTTCACCTCCAACGCCAACGACACTCGCGATCGAGACGCAAAATGCCCTTATTGATGGGGACAAAAGCACGGCTATAACAACTATTGATGTTGGGCTCACTGGGTTGCCAAACACTGACCCCAACTCACATCTCTATCACAACATAGGGCTGGAACTAACCAGTACCAAATCAGTGAAGACCCTTCGCATTTACACAAACATAGCCAAGACCTCTACTTTTAGTGATACACTGACCTTTACTGTTTACTCGGGTACCACGGCATCGAACTGGACCGCGATAACCGGCGCCGCTTCTCCGGCTCCGAGCACCTCGGTGACAGAAGACGTTTATTTTTACGAGGTAAGCTTTACGCCTACGACCGCCAGATTTTTCAAGATCGTCAATACTGACGAAGCTACACTTCCGGCCGGCATAACCAACATATACATTACGGAAATAGAGGCCTATGGTGACGAGACAGAAAAAACCGATATTACCGACCGGTTCGATCAGGGTCTGAATTTTAACACCAGTTTGAAGGCCAGGCCTGATTTGTCGGTTTCATTCAGTTTTTACCTGACGCGCAATGATGAAGAACCATCATCCCTTCCCGAGGCGGCGAGTAATCTTTTTTCAACCATTTTCAGCAAGACCCAAAAAGGGGGGGAAGGCGCATCAAGCGGAACCACTACGCGGAGCTGGGGTCCTTCCGTTAACTGGCAGCCCTATACAAAGCTTATGACCTCTTTGCGTTTCCAGAGGCAGGACTCGTGGGATACGGAGGGGACCACCGATTCGGCATCCAATACATACGCCTTTTCTCTTAATTCTCCGCTTCTTGATACGCTGGATACCACATTTTCCGCGACACGCAGTGAGCAGTACAGTTTTTCCGAGAAACAGACCATAAGCGACTCCCTTCTCCTCAGTACGCTGGCTAAATTGTACGACGGCGTCAATATGGTTACAGACCTGAATTATACCACCTCGGAATCCTTTCAGACTAATCTCACTACAGATACCCTTTCCCTTAACGGTAATATAAATGCTATACTGACGCGCAGGCTAAGTGGAACATTTACATATGGTTTTAGCTGGCCTGCGCCTGGTACGGCCTCCAACCAGCAGTCCCTGGTCTTGACTTATCGCCCCAGTGCGCTATTAAATTTTATGGCCTCGCTTCAGACTGCCGATACAGGGACTACCCGTACTTTTGGCCAGAATTACAGTATAGATTGGCTTCCGGTTCCCGTACTTAATTTTAATCTGAGCGCCCAGGAGACGGACTCAGGGGACACAAAAAACCAGACCCTTACCTTCCAGAATAGGTGGCAGATAAACAAGTATATGGATTTTCAGTTTAATTACTCCTTTGGGCGTGTTAAATCATCGTCTGAAACAGATACCCATACCTGGGGATTATCCTTTACCGGACGGTTCTAAGGGAGGTAGTAACCGTTGACCGTTCACCGAAGAAACACTATTCAGGTTCTTACAGACAACGGTGACCGGACAACGGTAAACAGATACGGGAGGGCATTATTGTTGACAGTGATACGTAAAACTGATAAAAGCCAAAATTGGACAGCCGTTCTGTTGTCTTGTTTGTGCTTAACGCTTGTATTTTTGTCTGCCTGCGCACCCGGCCGAAAGACCTATTTGCGTTCAGGCGTTGATATTCGTCAGATTACAAAGGTAGCGGTTATGCCTTTTGAGAATCTGACAAACGACCCCTATGCAGGTAAAAAGGTGCAAGATCTCATGATTACAGAACTTTTGTATAGGGGTCGTGTAGATGTTATCGAGCCCGGCGAGGTACTAAATGCTATACGGAGCGCCGGTATTACCTCCATCAGTGCCTTGCATATTGAAAATATAAAGATTATTGGACAGCGGTTGCGGGTCCCGGCGGTAGTGGTGGGTTCAGTCCATGCCTTTGGAGTGGTGCGGGGTGTTACGATATCCTATCCCGAGGTAACTATTCACTGTATTGTGGTGGAAACTACTTCGGGGGCAATTATTGCTTCGACCCAGTACACGTCGGGCGGAACCAGCTTCTGGGGCAGGCATTTCAAGGCTGAAGGGCCTACCTTGGGCGAGACAGCCGAGGATGCGGTAAAGGTTATAGTAAGGAGTCTGTTTTTGCCATGAAGCGATGGGGGGCTTATCACTTTATAATTTGTCTTTTGCTGGCCTGTATATGCTTTGGTTGCGCCCGTACGCCTAAGCCGAATTTTTATATACGCCAGGACTTTGACTTTAGCGTTATCAAAAGGGTGGCCGTATTGCCCTTTGATAATCTTACCAATGATAAGTTCGCCTCTGAAAGGATCAGAAGACTGGTAATTAATGAACTTCTGGCCTCAGGTTTGATGGATGTAGTCGTAGCCGGCGATCTTTCGGCCACTCTTAAGACGGCTAAAGTGGAATCGGTAACGGCACTGCCTCCTAAGGAGATCAAAGAAATTGGCCGGGCATTAAATGCACAGGCCGTTCTTGCAGGCTCGGTCGAAAGGTATGAGGAATCAAAAGGTGGATCCTTTGCCGCCCCTGAAATTTCCATCTCCTTAGTTATGGCGGAGATCGATTCCGGATCCATTGTGTGGTCAGTAAGCGCTTCTACCGGTGGGGCAGGTTTTGGGACCCGCCATTTTGGGGCACGTGCAGATACGATCAGTGAGGCATCTGAAAAGGTAGTTAAAAAGGCGATCCGGACGTTGTATCCATGAGAGATAAAATTCGAAATACGAATATCGAAATTCGAAATAAAATGTTGATGGTAGGGGTAGGGTTTGCCCTGCGTAATAGTCTCGTTAATCCAGACACTTCCAAGTAGTTATGAAACGGCCCTATGTGGAAAATATCACCCTTTCTTTTGACTCTCCTTATTTTTTTACCTTCCTGTGCCGGACGGGCGGCATTTGATAGCGATGCCAGGCTGCCGCTGGCCCGAAAAGCTATAGCGCTGATGCCTTTTGAGAACCTTTCTGATAAGAAAGAGGCCGTGGAAACGGTTATGCCCTATATACGGCAGTGGTTTAAAGATGCCGGGGCTGAAATAGTGCCTGATGAAGTAGTAGAAAGATTTCTGTTGCGGCATGAAATTAGAAGCACCGGGCGTTTCTCAGATAAAATTATTCATAGTATGGATCGCGGGCTTGGAGCCACTTATATTCTGCTGGGAAGCGTAAATTCATGCTCTGATGAACCGCTACTATCCATCTCTACCCGTCTGGTATCCGTGCCGGATGGGAATATTGTCTGGGGCGGACATGCCAGCCGCAGTGGGGAGGAATTTAAAACGGTCCTTGGCCTGGGTAAAATTACGACACTAGCTGGGCTCTCCCCTATAGTAATTGAGGAACTTTTTTCTCCTCTTAAGCGGTTTACACCGCCGGATAAGGCGGAACAAGAGAAATGGCGTTTCCGGGTGGCGGTAATGCCCTTTGGGAACCTGAGCCCGCGCAGGGATGCCGGGGTTATCGCCACGTACCTATTCCTTGCGGGCATAGCGCAAAAAACGGGTTGGGCGACTGTTGAATATGGCCAGGTCTGGAATACCCTGGTTTCAGAGAATTATCCGTATCGGGGAGAACTGGACTATGATACGTTGCAGGCGCTGGGCAAGAAACTTGAAGTCGATGGCATCCTGCTCGGAACAGTGGAAAAATATACCGAAGATCTGGGCGCCAAAGGGCAGGTTATCCCGGAGGCAGCTATCAGCCTGCGTCTTTTATATGTTCCTAATAAGACCATCATCTGGGCAGATCGACTGGGAGCTACGGGCGAAGACGATATCTTAGTCCTGGATTGGGGGCGAATAAGAACGGCCGATAAGGTTGCCGAAAAGGTAATCAAAAAATTGGTACAGCGTTTGCCTTATATTGAGGTTAGGTAGTGTCCATCCGGAAACTAATGTTCCCGGCTTCACGCTTTCAGCGATCAGCAATTAGCTGTCAGCAAAAACCTAAGACAAACAACACATTAAGCTGAATGCTGACGGCTTAGTAAAGGGCCAAATTTGGGGAGTTAGATATGTCACTGTTTATATTGTTACGAAACTATATGATTATCGGGGTGCTTTTGTTGCTTGCGGCCTGTAGCGGGTTCATGATCTCAGGTGAAAAACCCGTGGCCTGGGTGGACGGCGTGCCGGTAACTGAGGGGGATTTAAAAGAGGCGTTAAAGATAACGCATCGCACTGAGGCCGTACGGCCGGAGGAGCATCTCGACCTTATGGATTATGTTAATAAATTGATCGATGACCGCCTGATTGTCCAGGAGGCCTATCGTATGGGGCTGGATAAGGATCCCTGGGTGCAAAATAAGATGCACGAATATAACCTCAGGGAATCAGTGGTACGCCTCTATAAAGAAGAGGTTCAGGACAGGGTTTGGGTAAGCGATGACGAGATGCGGCGATTTTACAATGAGCAGATGGAGGAGACACATATTCGCCAACTAACGGTGGGAACTGAGGAAAAGGCCCTGAATATACGGGACCAGATCGAAGCCGGTTCTGATATGGCCACTCTCGCCCGGGAGCATTCTATCGATATGTTTAAAGATAAGGGAGGAGACCGGGGGTTTTTACGCCGATGGCAACTCCCGGAATCAGTTAGAGATATAGCCTTCTCTCTTAAGGCTGGCCAGCTACCACCCGTAATTAAAACTCCCTCCGGCTATCAAATAATAAAAATTGAGGAGAAGAAGCCGGCACCGGAGAAAAGTTTAGAGGAGATACGGCAGGTTGCAGAAAAACATTTTCGTAAGAAGAAAGAAGAGGCGCAAGGTCAGGAAGTTTTAAAGAGATATCACAAGCAGGCCGATATAGTCATAAGCGAAGATTTGTTGGCAGAATTGCCGGTTTCTATTGACGCCGCAAGGGATGAAAAGTGGGCCAAGGATGAACGGCCTATTGTAAAAATTGGGGAAGAAATATTGACGGTGCGCGATTTCTATCAACAGCTAAAAGACATACCGGATTCTAAATTAGTTGCGGATAATCCGCCGGACTTAAAGAGAAAGTTTGTAGATAACTGGATCGACCGCAAACTTGTGGATGTAGTTGCTTTAAATCGGCATTATGAACAAGACGCAGATTTCGGTCGCATGCTTAAGTATTATGAAGAATACCTACTAAAGAAGTTGTTTGCCCAGAAGGTTATATACCCACAGATAAAGATTTCAGATGAACTCCTCAAGGATTATTACGATAAACACCGTGACAAGTATCTCAAGCCGGTTCAGTACCGGATAAGGCAGATTACTGTAAGTGATGAGGCGCAGTCCCGGGCCATCCTGGAACAACTGCGCGGGGGAGCTGATTTTGCCTGGCTGGCAAAAAATAAGTCCGAAGATGGCCTGGCTGAGAAGGGAGGAGACAGGGGCTGGATTTCAGAGGATAAATTGTTTTTTTTATCTAAGGCTGTTTCTGCCCTGAAGGTTGGAGAGAACAGCGATGTGCTTTCAGAGGGCGGTGCGTATTATATCGTAAAGTTGGAGGCCAAGTCCGATGTTGACTACGAGGACCTTGAACAAATAAAGGACGTCGTGCAAAGGGATTATGTCAAGGAAAACTATGAGAAATTATGGACGGATTATGCCAAGGAGTTAAGACAGGATGCTGAAGTCAGGATGAACGATCCCTTTATCCAGGAATTGAAAGAACGATTCCTGCCTACTGTGAAATCTTCTACTCTTGACAAGCAATGAAGGCTGATGATATGGTGCAGCGCATGAAAAATTCGAAGCACGTCCGCTTGCGGCGAAGCTGTCTTTGGTGTGAGACTCGGAAAATAAAATTTAACGCCATAAGCATTGCAGTATTTGTACTAGCGATCGCCCTTATCGTTTTAAGTTGTGCTGAAAGTCCAACCAGACCTCAGCGAGGTTTTGCTCCGAAGGCATGCCTGGACTGTCATGGCAAGAAATTCGATGATCTCAAAAAACCTTATGTCCATGGTCCGGCGCTCAAAAAAGACTGCGAAGTATGCCATGATCGCCATGGTAAGATACCCATCAGGACATTCAAGAAACCGGGTGCCGCGTTGTGTTATACCTGCCATGCCGCGGAAAAACTGGGGATAAGTGAAAAAGTTGCGGTTCATACCCCTATAAAAGAAGGCAAATGCATACCCTGTCATGCCCCACACGCCGGTGACAATAAGCTCTTCTTAAAAAAGCAGGGTAATAGCCTTTGCTTTGATTGCCACGAGGAGACGCTATTTAAAGGCGCTAAAGTCCATGCCCCGGTAGAAAAGGGGTGCTCGACCTGCCACAGACCTCATGCCTCACCCCAGGCCGATCATCTTGTAAAACCTGAGACAGAGCTTTGCCTCGGTTGCCATAACTCAGGGAGCGCCTCTTTCCGGGCAGCGCATCAGAACTATCCGGTGGAAAAGGCGCATTGTACGGGATGCCATGACCCGCATGCCACAGCCCATCCTAAGTTACTAAGGCCTTCTATACATAAGCCTCTGGCGGAAAAAAGGTGTAGTTCCTGCCACCGTCCATCTGCAGATAAAGAGCCGCTAAAGGCGGTGGCTCAGGATGGCGCTCTTTGCTATTCCTGCCACGAGCAGGTCGCCAAGCGATTTGAACAGGTCTGCCGGCATAAGCCCATACAAGAGGGTAAGTGTCTGGTCTGCCATAGTCCCCATGCCACGGATTTTGTCCCCCAGTTGGTTAAGGATGTTAACTCTCTTTGCTTTGCCTGTCATAAAGAGAAGACAGGCTCTTTGAAGGCAGGTGTGCCCCATGCGCCACTCAAAAAGCAGGGTTGTACGGCCTGTCATGATGCGCATGCTGCGGCTAATAAGCAATTGCTCAAAATGGAAAAAAAGAAGCTCTGTCTCGGGTGTCATAAGAGGGCGGAGGAAGAGCTAAGCGCAGCTTATATACATAAACCTCTTCTAGCTGATCAGTGCACGACCTGCCACAACGCCCATGGATCCAATTATAAGGGAATGCTGAGCGTATCTCCGGAGGCCCTGTGCTACAGCTGTCATAAGGAGGCCAGAGATAAATTTTATAAGGCATACGTTCATACGCCCGTAAGTAAAAAGAATTGTACAGGATGTCATAAGCCGCACGGAGCGAATTATAAGTCTCTTCTCAAGCATTCCAGGACTGATATTTGTTTCTCCTGTCATGTAGAAATGAAGAATATAGGTATAGAAGGCAAGGGTCACCCGCCGTTTATGAGAAGAGAATGCCAGGGCTGTCATGACTCCCATGCCAGTAATTATCCTATGCAGCAGATGATCCCACCTTCTGAACTCTGTCTGAAGTGTCATAAGAATTTCGTGGCCAAAGGAAAAGATGCCCAGGCCGTACATCAACCCATAAAGGAAGGGAACTGCATTAGCTGCCATAGCCCGCACGGTACAAAACTTGCCAGTTTGCTCCTCAACCAAACCGGCGAGCTGTGTCTGTCCTGCCATGGCCAGCTAAAGGAGGCGTTGCGTTCGGCTCGGGGGCATATGCCGGTCAAGCAAGGCAATTGTCGCGGCTGCCATCTACCCCATTACGGAGAAGAAAAAGGACTTTTGGCCAATCGTGATCCATTCCTCTGTCTCCAGTGCCATGCCGCCGATAAACCTACTAATATCAAGGCGCATCAAGGGTTGCTCCAAAATACCAGCTTATGTCTGGAGTGTCATGAACCACATATAGCCGCTAAAGGAAGTTTGTTGAAGAAAAATGAGCACAGTCCTTTTGCCAAGAGAGATTGCAGGCTGTGCCATAAATAAAATAAGTGACAACCCCCGTATTTAATATGGGACGAATGGCGAAATTTCCGCGATACCCGGAAAGCTTATGAGATGGAGAGATGTTAACAATATGAGGGTTAAGTTTGCGATATGGCCTTTGTTGACCTTTTTTGCCTGGATACTTACAAGTGAGGCGCTGGCGGCAAGGCCTTCGGCTGATACCTGCTATAGCTGCCATAGCCAGTTAAAAAAGCAATTTGCGCAGAAAATCATACATGATCCTGTGGCCAAGGGCCAGTGCATGGCCTGTCACAATCCTCACGCCGCGAACCAGGATAAGTTTTTAAAGGATGACATAAATAAGCTCTGCTATAGTTGCCATAAAGGATTGGCACAGGAACTGGGGCGCGGGTACGTTCATTCCGTTCTTTTGCATGATAAATGCACGCGTTGTCACAGTCCCCATGCCTCTGCACACAGAAATCTACTGGCCAAAGAAGCAAATAGCTTATGCCTGGACTGCCATGAGGGCGTAAAAAAGCAGCTTACCTTTTCCTTTTCCATACCGCCCTTCCGGGAGAAAAAGTGCCTTTCTTGTCACCAGCCCCATGTCTCCAGGGAGGAAGGGTTGGTAAGGAAAAATATAAATCGTCTTTGCCAGGATTGTCATGGTATTAAGTGCAAGAGTAAGGGGGTTTCTCTGGCCTTTGTCCTCCAGAATGCCGACTGCACCAGCTGTCATAATCCCCATGCCTCAAACAAGAAAGGGGTTTTCAACCCTATAGCCCATCAGTCTTTTGTCGATCAAAAGTGTGAGGCATGCCACGATACGATTGTAGCAAATAAGCCCCTTACAACAAAGTTGACCGGCCGGACATTATGCCTTGATTGCCATGGTAATAAGAAGGATATGCTGTCTAAGATATATGTTCACGCCGGAGGAGGTAAGGCCTGCACCACCTGTCATAATCCTCATGCCTCGCAGGATAAAGGCCTTATCTGGAAGAAAGAGAAATGGCTCTGCATCTCCTGCCATGCCGACACGGACCGGCGTGAGAAGGCATCCATCGAGAAACAAAAGGGCATCCGCTGTACGGCTATCAAGGAGGGAAGATGTTCCCATTGTCATGATCCACACGCCGCAAATATGCCCCGCTACTTTAAAGGCGACGGAGTTGATATCTGTATGAGTTGCCATAAAAAAGAGCACAGCTTATCGCATCCCCTCAGGGAAAAATCTATAGATCCGCGGACTAACCAGCCGACTTATTGCACTACCTGCCACGGGATGCACACTGCTGAAAACAAATTTATGCTTTATTTCGACCGCAAAAAGGAATTGTGCATAGAGTGCCATAAAAGAGATTAAGGAGCTTGCGGTATGGCTTTGATGTTTGGCAGGATCAGGCTTTTATTAATTGTCCTCGTGTTGTGTAGCATTATGTCGGTTTTTTTCGCACTTGATTTTTGTTTTGCCCAGCAAAAGACCCCCCTTGCCCTCCAAGTTGGTTTTACACAGATGGAAGGCATGGGCAAATTGAAGCAGATCCAGGGACTTTTTTGGTCCCCTGCCCAAAATAGACTGCTTGTGACTGATACCGGCAATAACCGCCTGCTTTTCTTTGGCGATAGTGAGGGGAAATTCCGGTTCCTGTCTGAATTTAAATCCGACAAAATGGCGTTACCCATTAGCGCTGTAGAGACCAGCCGGGGGACGATTATAGTCATCGAGCGGGGCGCTCAGGGAATTATCAGTTATAATCCTGAGACCGGCGAGAGACGCAGCATTTTTACGGATGGATTTCCCGATGCTTCATCCTTTTGGCCTACTCGCCTGGCCTTAGATGATAAGGACAATCTCTATGTCGTGGATCAAGGGAACCAGAGAATTTACATTTTTGATGGCAATCTAACGTATAAGCTCCATATAAATCCTCCTGAACCGACGTTCACGGGATTCTCAGCGGTAGCAGTTGCTAAGGACGGTAACATAGTTGCGCTTGAGGCCCGACGAGGTATAGTCTATCTCTTTGATAAAGAAGGGAAGATTATCCGCCAGGTTAGTAAGCGCGGAGATCTTCGCGGAGAAACTGAATTTCCAGTGGACATAGCTGTGGATGGACAGGGGCGCATTTACGTCCTGGATTCTCACCGGCATCAAATCGTCATTCTGGACCGAAACGGGAACTGGCAGGGAGAGATAGGCGAAAAGGGGTGGAAGGAGGGGAAGTTCATATTCCCCTATCGGGTAGAAGTGGCTTCTGATTATCGGTTGTTTATAGTTGACGCCGATAATAATCGCCTACAGGTCTTTATCCCGGCCGGCCGTTTGGAGCAATAGTTAGGTTAAATATAACGGTTTTCCGAGTCATAAGATAATAAACTTAGAACCCCTCACCGTGGTTTTTAGTTTAATCACGTGAGGGGTTTTATACTAATACGGAGGACATGGAATAATGGATACGTTCAAAAAAATCGGGATGCTTGCAGTTCCACTCATTGCAGGAGGGATTTTGTTGGCTGGCGGGTGTCAGAAAAAGGAAGACATAAAAACGGCGCAAGAGAAGCCGGCAATGCCTTCTGAACCGTCTATGCACGAACCTGCTCCAGACGGGCAAGAGCAGATGCCCCCGGCCATGGGAAAACAATTCCCGAAGGAGATGCTTGAAGCTATCCAGAGGGGGGAACAAAAACCGGAGTCAAGACCGGTTACGAAAGGCCACGCACCGGTGGTTGTCCCCCGGGAGGTACAGGGCAAATGGAAAGCGGTGGTGATAGCCGTGGTTAATAAACAAACGAACGAAAAAAAGGATTATGTGGTGGGGATTAACAAGGATTTCGCACTTCCTAATAGTAAGATAAAAATTAAGGTGTTAAATTTTCTGCCTAATTTTTCCATGTCTCCCCAGGGTATAACATCACTTTCTAATGAATCTAAAAACCCGGCTGCGCAGATAATCGTTTACGAAGACAATAAGAACGTTTTTGAAGGCTGGCTGTTTGAAAAGTTTCCCCAGGTACATCCTTTCCAACACAAGGTATATGCCATCATGCTGAAGAATCAAATGCCGATTTAGCCATTTCGGCCACGAATTGACACAAATGAACTCGAATAGATACAGGGTCCTGTATAAATTTTCATTATGCCTGCCTTATTGGGGTAGATTCGTGTTCATTCGTGGCTGGATAAATTTTTAGTGATTGCGGTGACAGGTACGACAAGAGCCTGAAGAGGACATGTTTTCGTCGTAAGCGAAGCGGAGGATACTCGGATAGGGCGAACCGTGGGCACGGTGACAGGACAGACACATTACCACCTCATTGCCTGACGAGACGTTCACTTCTGACGGATTTTTTGCGCGATCGAGATACAGTCTGGCAACGGGCACAACCGGGTTATATTCCGTATAACCGGAGAATTCCCCGTCCGGGATGGGGATGTCTGTCGGGTGTCTTAACCAGGGGCCCTTGCCTCCGATGCCGGCCGCACCGTGAAAGTTACCTGTACTGCCGCCCAAGGCATCGCTGCCATGGCATTGACCGCATAAATAGCTTATGCTCTTTGGATCACGCCAGTTATCAGACCCCTGGTATTCGTTATGCTTATCAGCGGCAGTCTTGTATTCCCATTTGTAGCCGTCTTCGTTCATTTCCCTTCCGGTAACCCCCGACAGAAACCGGTAACTTGTCGCTACCGTCTTTCCATCGGACGGTTTGGCAGAGTTGTAGGCATGGTGGGCTCCCTTCATGGCTTCGCGTGGTGAGATATTGGTACGGTCGCCATGGCAGCCATATTTACCGGCACACGTGAGCCGGACGCTGGTGAAGTTCGAGGAGGGGTCGTTTAGTCCCGGCGCATTAATAGTATCCGGCCCTATATCCGTAAACCCATCCACATTATGGCCATGGCGGCTACCGTGAAGGCCGACATAATAAAAATTGCCACCGGCTAAGTCCGTCCCGGTATTGTGATAAACATAAGGGGTTGATCCGGCCTTGCCGGTATTGCCTGCCTGTATGGCCGTGTGGCACCGGGTGCAATGCCCTGAACCTTGATCCTGTGTGCCTTTCATAACTACGGCCTTGTAGGAGGCATGGCAGTTGTCACAATTGGTATCTAAAGCCATTGCACCGGGACTTACCCATGTGAAATAAGTCCATAGCACAGGTATTATCAACCAGCGGGATGCCGTTTTCACTATTGTCCTTATTTATGGATTAGCCTGTTGATTAACGCTTCTATTTTCTTATCGGCATTCCGCTGTTTTTCTTTAGCGCATAGCTTTAAGTCCCCTTTTCGGCTATAAGGTTAGCTAAGTCTGCAAGACGACAGGAATAACCCCATTCGTTGTCGTACCAGCAGACGACTTTGGCCAGGTTGCCTCCCAGCACCTGTGTGAATTCTGCATCTATTATGCTTGAATGGGGATCACCCTTAAAATCAGAGGAAACCAGGAAATCCTCCGAATAAGACATGATGCCCTTTAACGGACCGTTAGCCGCGTCTTTTAGGGCCTTCCTCAGGTCATCTGTAGTGATGTTTTTTTCCAGTAGCGCTACGAAATCTACCACGGATACGGTAGGCGTAGGGACCCTTAATGAATATCCGTCGAATTTGCCTTTGAGTTCCGGTATTACAAGCGCTAGGGCTTTTGCTGCTCCGGTTGAGGTGGGAATTATATTGCAGGCCGCAGCGCGCGCCCTTCGCAGGTCTTTATGCGGCAGATCGAGGATGCGTTGATCGTTGGTATAGGCATGTACCGTGGTCATAAAACCTTTCACAATGCCAAATTGATTGTTGACGACCCTTGCCGGGGGAGCGAGACAGTTAGTAGTACAAGAAGCATTAGAGATAATATGGTGGAGGACCGGGTCGTAAGCCTCCTCGTTAACTCCCATAACAATGGTGATATCTTCTTCCTTGGCCGGAGCGCTTATGATTACTTTTTTGGCCCCTGCTTCCCTGTGCATATTGGCCCTGGGCCCGGTGCGAAAGAGGCCGGTGCATTCTATAACGATGTCAACCTCGACCTCATGCCATGGTATCTGGGCTGGATCCCGTTCTGAAAAATTACGAATTTTACAATCACCAACGACCATTTCTCCGTCGAGGATCTCTGCCGGAACATTAAATATTCCATAATTGGTATCATATTTGAGCAGGTGGACGTTGGTAGGCGCATCAAACAGATCGTTAATAGCCACTACCTGCAAATTTTCCGGGTGTCTTTCCAGTATAGCCTTTAACGCTTGGCGGCCAATGCGGCCAAACCCGTTTATACCTATTTTTGCCTTTCTCATAGCTCTTCTCCCCTTTTTAATCGTCAAAAAGTCTGTATTCATAAGCAGCCAGAAGTTCGTAATCTGCTTTAAGGGCCTGATGTAAGCGGGCATTCTCAATGGCGATGGCGCTGAGGTTAGCGATGACCGTCAAAAATTCTGTTTCTTCAGGGGCAAAATCCCTGCACGTAGCGGAATAGACGCGTAGTACGCCTATAGCTCGATCTTCAATCATAAGGGGTTGTACCATTACCGAGGCAATGCCTTCTTCCCTTGCTTTTTCCGGATATTGGAATCGTGGATCGGTGCACGCATCACGGATAGTAACTCTCTTGCCGGCCAGGGCTTCCTGGTCAAGGCCGCTTTTTTCTATTTCTACTGCACCCTTACGTAGATATCCCTTACTCAACCCATAAGAGGCCCCTAAAAGCAGCCGTTTCCCTTGCTTATCAAGGAGTCTTATAGAACAGGCCTTGGCCTCTATGGCCAAAGTAACTTGTTCCGCTATTTTTGCCAGGACCGTGGCCGGATCCAGGCTGGAATTTATTACCATGGCCACTTCGTACAGGGACCGGTAATAGTCCTTTTCTTTGCTTTTCATAAAAATGCCTCCCTCCTCTTAGTGAGCTTTTGTTTTCATAACGTGCACTATAACTTTATATTATCGGGGGAAAATGTTTTTTTGTAAATGTAAAGATTTGAAGTAAAGAATCTTGCAACGTGCGTTTTGTTGTTTAAGACGTGAGGACTATGATCTTAAAAAGGACAGGGTTCTTACTTATTCCTCAATCGTACGACTGAAGCGCAATCCGGGCCTCTTTAAAAAGGGGATTAACCTTGAGCGCCTTTTGCCATTTTCTCCTGGCCTCAGCTATGTCACCCATTTTTTCATAAACCAGGCCCAAATGATAGTAGATTTCGTGGTCTTTTTTCATCCGGCGCTGGGCTTCGCTAAGATGGTGGATGGCCTGAGGATAATCATTTTTGAGATAATAAATCCGCCCGATTGTCTTCCAATAGAGGCTGTTTTGGTGATCGAGTTCGAGCGCTTTTTGACATAATGTACGGGCAATTTCCAGGTCGTTTTTTAGTTCAGCATAAAGCATACCCAACCAACTGAAGGAGAAGGCGTCAGCAGGGTTGCTCTTAACCGCCTTTTTAAATGCAGTCATGGCGTCTTTTTTTAGATTCAAGCCGAGATAAGCTTCTCCCAGGTATCGGTATATATACCCCTTGGCATCCGGGCATTGCGCTGCCTTTTGAAAATAACCAACGGCCTCCGCCCCTCTTTTTTGTTCTTGTAATAACTTCCCCATCTGAAAGAGGATGTCAAAATGATTTCCGTTCAAAGAAGCCGCCTGTTGCAGGGCCAAAAAGGCCTTATCCGGTATGCCGGTTTTGAGATAGGCCAACCCCAGATTGTATTGGGCCATAAAATTATCTTTTTCCATAGATAGGGTCTTCTCAAAACAGGAGATGGCCCTGTTATACCATTTAAGACGGGCATAGCAAACGCCCAGGCTATTTAAGAGATTGACGTCTTGCGGATCGAGGGATAGTCCCTTTTTATATTCCATTATGGCGCCATGGATATGGCCTGCGTTGAAGAGCGTATCCCCGCTTATATTGAGACTTACGGCGTCAAAAGCGGTAATGGTGTCCGGGCCAAAGAAATCAGTATGCACAAGCGCCTTGTAGGCGTTAAAAGTGATCTCCTCTTTTTCATAGTAAAGTAACGGATAACCGGCCAGGCCCATAGTTACGGTCTTGCCGCAGTCTTCCTTTATCTGAGATTTCAAATTCTGTCCTGCAAGAAGGGCCTCTTCCGGGCTGATATCCGGCAGGTAAACGAAAAAGGAATCCTCAGTGCACGGCAGGATCGACTGCCCCGGTGATAACCAGGAATTTATCTTTTCCAGGAAGGGACTATAGTCCTCTTTTCCATTTTGGTCATCATATCTTGCCAATATCAGGGAAAATCTCTTCGTTTTTTCCCACTTCCTTCTCAGCTTATCCGTAACCCGATGAATATTTGCCGCCATTTTAAGGCTAGAGGTCTCTTCAAGCTCCCGGGAAAAACAAAGAGGATAATCGAACCTGCTTTGGGCCACGGCTAAAATCTCTTTACCCTTCCCGATAATAAGATCATATAATTTTCCTGGCGGCAGATTCCGGCATTTTTCGTTGCTACTTATTGGATAGGACAGAAACCCTATCGCTGCCTTGATTCCATCCTTAAGGCGTCTTTTATTAAGGAGTTCAAATAGGGCCAGGCTTATATTACGGCCCCTCTCCTCATCACAAAAGGGCACGATCAGGGCTAAGGCCGACTTGTCTCTGCGAAACAGGCATGAAAGATCAACGCCTTTCAGCTCATTTTTTATAGCCGGGATAATATCCGCCCAGAATCCCATTTGACGGCCCGGCTTAAGACTCGGGTTAGGGCGGCGCTTTAGTGACTGCCGAAAGAGTACCTCCATAAAGATTATGGAAAACCTGGTATGCGAGCCGGACAGATCCGGAAAGCTCTCTGGTTCGGGTACAGGTTTAGTATCCTTGCCCTTCAGGTCTGTAGTTATAAGCTGGATAAGGGTATCTTTAAAAAGTTCCGGGGCCAGTGCGCCGCTTTCCGTATCTGTAAAATAGGTCTTATATACCCGGACTTTTTCCAGGATTAATTGGCTGAGCTTTGACCATTGGCTGGCTAGTATATTTTTTTTAAATGTCCCGGCCGTATCTTTAAATATAGCTATGCCGAGCGGCTCGTTTTGCCATATAAAAGGCAGGAATACAGAGTTGTTTTTTCCAAGGGGGTGTGTGGGGGTATTCCGGGGAATTGTTTCCATTTTGCTTTTGGTAATCAGAGGGGTAAGAAGATTTGGCGCACAGTTCGCAGGCAAAAGGAGTACATCTTGGGCCTGAAAGAGAAGGTTTAAGTCTTTTTTTATATACTCCTGGAAGAGGAATATATCCTGTGGTTCCGATGAAGTTATGGAGAGCCTTTTTACCATGTTGGCTTACTCCGAAAGGACTGTTTTGACGGCTTCGACAATATGGGGAATTTCTTCCGTACTCACTGTGCGCATGTCCATGATAAATTGATCGTTTTCAATGCGGCCGATGACCGGGCGGGAAAGGCTTCGCATCCTGGCTTCCAGTTCTGTTACGGAGAATCCCTTTGGCTGGACGGCTACGGCCCGGCTAGGCAATTTCTGAAGCGGCAGGGCTCCACCGCCTACCTGGGAGTCAACATCTATAACCCGCAACGAAAGATGATCCACGGCTGCCTTTGTCAGGCGGCGGTAAAGCTGTAATGCCTTTTTGTTGATCTCAGCGATGGGCACGGTCAATAACCGTAGTGTCGGTATCTGTTTGACGACCCCTTCATCGTCAAGGTACAGCCTTAACGTGGCCTCCAGGCCGGCCAGTGTTAACTTATCGATCCTCAGCGCCCTGTTCAGGGGATTGCTTCGGACCTGCCCGATAAATTTATCCCGGCCCAGGATGATACCGGCCTGGGGCCCTCCCAATAACTTGTCCCCGCTGAAGGTCACTATATCTGCCCCGGCTTGGAGTGCCTCCTGGACGGTGGGCTCTTTAAGCAGCCCGTAGCGGGAAAGATCAACAAAACATCCGCTCCCCAGGTCCTCCACCACCGGAAGACCATGTCTTTTACCCAGCGCGACCAGATCTGCTAGTGGAACTTCGGAAGTGAAACCTATTATATGGAAGTTACTGGTGTGGACCTTCATTAGAAAGGCCGTATTCTCAGTTATAGCCCGTTCATAGTCCGCCGGATGGGTTCGGTTGGTCGTGCCCACTTCGACTAGTTGTGCCCCGCTTCGGGCCATTATATCCGGTATGCGGAAAGAGCCCCCTATCTCTACCAACTGTCCGCGGGAGACAATAACCTCCTTACCTCTGGCCAGGGTATCCAGCACCAGGAGCACAGCCGCCGCGTTGTTGTTAACGATGAGGGCGGCCTCAGCGCCAGTCAACTGACGCAGTATCTCTTCCACATGCACATACCGGCTGCCGCGCCGTCCGGCAGACAGGTCAAATTCCAGATTTGAATAACCGGCAGCGATTGCGTTCATCTGTTCAACCGCTGCGTCCGCTAATAGTGACCGGCCGAGATTGGTATGGATAACCACTCCCGTGGCATTTATAAGAGGGCGGAGACTAGGCCGGGCAGCTTGACCTAAAAATTCCTTCAACGATTCCGTGATATTGTCTAAAGAGGTATCTACATGGGATGATTGACTGTTTGTGGCCAGGAGTTGGCCGCGGATCCCTTCCAATACCTGGCGGATAGTGGATACCACCAGGCGGCGGGGATATTTTTCAAGCAATGATTGTGTCTCTGAAAGAGATAATATTTCATCCACGGAGGGGATGTTGCGCAGCAGATTATTTGTATCTTCCCTGGATGGCATATTTTATAGAATAGGCTTACATTGCATGTTTAATATTCTTATTTCTGTTCAAGCTGGCTGACCTTATTAACATAAGAGCTTATCCTGTCTCTATCTTTGGCTTTCAGGTCTATAAATTGTAATCCAGCCATTACTATCTTTTTATCCTTTTCCGTCCCCAGGCTTGACCATACCACCTGGCAATCCGTTTCAATAGGAAGGCTTTCGCCCGGAAGATTGAAACATACCGCGCATCTTGTCCCCACAGACACCGGTTCATCGACTCTTACCAGTAACCCCCCGCCTCCTATGTTGACGGCATAAGCCTTGGTGAAATCCCGGCCGGATTTGAATTGAATGTCCAGGGGCTTCTCCGCCCGTTGATCCTGGCGGCCGGAAAATGCGCTAATTCTAGCGGTCGTTTCGCGCAGGCGTTTTACCAAGGCCCTGAATACCATGCGCATATCCTGCGACAGTTTATTATATTCATGGTCCAGGAGATCACGGTCCACGATACCCAGAGATACGTTACCCCTGGCTATGGCCGAGGCGGAGCGCGGCGTTTTATCGACAAAACTCATTTCTCCAAAGACGTCACCTTCTTTTAAGGTCTCTACGATAACCTTTTGCCCCCGGCAATATTTTGAGATTTCAACCTGTCCGGATAAGATCACATAGATCCAATCCCCGTAACTTCCCTCTTTAAATATATAGTCTCCGTCTTTAAACTGCATTTCATTCACAATGGAAAGCATTGGCTTCTTTTGCTCCTTTGAGGATTAAAGGCCAAGGCACCTATCCTTAACGTAAAAGATTATTTAGTAGCCCTATAAATGGGAATATTTCTTCGTTGAATTGGTACGTTACTCATTTTACATAGGTATGTCAAGATGTTATCGGGTGTGTTCGTTTAAAAATTGGAGATCCGGGCTTGATCCGGACTCAAAAACATACTATGCTGGCCTCAAATAGAGACATCAGACTAAACAGAACTGATAAGAGAGGCGTTTGTTGGAAATGAACCATTTGATCCGTGCTGTCCAGATAAACGTTCCTTTTGTCCTCCTCAAGAGCAAATACCTGCCGGTGGTCTTAGAGAACCGTATCAACCCGGAGATCGGCATAGACAGCCCGGCGCTGGATGAATTTTCCCTGTCTCAGTTTACAGAGATAGCCCGCCTCCTGCGTAAGGAAGACCTTTCTGTTACCCTGCACGCCCCTTTTATGGATATGGTGCCGGGTTCACCCGATCCACTTATGCGAAAAGCTACTATAAGGCGGCTACGTCAGGCATTTGAACTACTGCCGGTATTTGAGCCGCTCAGTGTGGTCTGCCACACCGGCTTTAACAGTCAAAGCTATCAAAACCAGGTTGATTCCTGGCTGGAAAGGAGTGTTGAGTCCTGGTTGCCTTTGACAGAGCTGGCCCAGAGCGCAGGAACAAAGGTGATGCTGGAAAATGTTTATGAGGAAACTCCAGACCTCCACGTAGCCCTTTTGTCACAGCTTAACTCGCCCCACGCCGGCTTTTGCTTTGATATAGGTCATTGGCATGTGTTTGGCCGTACGGATATTGGCGAGTGGCTGGGAAAACTGCGGCCTTATCTGGGACAGCTTCACCTGCATGACAATTTAGGGGACACCGATTCCCATTTGGCCCTTGGGTGTGGGAACATAGACTTCCACTCCCTTTTTTCCTTACTGAATAATTGCTCACCCAGGCCGATAGTTACCCTTGAGCCCCATCGTGAGGAAGATGTTTTTAAAAGCGTAGAAGCCCTTGGCGCCCTGTGGCCTTGGTGAGAAAGGAACCCCTTATTCCTGAGCGAAACTTGCTGGAGCAGTGGGGGACCCATCGAAGGTGAGCAGGAAGGGGAAAGCCGGCCCTTTAGTGGCTGGAAGGGGCAAGTATTCCCCACCTGCGAACCCCGGTAGGGTCACTGCGAAAGCCGTGGAGCAAAGGAATAGAGGGGTTCCATAAAAAAATGGGAGAAAACCGGAGCCATAAAGCCCTTGTAACACGGGATGCAATCTGGTAAGTTACGCAAGATTCGAAACTTATTTCTATGGGGCGATAGCACGGGCCGGCGCTGCATAAAATGGCACTAAACAGGGTTGAAATTGACCTCTCAGCCGTAAGGCATAACTTCAGCGAGGCAAAACGGCTGGTCAAACCAGAAGTGGCAGTTTTCCCTGTAGTAAAATCAGATGCCTATGGACATAGTCTTATTCCGGTTGCACAGGCCCTTCAAGAGCAAGGCGCTGATGGCTTCTTCGTATCCATAATGGAGGAGGCCGTAACTTTAAGGCAAGCCGGCGTCTGGACTCCTGTTATCCTGCACCTGCCGGAATCAAAGCGGGACGCATTTGAGATTGTTGAGTTCAATATCTCTCCTGTGGTCTATAACTTTGAGCTTATAGATGCCCTTTCCAGAGAATCCCAAAATAGAGACAGGGTAGCAGGCATTTACATAAAAGTTGATACGGGTATGGGGCGTCTGGGTGTAGGCATAACTGATTTGCCGGCTATCCTTTCTTACGTTCGTGGGAAGGAAGGCATCAAGGTCTTAGGGCTTATGTCGCATCTATCCTGTGCGGACAGCAGTAATGATAGGGATTACACTTTGAGTCAATTAGAACACTTTAATGAGGCTATTAATATCGGCAGGGGGTTAGGGTTTGAGCTTCCCCAAAATCATATTGCCAATTCGGCAGGGCTGATGGCCTACCCGGCGGCACGGATGAACCTGGTACGACCGGGTATCATGATCTATGGCGCATATCCCGGTAAGGACATGCAAGGCGTAGCGGCGCTAAGGCCGGTAATGACCTTTAAAAGTAAGGTGATCCAGGTTAAAAAAGTACCGGCAGGCGCCTCGATCAGTTATGGCCGGAGGTACGTTACACCCGAGGCAAAGACTATTGCTGTAGTGCCGGTAGGCTATGATGCCGGATACAGCCGCTCTATTTCCAACCGGGGAGAGGTGCTGATACGTCGGAAACGGGCGCCCGTGCTGGGCACGGTGTGTATGTGTCTGACCATGATTGATGTGAGCCACATTGAAGGCGCAGCTATAGATGATGAGGTGGTCATTTTTGGAAGACAGGGTGATCAGGTTATCTCTGTAGATGAGGTGGCGGACCGAGCCGGGACTATCAGTTATGACCTTCTCTGTGCCGTAGGCAGCCGTAATCCGCGCTTTACAGTCAATCCTTGACAACACAGTCAAACGGTTTATAAATTTAAAGACATTATATGGATTAGAGATGCGAAAAAAACTGCAACTAGTAGTTTTGGATAGTATAAAGGCCTTTTTTGACCGGCAGGGAATAGAATATAAAGATGTTCCCGTCTTTCAGCTCGAAAGGCCCAAAACAGAGACCCACGGC
Source organism: Desulfovibrionales bacterium (assembly GCA_028715605.1). Classification (NCBI taxonomy): domain Bacteria; kingdom Pseudomonadati; phylum Thermodesulfobacteriota; class Desulfovibrionia; order Desulfovibrionales; species Desulfovibrionales bacterium. The sequence continues at coordinate 335,237 of JAQURM010000001.1, forward strand.
GATTATTCGTCGAATGTAGCATTAGTAATGGCCGGTTCTCTCAAAAAGAGCCCGCGCGATGTTGCTCAGGCGCTGTCTGAAGAGATAGAAAAAAGCGCCGATTTTTTGACAAAAGTAGAGGTGGCAGGCCCGGGTTTCATTAATTTTTTCGTAAAAGATAGCTGCTGGCGGGAGGCATTAGCGGAGATTGACCGGGAGCGCAAGAATTATGGGCGATCTAAAATAGGCCAGGGACGAAAAGTACAGGTGGAATTTGTCAGCGCCAACCCTACCGGTCCTCTGCATATAGGACACGGACGGGGAGCAGCCGTAGGAGACAGCTTGGCTAATCTCCTGGATGCGGCCGGATTCCAGGTGGCAAGGGAATATTACATAAATGATATCGGCACTCAGATGGAGACCCTGGGGGCCTCTACCTATCTGCGTTACCGGGAGCTTTTAGGGGAGAAAATCGAATTCCCGGCTAACCATTATCAGGGCGATTATATAAAGGATATCGCTCAGGCCATTATTGAGCGGGAAGGACAACGTTTTCTAGACGAATCTACAGGGCCGGCCATACCATATTTTACCCGGGAGGCACAGCAGGTTATTCTGGAGGGTATCAAGCGGGATCTTACGGATTTTAACGTCCTTCACGATCACTGGTTTAGTGAGAAGAGCCTTTTTGACACCGGTACGGTGGATAGGGCCATAGATATACTCAGAGAGAGAGACTTTCTTTATGAAGCGGAGGGGGCGTTATGGTTTAAAGCCTCGGCCCTCGGTGATGAAAAAGACCGGGTAGTGGTACGCGGGAAGGGGGCTACTACCTACTTTGCCTCAGATATTGCCTATCATCTCAATAAATTTGAGAGAGGTTTTGACCTCATAATCGATATATGGGGAGCTGACCACCACGGTTATGTCCCGCGGCTTAAAGCCGCGGTGGAGGCCCTCGGTCAGCCTAAAGAAAAGGTGCATATTATCCTGGTGCAGTTGGTAAATTTGATGCGCGGCGGCAGCCCGGTGGCTATGTCCACCCGCTCGGGTGAATTTGTTACGCTGCGGGAAGTCATCGATGAGGTAGGCAAAGACGCAGCCCGCTTCATATTCCTGACCCGGCGGTCAAACAGCCACCTGGATTTCGACCTTGACCTGGCCAAGAGCCAGAGCCAGGAAAACCCGGTTTATTATGTGCAATATGCCCATGCCCGCATATCCAGCGTTTTTGAGATGGCGGCAGAAAAAGGCATTGAGATATGGCCTGTAGCTAAAGTGGATACGTCGCTTTTGACTGCTCCGGAAGAGCTTCGCTTACTGAAACTACTCTCTTTTTATCCTGAAGTAATCGAGGACAGCGCTACAACTCTTGAGCCGCACCGCATAGCCTTTTATCTGGGCGATCTGGCCGCGGTGCTGCACAATTTTTATAATAAACACCGCATTGTAAGTGACACCGAGCCGCTTACGCAGGCTCGATTGGCCGTGATCCAGGGAGTACAGCAAGTATTGAAAAACGGCCTCAGGATACTGGGTGTCTCGGCGCCGGATAAGATGTGATGGGCTTCCATCCGGAAACACAAGGTTTCTGGCCTACGGTCGGCCCAAGGCCGGATGGAGCAATCAGCGCTCAGCTATAAGCATGAAGCCGGTTCACCGTTCACTGTTGACCGTTTACCGAAAGAAAATGTCGGACAACGGTTAACGGATAACAAACATGCTGACGGCTGACAACTGATCGCTGAAAGCTTATTTTCTCCGTGTGTCCCTGTAGGTCAAGTGGGAGTAACTATGGCTTCTAAAGGGAAGAAAGACCGACGTATATATCAGTTTGAAATCAGCCGGGGCGGGTTGGTAACCATAGGTATAGCTGCCCTTGGCGTCCTTCTCTGGATGTTTATCTTTGGCATATGGGTAGGCCGGGATATGTTCAGCAGTGTTAACAAAGAACTTGAGGCCATGACCTCGCCACCTGCGACTCAAGGCGGGCAGCAACCTGAGGGAAATAAACCTCTGACGCCGGTTACCACTCAACAAGGAGAGGATCTTTTAGGGCAGGAGATGAACCAGGGCGGTCAACCTGTGCCAGGCCTTGAGGAGCCTGGCAACCTTCAGGCAGAAGAGGCAACAGGCGCTGGAAAAACAAGGCCATCTCCTAATGTTTTTTATACGTTACAGGTGGCCTCTCTTCGCGACGCAGCTAAGGCCGAAGAATTGAAGGCCGTGTGGGAAAAGAAAGGGTATGAGGTCTTTATTATCAAGGGTGAGATACCACGGGCCGGTGTATGGTACCGTGTACAGATCGGGCGGTTTAGTGCCGTAAGCGACGCCAATAGCGCTGCCGACCGTATAGCAGAGAAGGAAAACACCAGGCTGTTCATAACTACAGTTTCCATCCCGGTTACTTCTGGCGAAAGCACAAAGGATTAGTAGATGATACGTAAGGCCCGCATATCTGATGTCGCCAATATCCATCAATTGCTTAGCACGTTTGCCAAACAAGGCGATCTATTGGGTCGATCGTTAAGCGAGCTTTACGATAACCTGCGCGATTTCTATGTTTATCAGGATGGCGACCATGGGCCGGTCGTAGGTAGCTGCGCTTTGCATATTTGCTGGGGAGACCTTGCAGAGATCAGATCACTGGCTGTAGTTGAGGATTTTCAGAGGCGTGGAATAGGGAGAAGTCTGGTGGAGGCATGTATCAGCGAGGCCATTACCCTGGGTATTTACAGGATATTTACCCTGACAAACCGGCCGGATTTTTTTATGCGCCTTGGATTTATAAAGATTGATAAGGCGACTTTGCCGCAAAAGATCTGGAGCGATTGCATAAAATGTTACAAATTCCCTCAATGTGATGAGGTAGCTTTGCTGTTAGAGGTATGAGCTGTCAGCATGTTTGTTATCCGTTATCCGTTAACCGTTAACCGTTGTCCGACATTTTCTTTCGGTAAACGGTCAACAGTGAATGGTGAACCGGCTTCATGCTTATAGCTGAGCGCTGATTGCTCCATCCGGCCTTAGGCCGACCGTAGGCCAGAAACGGTAGTTTCCGGATGAAAACTAAATAGAAATTTATTATTTGTTCGGGGTAAAGATGATAGGCAGTCTATTAGCCAGGGTATTTGGCACTAAAAATGAGCGGGAAGTAAATAGATTAAGCTTAACGCTCAGCCACATAAACAGTCTTGAGCCGTCCGTGCAGGCCTTGAGCGACGATGCGCTCCGGGGGAAGACGGAAGAATTCAAAAGTTGCCTGGCAAACGGGGAATCTCTCGATAATCTCTTGCCGGAGGCCTTTGCCGCAGTCCGGGAAGCTTCCAGGCGGGTCCTGGGGCAGCGCCACTTTGACGTACAGATTATGGGCGGCATGGTCCTGCACCAGGGTAAGATTGCGGAGATGAAAACGGGCGAAGGGAAGACGCTGGTGGCTACCTTACCGGTCTATCTCAACGCCCTTACCGGAAGGGGCGTGCACGTGGTGACCGTGAATGATTATCTGGCCAGACGCGACGCCGAATGGATGGGTGGGATTTATAAATTTCTGGGCCTTTCGGTCGGGGTAATAGTGCACGGGCTGAACGATGCCGAACGCAAGCAGGCCTATTTTTCGGACATTACTTATGGCACTAACAATGAATTCGGGTTTGACTATCTCCGCGATAATATGAAGTTTAGCGTCGATGATTTTGTGCAGCGTGATTTTTATTACGCCCTGGTGGACGAGGTCGATAGTATCCTTATAGATGAGGCCCGTACTCCGCTTATCATTTCCGGACCGGCGGAAGAGTCCACAGAACTTTATTATCGTGTAGATAAGATTATCCCAAAACTCCGATCAGAACAAGACTACGTGGTGGAGGAAAAGACACGCACTGTGGTCCTGACCGAGGAGGGTGTAGCCAAGGCGGAAAAATTGCTCAAGACAGACAATCTCTATGATCCTAAAAATATAGAGACGTTGCACCATGTGAACCAGGCCCTGCGAGCCCATACCCTTTTCAAGAAAGACGTTGATTATATAGTCAAAGATGGGGAAGTTATCATTGTGGATGAATTTACGGGCCGGCTCATGCCCGGCCGCCGCTACAGTGAAGGGCTGCACCAGGCCCTGGAAGCCAAGGAAGAAGTTAAAATTGAGAGTGAGAACCAGACCCTGGCCTCCGTTACCTTCCAGAATTATTTCCGCATGTATGAGAAACTGGCCGGCATGACCGGTACGGCAGATACTGAAGCGGTGGAATTTCAGAAAATCTATAATCTTGAGGTAGTCATTATCCCCACCAATATGCCCATGATCCGTACCGATTATCCGGATGCTATCTATAAGACAGAGAATGAAAAATTCAAGGCTGTCGCACGGGAAATAAAAGAACTCCATGCCAAAGGGCAGCCGGTGCTGGTGGGAACTATATCGATTGAGAAGTCAGAACGCTTGAGCAGCCTCTTACGCAAGGAAGGCATCAGGCATTCCGTGCTCAACGCCAAACACCATGAAAAGGAGGCGGAGATCGTGGCCCGGGCCGGGCAGCAAGGGGCCGTAACCCTCTCCACGAATATGGCCGGCCGGGGTACGGATATTGTCCTCGGCGAGGGTGTGCCTGATCTGGGCGGGTTGCATATTGTGGGCACCGAGAGACACGAGGCCAGGCGTATTGACAATCAGCTTCGCGGCCGGGCCGGACGTCAGGGCGACCAGGGTTCTTCGCGGTTTTATCTTTCTTTAGAAGATGACCTTTTGCGCATATTCGGTTCGGAACGTATCTCCTCTATCATGGACAAACTGGGTATGGAAGAAGACCAACCCATTGAACACACCCTGGTTTCCAAGGCCATAGAAAATGCGCAAAAGAGGGTAGAGGCGCAGAATTTCGAGATCAGAAAACGTCTCCTGGAATATGACGACGTCATGAACCAGCAAAGAGAGGTTATATACAGACAGAGGCGCGAAATTTTGGGCAGCGATAACCTGCAGGAATATATCGGAGAAATGATCGAAGATATTGTTTCGGTTATGGTGGATGCCGTGGCGGACGAAAAGAGCCTGCCGGAAGAGTGGGATTTGAAGGGATTGGCCGACCGGTGTTACAGCCAGTTTTCTATTCACCTATCCTTTGCCCCTGAAGAAGTCCGTAATTTTAACCGGGGCACCCTGGAAGATATGGTGTTGGCCAGAGTAAAAGAGGCGTATGCAGCCAGGGAAAGAGAGTTCGGTACAGAAACGTTTCGATCCCTGGAGCGTTTTATTACCTTACAGACCGTAGATAGTCTCTGGAAAGATCACCTGCTCAATATGGATCACCTGAAAGAGGGGATAGGACTCCGTGGTTACGGACAGAAAGACCCGTTACAGGAATATAAGAAGGAAGGGTACGAGATGTTTATGGCCATGGTGGAACGCATCAAAGAAGAAGCGGTCTCTACCCTCTTCCGCGTTCAGTTGGCCAGGGAGGCGGATTTAGAGACTTATCAGCGTCCCAAAAGGCAGGAATTCTCTTTAACCCGTGGCGACGAAGGTGAAGAAGAGAAAGAACCTGTGCGGCGGCAGGCCGAAAAAATCGGGCGCAATCAACTCTGCCCGTGCGGCAGCGGCAAAAAATATAAAAAGTGCTGTGGGAAAAAATAACCAGCAGATAAAAGGCTTTTTATTTTCGGCTACCGGGGCCTCCATCAAAAAGCCGGGGCGTTTGGACGTAGGGCTGATTTATGCCGAGAAGCCGGCCGTGGCGGCGGGCGTATTTACCAGAAATCGCGTCAAGGCTGCGCCGGTCATCATAAGTCGGGAGCGCCTGCGTCGGGGAGCGGCTCAGGCCATCCTTGTAAACAGCGGGAACGCTAATGCCTGTACCGGAGAGCAGGGGCTGGAGGATGCCCGGGAGTCGGCGCGTGTTCTGGCAAAACATTTGGAGATAAAAGAAAAACTGGCGCTGGTGGCCTCGACCGGCGTTATCGGTCAGTTCCTGCCTATGGAGAGGATTAAAGGGGCCATTCCCCCCCTGGCGCAGTCCCTTGCGCCGAACCGCCTGGCTGAGGTCAGCCGGGCTATCCTGACTACAGATAAGATGCCTAAGACAGCCTTTCGCGAAGGTAATATCGACGGCGTTCCCATCCGTATGGCGGCTATAGCCAAGGGGGCAGGGATGATTATGCCGCAGATGGCGACCATGCTCTGTTTTGTCATGACCGACGCCGCCATAAGGGCCGATGCCCTGAGGGCATCTTTGCATCGCGCGGTTTCGCTGTCTTTTAACCGGATCACGGTAGATGGAGATATGAGCACTAACGATTCGGTGATAATCCTGGCCAGTGGCGAAGCCAATAATAAGCGCATAGATATTGACGATTCTGCGGGCAGAGGCGTTTTTGAAAAGCTGCTGGGCGAGCTTCTTATAGACCTGGCCAGGAGGATCGTACGGGATGGCGAGGGAGCCACAAAGCTGGTGGAGGTTCGTGTCACCGGCGCCGGCACTGTTGGCGAGGCCCGTAAGGCCGCTTACGCCGTGGCTAATTCCAACCTGGTAAAGACAGCGCTGTTTGGGGAAGACGCTAACTGGGGGCGGATTATGGCCGCTCTGGGAAGGTCCGGTGTCCCCATGGATCCGGGGAGGGTGAGCGTTGCTATAAACACGTTCCCCCTGGTTAAAAACGGCCTGGGCTGCGGACCGGAGGCAGAAATGGCGGCTACCGGGGCTATGCGTCAGGAAGAATTTATCCTGCGCATAGACCTGGACAGAGGTCCTTGTGATTTTAACGTCTGGACATGCGACCTGTCAGCGGATTATGTGCGTATAAATGCTTCATATCGCAGCTGATCAGTATATAAACCCTTTTTGAGAACTATCTGATTTTAATTGCAAAGGCGCCTTTTTTGTGTTAAAAAGCAACGTTTTAAATACACACACCCTCTGATTAGCCTTGGTGTCCGCCTTGGGCGGGGTTAACGGTGAGATGCGGAGGGTGGTGGAACTAACCAAGGAACAGGAGGAATATTATGTCTTATGTTACCATGAAACAATTATTGGAAGCCGGGGTCCACTTTGGTCACCAGACCAGGCGGTGGAATCCCAAGATGAAACCTTACATTTTTGGCACTAGAAACGGCATTTATATTATTGACCTGCAAAAGACCGTGCAATTATTCAAGACTGCTTACGATTTTGTTGTGCAGGCGACGACCGGGGGAAAACCTGTTTTATTTGTGGGGACAAAGAAACAGGCCCAGGAGTCTATTGCAGAAGAGGCCAACCGCTGCGGTATGTTTTATGTGAACAGTCGCTGGTTGGGCGGCACCCTAACTAATTTCCAGACTATCCGTAAAAGCATCGACCGCCTTAAGACTCTGGAAGCCATGAAGGAGGATGGAAGCATCCATCGTTTTAAAAAGAAAGAAATCCTTCAAATGGAGAAGGAGATTGTTAAATTAGAAAAATCACTGGGGGGTATCAAAGAGATGGGAAAATTGCCCGGGGCCCTCTTTGTGGTTGATCCCAGGAAGGAGTATATCGCCATAACCGAGGCCCGAAAGCTGGGCATTCCTGTTGTTGCTATAGTTGATACTAATTGTGATCCCGACGGTATTGATTACCTGATACCCGGAAATGATGATGCGATAAGGGCTATCAGGCTTCTCACCTCACGAATAGCCGATGCCTGCTTAGAAGGCAAGGGGCGTTTAGAGGAGGCCCTTCAGGCCGTAACTGATAAGACTGCGGCGGAGACCGAGTCGGTAGGGTTGACAGGGGATACTGGGCCACAAGAAGAATTGTTACCGGCCTCGGCAGAGGATGAAGGTTAACCCTTGCGATGTCAAGAAGTTCAAAATTCAAAGCTCAAAATTAAAATCACTACCAAATGTCAAAGCTCAAATAGAGAAGCGCCTTTGACATTTGTCATTTGAACTTCATTTGAACTTTGGGTTTTGTCATTTGAAATTTGCGCAAAGCGTTTTTGGTTGCGGCTTTGCCGCGCTGTGGTTAATCTTTTGATAATATGTCTAGTTTTAAGGGGGTAAGAATGGTGGAAATTTCGGCAAATACTATAAAGGAATTACGCGATAAGACCAATGCGGGCATTATGGATTGTAAGTTAGCCCTTAAGGAATGTCAGGGAGATATGGAAAAGGCAATTGCCTACCTTCGCAAAAAGGGATTGGCCGTGGCCGTTAAACGCGCTGGCCGGGCGATGACCGAAGGAGCTGTTCGGGCGTATATCCATGCCGGCGGCAAGATAGGCGTGTTGGTAGAAGTTAACTGTGAAACAGATTTTGTGGCCAAGACAGACCAATTCCAGGAATTTGTTAAGAATATAGCCATGCATATTGCTGCGGCCAATCCGATTTATCTACGCAGAGAGGATGTCCATGCCGCGGTAATAGAAAAAGAGAAGGAGATTTACCGCGCCCAGGCTGTTGAAACCGGAAAGCCGGAGAAGATCCTGGACAAGATAGTTGAAGGGCGACTAGAAAAATATTATGGTGAAATCTGCCTCTTGGAGCAGAAATATGTACGCGATCCCGACCTTACCATTCAGGATGTTTTAAATGAGTTAATAACCAAGACCGGAGAAAACGTATCTGTTCGACGTTTTACGCGGTATCAGCTCGGTGAAAATGGTGAATAGGTCTGATGACCCCCAAGTATAAACGAGTCTTGCTAAAATTAAGCGGTGAGGCCCTGTTGGGCGGTCAATCATTTGGCATAAGCCACGATGTCCTGACTTTTATCTCCGAAGAGATTAAAGAGATAATGGGACTGGGCGTACAACTGGCGGTGGTCATTGGCGGCGGCAATATCTTTCGGGGCATAGCCGGCGCTTCCCAGGGTATGGACAGGGCTTCTGCTGACTATATGGGCATGTTGGCTACGGTGATAAATGCCCTGGCTCTGCAGGATGCCCTGGAAAAAAAAGGCGTCCAGACCCGGGTGCAGACCGCTATTGAGATGCGGGAAGTAGCCGAACCCTACATAAGACGGCGCTCAATCCGGCATCTGGAAAAAGGAAGGGTGGTTATATTCGGAGCCGGTACCGGTAACCCCTATTTTACCACGGACACCACCGCCGCCCTCCGCGCCATGGAGATTCACGCCGATGTTATTCTTAAGGCCACGCGAGTGGACGGGGTCTATGACCGGGACCCTCTTAAAGATAAAAAGGCCAGGATGTTTCGCAACTTGACTTACCTGGATGTATTGCAGAAAAAATTACGCGTTATGGATGCCACGGCTATTTCTTTAGCTATGGATCATCAAAAGCCTATAATAATCTTTAATATTCAAAAAAAGGGGAATATTAAGAAAGCTATTTTTGGAAAACCGGTCGGAACAACAGTGCAGGGCGCCGAACCATGAAGGACGAAGTCTTAAAAGATTTAAAGGCTAAAATGGAAAAGACCATTGAGGTCTTTAAACATGAGCTGGCCAGGATGCGTACCGGAAGGGCATCTGTTTCCCTCTTTGACGGCATTAAAGTGGACTATTATGGCTCCATGTTGCCGCTTAGCCAGGTGGCCTCTCTTACTGTGCCGGAACCCAGGCTTATTACTATTCAGCCCTGGGATACCAATGCCCTGGCCAATATTGAGCGGGCCATACTTAAATCAGAACTGGGGTTGACACCGGCAAATGACGGGAAAATTATACGGATAGCCATACCGCCTCTTACAGAAGAACGGCGGAAAGAGATCGTTAAATTGGTTAAAAAAACCACCGAGGAATACCGGGTTATCCTTCGGAATATACGCCGCGATGCCAACGAAGAACTTAAGGGTTTAAAAAAAGAAAAGATAATTTCAGAGGATGAAGCCTTTGCCGTGCAGGAAGAGGTACAAAAGATAACAGATAATTATATTAAAAAAGTGGAGCAGCTTTACGCTGAAAAGGAGAAAGAGATATTGGCATTTTAATAAATAGCCATTTAAGTATATTTTCTCTCCCTGGAAATTATCCGGTCATTCCCTAAGTTATCTCTCGATGTAGGGGTCGCAGACTTTGCCTCATTCAGATAGTCCGTTGTTAGATCCAAAAAAATTGCCCCGGCACTTAGCCATAATCATGGATGGAAATGGACGCTGGGCGAAATCGCGTTCTTTGCCTCGGATTGCCGGTCACCGGCGAGGTGTTGAATCTGTGCGCGAGGTAGTCCGGACTTGTCGGGAGATAGGGATTAAGTTTCTTACCTTATATGCCTTTTCTCAGGAAAACTGGCAACGCCCGCCAGGTGAAGTCAATGCCCTTATGGGTCTCCTTTCTGATTACTTAGAAAAAGAACTGGCGGAGATGCTTGCCAACGGGATATCGCTAAGGGCTATCGGGGAGATAAAAAGACTTCCCCGGCCTGTTTATGAGGTCTTGTTGCGTACGGTTAAACAAACAGAGTCTAATCAGGATATGGTTCTCACCCTGGCATTAAGTTACAGCGGTCGTGATGAGATCGTGCGTGCCGTGCGGGAGATCGCGCGCAGGGTAAACCAGGGTGCCCTGCTACCGGATGAAATAAGCGAAGGATATATAAGCCAGACCCTGGATACCGCCGCCGCCGGACTGCCTGATCCGGACTTCCTTATAAGAACAAGCGGAGAATATCGCTTAAGCAATTTTCTCCTCTGGCAAATGGCCTATACGGAAAACTATATCACCGACGTCCTATGGCCGGACTTTCGTAGAGAGGACCTCGTAAGGGCCCTCCTGGATTACCAGGAAAGAGAGCGGCGTTTTGGCCTGACCAGTGAACAGATTAAAGGCGCCTATGCAGCACCTTAAACGTATAATAACCGCCCTGATTGCTACGCCCCTTCTAATAGCCGTTATATGGTATGGGCCCAGGTCTGTTTTTTTGTTGGTGATTCTGGCCACTGTGGCCATTAGTTTGCTGGAGTACTACGCCCTGGCCGGGAGAATCGATCTCTCCCTCCCGGTTTATTTCGGCATCTTGTTAGGCAGCCTCATCGTCCTTTCCAGTTATAATTTTTCCTTCCCCTGCACCCTGGCAGTGCTTTTTTTAATCACGGCCTTGAGTCTTGCATACTATTTGTTCAATTATGAGCCTCATCCCAAGGTCATTTATTCAATGGGCGTTTTCATTGCCGGTCTGGTATATGTGGCCTTTTCCCTATCTCACCTTGTTCTTATAAGACATCTGGCCATGGGACGTATCTGGATTTTATTTCTTTTGGCCGTAGTCTTTGCGGGTGACGCCGGCGCTTACTGCGTAGGTGTTCTCTTGGGACGTCATAAGCTTTATCCGCGTGTAAGTCCGGGAAAGACCATAGAAGGGGCTATCGGGGGGCTGGCGGCCAGCATTGGGGCGGCCTATCTCATGAGCATTCATTTTTTCCCCTGGATAACTGTGCGACAGGTTGTTTTTCTGGCCCTTTCCCTGGGAATTACCGCTCAAATTGGAGACCTTGTGGAGTCCATGTTTAAACGTTCTGCCCAGGTGAAAGATTCAGGCAAACTCTTTCCGGGGCATGGGGGGATGCTGGATCGCATAGATGGGGTTATCCTGGCCGCACCCGTCCTCTTTTATGAGCTGGTGTTTTTCATCCGGCCCTAACTTGCAGTAAAGGTATGCCGCATTGAAAATATTATCTATCCTGGGTTCTACCGGGTCTATTGGGCGCAACGCGTTGGAAGTGGCCGCGCGTTTTCCGGAACGTTTCCAGGTAGCCGGACTTTCTGCCGGCAAGAACATCGGATTGTTGATAGAACAGATTGAACGCTTTAGGCCGCGCCTGGTCTCTGTCCAGGATGAGAGACTGGCTGTGGAGTTAAAGGCCCGGATGCTGGCGGGGCTGGGCGTGGAGGTTGCTTCCGGTATAAACGGGTATAGAGAGGTGGCTACGCTGCCGGAAGTTGATATGGTTGTCTCGGCTATGGTGGGCGCTGCCGGTCTCGTGCCCACTTACGAGGCCATCTGTGCGGGGAAGAATATTGCCCTGGCCAATAAAGAAGTCCTGGTTACCGCCGGTTCGCTGATTATGAAAGCAGCCAGGGATAAGGGCGTCTCCATTAACCCTGTTGATAGTGAGCATGGCGCCATTTTTCAGTCCCTGTTAGGACACCGTAAAGAAGATGTCAGGAGGATCATACTCACAGCTTCAGGCGGACCGTTCTTGCATTATACTTATGAGATGTTGCATAATATAGCCCCGGCCGAGGCCTTAAAACATCCCAACTGGCAAATGGGCAGGAAGATAACGATTGACTCTGCCTCCTTAATGAACAAGGGACTGGAGGTTATAGAGGCTAAATGGCTTTTTGATCTCTCCGTCGAGCAGATAGTCGTGCAAATACACCCACAGAGTATAGTGCATTCTATGGTGGAGTACATAGATGGTTCCATAATTGCTCAACTGGGCATACCGGACATGCGTATTCCGATTGCCTATGCCCTTTCCGCCCCGGAGCGGATCGATATGGGGCTTCCCCGGCTGGATCTTCCATCAGTAAATAACCTGACTTTTTTAGAACCGGATATGGACAAATTTCCATGCCTGCGGCTGGCGTATGCGGCTTGTAAGCAGGGAGGGACACTGCCCGTTGTCCTTAATGCGGCCAATGAGGTAGCGGTAGATGCCTTTCTCGAAGGCCGCATAAGATTCACGGATATTGTCCGTGTCGTGGAAGGCACGATGAATGGTTCGGAAGCCTCAGCAGTTAATTCACTGGAAGACGTCATGGCAGCGGATCGTTTGGCCAGAATCCGGGCTGAAGAAGAGGTTAAAAAATAATTCAGAATCCAGAATCCAGAATCCAGAATTGATAATGTCTCGATTCTTTCATCTTTCTTCTGTTTTCTGGCTCCTGAATTCTACATTTTGGCTTACGCAGTGAGATTTTTGACAATACCCGTGTGTAGGGAACGAGGATAGATGACGACTGTTTTTACCGTGATAATAGTCCTGGGCGTATTGATCCTGGTGCATGAACTGGGACATTTCTTGCTGGCCAAAGTTTTTAAGGTCAGGGTAGAAAAATTTTCTTTGGGTTTTGGCCCCAGGATATGGGGCAAGGTAGTTGGTGAAACGGAATATCGTATATCAGCCGTGCCCCTTGGTGGTTATGTCAAACTTTTTGGTGAAAATCCGGGGGAAACCGTTGAAGCCGATGAAGAGTCCAGGTCTTTTATCCATAAAAAATTGTGGCAACGGGGCCTTATTGTAGCGGCAGGGCCTTTTTCTAATCTTATTTTTGCCTTTTTCATATTTTTTGTCACTTTTATGGCCTTTGGGCAACCTATGCTGCCGGCGACTATAGGTGGCGTGCAAGACGGGCTGCCGGCACAAGAGGCCGGCCTTAGGCCCGGAGACCGGATCACCCACATCAATGGCCGTCACGTAAAAGAGTGGGATGAACTTGCCGGGATGGTACGCAAGGGCGGTAAACAGCCGCTGGATATTTATGCGGTGCGTGACGGCAAGGCCTTCAGGGTACAGATAACACCGGTTATAGCTGCGCATCGCAACATATTTGGTGAGGAAGTTACAGTTCCGGTGATCGGGATATCGGCCTCTGATCACATTATTATGGACAGGATGAATCCCCTCGAAGCGTTCGTAGCCGGAATCGACCGGACCGGGAAAATTGTCTATATAACATATCTAAGTATAATAAAACTGGTACAGCGGATTGTGCCCATATCCACCTTGGGGGGACCTATTCTTATTGCTCAATTAGCCGGTGAGCAGGCACAGGCAGGGGTGGTTCCTCTTCTCTTTTTTGTGGCCTTATTGAGCATCAATCTGGGTGTTCTAAACTTATTGCCTATACCTATCCTGGATGGTGGACATCTTCTTTTTCTGGGCATTGAGCTGATCCTGGGGCGTCCGGTCAGCCTCAAAAAAAGAGAGATTGCCCAGCAAGTCGGGCTGGTTATTCTTATTTCCCTTATGGCCGTGGTCTTTTACAATGATATCCTTCGCCTCCTGGTAAAAGGGTGAATAGGGCAGGTAATATTTGAAGATTCTGGCTGTCGATACGTCTACTCATACCGGTAGCGCAGCCCTCACGGATAACGGAGCGGTGCTGGCTGAATACAGCCTCTTCAGCAACGAAACGCACAGCCGGCGTTTATTGCAGGCGGTAGAGCATCTTTTGGCCCAAACCGGATTAGCCTTTAACGATATTGATGGGCTGGCCGTGGCTATAGGGCCGGGCAGCTTTACAGGTATCCGGATCGGCCTGGCTACTTTCAAGGGACTAGCCCTGGCCACTGGGAAACCGGTCGTGGGCATATCAAGCCTGGATGCGCTGGCCGCAAACTTTCCCGTGGCCGACCGCCCGGTGTTTCCCGTTATTGATGCCCGAAAGAAAGAGGTTTTTACGGCTGCTTATTATCCGAATGAGGATGGCCGGCTGATAAAGACCTCCCCTGAGTTAGCCCTTTCGCCGCAGGACCTTGTCACACGGATAAAAGAACGGGTGATATTGGTTGGAGATGGCGCCCGGTCTTACGGCGAATTCTTTAAAAAGGAGCTTGGTGACAAGGCATTCTTTGCCCCCGGCCCCTTTTCTTTTATCCGGGCTTCTAATGTGGCTTTCCTGGCGGCAGAGAAGTTTAAGGCCGGAGAGCAGGCCGATATTGTTACCATGGTTCCGGCATATATCCGGCCATCCGAAGCCGAGCTAAAATGGGCCGAAAAAGATGGGGACATATCCTGATCAGCTTTAAGGCATAAAACAAATATGCTAAAATCGATGATAATCAGTTGACAAATCAGATGGTTATTTCTTATAGTGAACAAAGTTCGATGAACTCATAAAAAATAAAAATTACCGCAGAGGTCGCTGAGAACGCCGAGATAACATATTAAACAGTTTAAAGTTTTTCTCTGCGGGCTCTGCGTACTCAGCGGTGAAAAGGCTTTCTTACGAATTGATCAAGTTTAGTTTGCGAGGGATGGTAATAAGATATGGAAGAAAAAGACAAGGCGTTGATGGCCCTTTGGATAGACAAAGATGAAGAGCTTAAGAGGGCGGCAAAAGAACATCAGTCTCTGGAGAGAAAACTGGAGGAGTTTAATCAGAGGCCCTATCTAACCACAGAAGAAACCATGGAGAAGAAGCGGATTCAGAAGTTGAAACTAGCCGAGAAGGATAAAATAATGGCCATATTGGCCAAGTATCGGTAGGTGATTACTATGAAACTGACAGGCGCACAGATTTTGATCGAATGTTTGAAAAAGGAAGGCGTGGATCTGATCTTTGGATTTCCGGGTGGGGCGGTAATAGACATCTATGACGAACTCATGAAGTCTTCTATCCGTCACGTACTGGTAAGGCATGAGCAGGCTGCGGTGCATGCCGCTGATGCCTATGCCCGTGTAACCGGCAAAGTGGGTGTAGTTCTTGTCACCTCCGGGCCGGGAGCTACAAACACAGTTACCGGCATTGCGTCAGCTTATGGGGACTCCATTCCCGTGGTGGTTATGACCGGTCAGGTGCCTACCAAGCTCATTGGCAATGACGCCTTTCAAGAGGTGGATATTGTCGGCATTACCCGGCCATGTACTAAACACAATTATCTGGTGAAGAGTGTTAAGGATGTGGCCCAGACCGTGAGAGAGGCCTTTCATTTGGCCAGATCAGGACGGCCCGGCCCGGTGTTAATGGATTTGCCAAAGGACGTAATGGTTGATAGGACTGAATTTAAGTATCCGGAAACAATCAATATGCGTACCTATAATCCAACCTATGGGGCACATGTGGGCCAGATAGAAAAGGCCGGCCAGTTAATCGTCCAATCCAGGCGCCCTGTGCTTTACGTCGGCGGCGGGATCATAGCCTCCAATGCGGCAGCCGAGTTGACCGGGCTGGCCACCCTCGCGCAGATACCGACTACTGCTACTTTGATGGGTTTGGGCGGGTTTCCGGGCACGCATCCGTTGTGGATGGGGATGCTGGGTATGCATGGCACCTATTGTTCGAATATGGCGGTGGCGAATTGTGACCTCCTTATCGCGGTAGGGGCTCGCTTTGACGACCGGGTTACCGGTAAGCTGGATGCCTTTGCTTCCCATGCCAAGATTATTCATATCGATATTGATCCTACGTCCATCAGTAAAAATGTCAGGGTGGATGTCCCGATAGTGGCTGACTGCAAAAACGCCCTTGGAAAGCTCGTCACTTTTCTCAAAGGGGAAAAGGGGATAAACTGGAAAGAAAAACATGAAGAGTGGCTGGCCCAGGTGCGTGATTGGGATAAGAAACACCCCCTTTCCTATAAAGAAGAAAAGGGAGTGATAAAGCCGCAATATGTAGTAGAAAAACTTTATGAACTCACGAAGGGTAAGGCAATTATTACCACAGAAGTCGGTCAAAACCAGATGTGGGCCGCGCAATTTTATAAGTTTGCCGAGCCGCGTTCACTTATGACCTCGGGTGGTCTGGGAGTTATGGGATATGGATTCCCGGCCGCCATCGGAGCCCAGTTGGCAGCGCCGGATCGGATAGTCATAGACATAGCCGGGGACGGCAGTATTCAAATGAACATCCAGGAGCTGGCCACGGCCATGGAACAGCGGTTACCGGTAAAAATTGCCATCCTGAATAATCAGTATCTGGGTATGGTGCGCCAATGGCAAGAGCTCTTTTACGGAAAGCGGTACGCTGCTACCTCACTGGCTACTGCACCTGATTTCGTCAAATTGGCGGAGGCCTATGGCGCGGTGGGGCTCCGGGCCACTAAACCTGAAGAGGTAGTGCCGGTTATTAAAAAGGCCCTGAAGACCCCGAATCTTGTGGTTATGGAGTTCATCATTGCGCATGAAGAAAAGGTTTATCCCATGGTGCCGGCCGGTAAGGCAACTACCGAAATGCTCTTGGTTTGAGAACGGGGGGACTGTTCAGATAGCCACCAGGGCACAAAGGCACAAAAGCCTGCGCTTAGATGTTTTGAAAGGATAATTCTCTAATCTTAGTGTCTTGGTGTCTTAGTGGTCGAATAGTTAAAAAACGGGAGATTGCTCATGAAACATACATTTTCAGTTCTGGTTGAAAATAAGCCCGGCGTTCTTTCGCGAGTGGCAGGGCTCTTTAGCGGCCGGGGTTTTAACATCGAGAGCCTTTGCGTGGCTGAAACCCTGGACCCGGAGTTATCACTTATGACTTTAGTGACCCGGGGTGACGAACAAATTATTGAGCAGATCAACAAGCAGTTGAATAAACTGATCAATGTGCTCAAGGTAGTGGACATAAGTGAAGGGGATTTTGTAGAACGGGAGATGGTTCTGGTTAAGGTTAAGGCAGAAGGGAATACTCGCGCCGAGGTTCTGCGCATGGCGGATATCTTTCGGGGCAAGATTGTGGATGTCAGCCCGAGGGAATATACTATTGAACTCACCGGTGATGAAAACAAGATAAAGGCGGTGCTGGAATTGTTAAGACCGCTGGGGATAAAAGAGGTGGCCCGTACCGGAACCATTGCCATGCCACGCAGCAAAAAGACGCCGTAGTTATACTGAACGTCATTAGTCATCGGTCATTGGTTAACTGTGGAAGATTGCTTTCTTTTACCAGTGACAAATGACAATTGACTAATGACCAGTGACATTGCCTATAGATAAGGGAGGAAGTTGGATGCGGATTTATTATGACAAAGATGCGGACCTGAAAAAACTTAAAAACAAAAAAATAGCCGTCATCGGCTATGGCAGCCAGGGGCACGCCCAGGCCCAGAACCTGCGCGATAGCGGGCTTAACGTTATAGTGGGGCAAAGGCCGGGTTCGGCTAATTATGATCTGGCGGTAAGCCATGGATTTAAACCGGTTAGCGCTTCCGAAGCCAGTAAAGAGGCGGATGTTATTCAGATACTAACCCAGGACCACATCCAGGCCATACTTTACGAAAAGGATGTCCTGCCCCACCTTAAAAAGGGAAAAACCCTGGTTTTTTCTCATGGGTTTAATATCCACTACGGGCAGATTACGCCTTCCAAGGATATCGATGTGGTTATGGTTGCGCCTAAGGGCCCGGGACATCTCGTCCGCTCGGAGTATGAAAAAGGGGCTGGTGTTCCTGCTCTGGTGGCTATTCAACAGGACGTCAGTGGTAAGGCGATGGAAAGAGCCCTGGCTTACGCCAGAGGTATCGGCGCCACGCGGGCCGGAGTTATCGAGACCACCTTTAAAGAAGAGACAGAGACCGATCTTTTTGGGGAGCAGGTCGTCCTCTGTGGCGGAGTAACAGAACTCGTAAAAGCCGGATTTGAGACCCTGGTCGAGGCCGGCTATCAGCCGGAGATTGCCTATTTTGAGTGTCTGCACGAGTTGAAATTAATCGTTGACCTCTTTTATAAGGGAGGTATCCGCTACATGCGCTATTCGGTCAGTGACACTGCCGAATACGGCGACCTGACCCGCGGTAAAAGAATCGTTACTACTGAGACGCGGAGGGAAATGAAACGCATCCTTGAGGAGATTCAGGGCGGCGCCTTTGCCCGGGACTGGATATTGGAGAACAAGGCCAACCGGCCGGTATTCAATGCCTTACGGCGCAGGGAGGCAGAACACCCGATAGAAGAAGTCGGTGAACGTCTGCGGGCCATGATGAGCTGGCTGCAGGAAAAGAAGAAGAAATAGGCATTAGCTGATGTTGCAGCCCGGAATACCTGTGGCCAAAGAAGGTTATCCGTTCATTTTTATCGCCGCCTTTACGGCGCTGCTGGCAGCGCTATTAAATTGGGTTATCGTCTCGGTATTTTTTGGGGCGGCAGGCATCTTTATCCTGTATTTTTTCCGGGATCCGGAGCGGGTGGTCCCGGACGATCCGCGCGCCGTGGTTTCTCCGGCAGACGGCAAGGTCATACTGATTGAAAAGGTGACCGATGAACGGTTTTTACATGGGCAAGTTTTGAAGATCAGTATTTTTATGAATATCTTCAACGTCCATGTCAATCGCATACCGTATGACGGAGTGGTGAAGGAGATACGATATCAGGCCGGGCAATTTCTGGCCGCTGATCAGGCTCGGGCCAGTTTTGAGAATGAAAATAACGCTGTTTTTCTTGATGTAGAGGATGACCGGCGCATGGTCGTCGTTCAGGTGGCCGGTGTGCTGGCCCGGCGCATTGTCTGCTGGGCGGAAAATGGCGATAAGGTAAGGAAAGGGATGCGGTTTGGCATGATCCGTTTTGGGTCGCGCCTCGATGTTTATTTACCTTTAAGCGCCCAGATAGAAGTGGATATAGACCAGCGCGTTGTGGCCGGTCAGACTGTTTTGGGGTATTTGACATGATTAGGAGAAGGAAAAAGAAGAGGGATAAGAGGAGACGGGGCATCTATATCCTGCCCAATCTTTTTACGACGGCCAGCCTGTTTAGCGGATTTTATAGCATTATTTCCGCTATCGGAGGCCATTATTACACGGCCGCTGTGGCCATCCTTATCTCCTGTGTCTTTGACATGCTGGACGGCAGAATTGCCCGTTTGACCAGGACAACCAGCCGGTTTGGGCTGGAATACGATTCCCTTTCGGATCTTGTGGCCTTTGGCGTAGCCCCGGCCATTCTGGCATTTCTCTGGGCGTTACAGCCTTATCGGCGCCTGGGCTGGCTGGCGGCCTTTCTTTATGTGGCAACGTGCGCATTGAGGCTGGCCCGGTTTAACACCCAGGTTAACAACATTGACAGCCGTTATTTTAACGGCCTTCCCTGTCCGAGCGCTGCCGGCCTGGTAGCTACGAGTGTTTTACTGCATCACGAATTATCAGGCAGTACGGGAACGTTTCAGCATCCGGGTGTGCTCATAATGATATATATCCTTTCTTATCTTATGGTCAGCACTGTACCCTATCATAGTCTTAAAAGTTCACAGATCTTTCAGAAAAAACCTTTTCATGTCCTGGTAGCGGCCATCCTGCTCATAATGGTTATAGCTATGGAGCCCCATATCACCCTGTTTATATTGACGGCGCTCTATGTTGCTTCCGGGCCCGTTCTTTTTGTAGCCCTTTACCGCCGCCGGAAAGCGGAAAAACTCCTGGTTGAACAAGGCCAGTCCCACTAAACTAAAAAGAATCGCCAAACTATGAAAGATAAGATTTTTATTTTTGATACGACCTTGCGGGATGGCGAGCAATCGCCCGGCGCCAGCATGAACATCAGCGAAAAGGTGCGCGTAGCGCATCAACTGGAAAAATTAAATGTGGATATCATAGAGGCGGGATTTCCTGTGGCTTCCAGGGGTGATTTTGAAGCCGTAAAGGCCGTGGCCAAAGAGATAAAAAACATCCAGGTGGCGGCCCTGGCCCGGTCCAACACCAAGGACATCGACCGGGCTGCAGAGGCCCTTAAAGCAGCCAAGCACCCATGCATCCACATATTTCTCGCCACTTCGGATATCCATCTTAAGTATAAGCTGAAAAAGAGCCGGGAAGAAGTGTTAAAAATGGCGGCGGAGGCTGTAAGGTACGCCCGGCGTTATGCGGACAGCGTGGAGTTTTCAGCCGAAGATGCCTCACGCAGTGACCTGGACTTTGTCTGTAAGGTTTTTGCCTCGGTGATAAAGGCAGGGGCCACGGTTCTCAATTTCCCGGACACCGTCGGATACGCCGTGCCGGATGAATTCGGGCAAAAGATTAAATATGTCATGGAGCGCACCCCGGGCATAGAGAAGGCCCGGTTAAGCGTGCATTGCCATAATGACCTCGGCCTGGCGGTAGCCAATTCCCTGGCCGCCATAGCCCATGGGGCGCGTCAGGTAGAGGTGACCATAAACGGCATAGGCGAGCGGGCCGGCAATGCCGCTTTGGAAGAAGTGGTTATGGCTATCCGGACGCGGGCGGATGCCCTGAAAGTGCAAACGGATATAGTTACCGAGCACATCTGTGCTTCCAGCCGGCTGGTTACCATGATTACCGGCATACCCGTTCAGCCCAACAAGGCCATAGTGGGGGCGAATGCCTTTGCACATGAGGCCGGGATACATCAGGACGGTGTGCTAAAGGAACGGACCACCTACGAGATTATGAATCCCTGTGCCATCGGCCTGGCCAAGAGCAGCCTGGTGATGGGAAAACACTCCGGCCGGCATGCCTTTAAGCAGAGACTGAAAGAGCTTGGGTATAAGCTGGGAGAGGCCGATATAGACCGGGCCTTCGAGAGATTCAAGGACCTGGCAGATAAGAAGAAAACGGTCTTCGATGACGATATCGAGGCCCTGATTACGGATGAGATCTTTCGAGGTAAGGATAAGTACCAATTGGTCTATCTGGGAGTAGTTACCGGGACTGAGGCTGTTCCTACGGCTACAGTTCAGATTGACATTGACGGGGAGCTTCAGCAGGAGGCCGAGTTCGGGGTCGGCCCGATTGATGCGACTTTTAATGCTATTACCAAGATAACCAAGGTAAAGGCAAAGCTGCTCCGTTTCTCGGTGAACTCCATCACCGGGGGCACGGATGCCCAGGGAGAGGTTACCGTGCGGCTGGAGGAAGATGGTCAGGTGGTTATCGGCCAGGGGGCGGATGCGGACATTATTATAGCCAGCGCCAAGGCCTATTTGAACGCCTTAAACAGACTGGAATATCTCAAGAGAAATCCGGTCAAGTCGCTTTATTAAGACTGCCAACAAGGCACCAAGACACAAAAGAATAATCGTAGCAATTTAGCGTTTTGAAAATGCATGATAAAAAGTGCAAAGAAACATATCAAATCTGGAACTCAGGGACTCAGGGAAGTGCAAACCCAAATAAAGAGGGTCTATCTTTTCCTGATTTTCTGAGTTCCAGATTAATAGCCTTTTCTGAATGTAGGACTATTTCAAACACCTAAAGTGTTACGAATAATCTTAGTCTTAGTGGCTGAATAGTTACAAATTCCGGCTACAAAGGGCAGGTCATAACTTGATCTGTCCTTTTTATTAAAGGAAGGCGGTACAGGGATATGGGCATGACTATTACAGAGAAGATACTGGCTCAGGGGGCGAGACTGGCTGAGGTCAAACCGGGCCAGCTCATTGAGGTCCAAATCGATATGGCCCTGGGTAATGACATTACGGCTCCTCTGGCTATTGATATAGTGCGATCAGCCGGGGTTAAATCCGTATTTGACCGGGAGAAGGTAGCCCTGGTTCCCGATCACTTTGTGCCGAACAAGGATATAAAGGCCGCCACTCAGGTCAAAATCCTGCGTGATTTTGCCAAAGAGTTCGGCATTGTGAATTACTTTGAGCTGGGCGAGATGGGGGTTGAACACGCCCTTTTGCCGGAAAAAGGGATGGTGCTGCCCGGGGACATCGTGATCGGTGCGGACAGCCATACCTGCACCTATGGCGCACTGGGCGCCTTTGCCACGGGCGTGGGAAGCACCGATCTGGCGGCTGCGATGATTACCGGCAAGGTCTGGCTCAAGGTCCCGGAGTCCATGAAATTCATTTATCATGGTAAACGTCCGCCTTTTGTCTGTGGCAAGGACCTTATCTTATATGCCATTGGGCAGATCGGCGTGGATGGCGCCCTTTACCGTGCTATGGAATTTACCGGGGAAGCCATAGACGAGCTGCCCATGGCCGACCGTTTTACTATGGCGAATATGGCCATTGAGGCGGGCGGTAAAAACGGGATCATAGCGCCGGATAAGGCCACAGAGGCATACGTGCGTGGCCGCAGCCGGAGAAAGCACCGGTTTTATGCCAGTGATAAAGATGCTACGTATGTCGAGACTATTGAGTACGACGTCTCAAGGATTGAGCCACAGGTAGCCTTCCCGCATCTGCCGTCAAATACCAGGGGCATTTCCCATGTGGGAGATGTGCCCATCGATCAGGCGGTAATCGGTTCTTGCACCAATGGCCGTCTGGAGGATCTGGAGATTGCAGCCCATGTTCTTCGAGGGCGGAAGGTTGCCCCGCATGTACGCCTGATCGTTATTCCGGCTACGCCCTGGATTTACCGGCAGGCCATGCATCAAGGGCTTTTCGATATCTTCCTGGAGGCGGGCGGCATCATAAGTCCGCCTACCTGCGGTCCTTGCTTAGGCGGGCACATGGGCATTCTGGCTAAAGGCGAACGGGCCATAGCCACAACTAACCGGAATTTCGTCGGCCGTATGGGCCATCCGGAGAGCGAGGTCTATCTGGCCAATCCGGCGGTAACCGCGGCATCGGCTGTTTTGGGCCGCATAGGCGGGCCGGGAGAACTCGGGGTAATACCAAAAGATTAACCACAGAGCACACAGAGAGATAAAAAAGAGATAGGATTCAAAATACAGAAGGAATTAAAAAGATTGGATCCTCCGGTATCGAGTCTTCTGACTCCTGAATTCTGTCTCCTACATTCTGTGGCTGAGGAGAAAAGATGAAACTAACAGGCAAGGTCTGGAAATTCGGCGATAATATTGACACCGATGTGATTATACCGGCCAGGCATCTGACTACGTTTGACCCCAGAGAATTGGCCAGGCATTGTATGGAAGACAAAGATCCATCATTTGCACAGAAAGTAAAGCCTGGGGATATTATAGTGGCTGGCAGAAACTTTGGCTGCGGGTCTTCGCGGGAGCACGCCCCCATTGCCCTTAAAGGTTGCGGCCTGAGCTGTGTGGTAGCCAGGAGCTTTGCCCGCATCTTTTTCCGGAACGCATTCAATATGGGGCTTCTAATTTTTGAATGTCCGGAAGTGGCTGACGCCGTAGAGGAAGGCGATACCATGGAGATAGATGTGGCTTCGGGTAAAATCTTTATCGCGGGGAAGGGGCTTTCATTTGCGGCCCAGCCGGTTCCTCCCTTTATGCAGGAATTGCTGAGAGATGGCGGCCTCATTCCGCATATTATGAAGAAGGTGAAAAGGGCTTAATTTTTCACCGCAGAGCACGACGAGAACGCAGAGAAAAGTTTTTAAAGTATCTTCTGCGGCTAAATCAAAAGGAGATAGACAGATATTATGGGAACCAGAAACTATAACATTGCAATTATTCCGGGGGATGGCACTGGTCCTGAGGTTATTGCCCAGGGGATCAAAGTCCTTAAGGCGGCTGGAGACTTATATGGCATAACGTTCCATTTTACGGAGTTTGATTTCGGTGGAGAGCGTTACCTGCGTACCGGCGAGACCCTACCGGATACGGCTATTGAGGAGTTAAAAGGCTTTCAGGCCATTTACCTGGGCGCTATCGGGCACCCGGGGGTCAAGCCCGGCATCCTGGAAAAGGGTATCTTACTTAAACTCCGTTTTGCCCTTGATCAGTACATAAATCTCCGGCCGGTTATCCTCTATCCGGGGGTGGATACGCCCCTTAAAGATAAAAGACCGGAGGATATTGATTTTCTGGTGGTGCGCGAAAACACGGAAGGGCTTTATGCCGGCGCCGGCGGGGTGCTGAGAAAAGGGACACCGGATGAGGTGGCCGTACAGGAGTCCATAAATACCAGGAAGGGCGTAGAACGCTGCATACGCTTTGCCTTTGACTCTTGCCGGCGTCGCAACAAGCGCCGCAAATTGACCCTGTGCGGTAAGACAAACGTGCTTACTTTTGCCTTCGATCTATGGGAGCGAACCTTCCATGAGGTAGCTAAAGAATATCCGGATATTCAAACGGATTATGCCCATGTAGATGCTATCTGTATGTGGATGGTCAAGAACCCGGAATGGTTTGATGTCATCGTAACTGATAATATGTTTGGGGATATAATTACTGATCTGGGGGCCATGATCCAGGGCGGCATGGGCATTGCCGCAGGCGGGAACATAAATCCCGGCGGTGTATCCATGTTTGAGCCTATCGGCGGCTCAGCGCCCAAATACACCGGGAAGAATGTCATTAATCCATTGGCGGCTATAGCGGCCGGGCAGATGATGGTGGATAATCTGGGCGAAGAGAAGGCGGCGCGGGCTATAGAAATCGGCATTAAGGAGATCGTGACAAGGCTGAAGAGCCTGGCTGCCGGCAAGATGGGTTATACTACTACCGAAGTAGGCGATCTGGTTGTGTCGGTCTTGCCGAAGCCATAAGTGCGTTCAGCCCTCAGCCGTCAGCGATCCGCAAGATAAAAAACAATAATTATCACAACAAGTTAGCGTTTTGAAAATGGATGATAAAAAGTGCAAAGAAACATATCAAATCTGGAAATCAGGAACTCAGGGAAGTACAAACCCAAATAAAGAGGGTTTATCTTTTCCTGATTTTCTGAGTTCCAGATTAATAGCCTTTTCTGAATGTAGGACTGTTTCAAACACCTAAAGTGTTACTAATTAACTATGGAGACTTTTTTGTTTTTACTGAAAGCTGATAGCTGATCGCTTAGAATTATTGCAAAAGGAGTGAAGACCATGGGCAAAAAGGCTAAATACAACGTAGCGGTGGCCGGGGCCACCGGGGCGGTTGGTCAGTGCATGATTAAGGTGCTGGAGGAGAGAAAATTCCCGGTGGATGAAGTCCGTCTCCTGGCCTCGGAACGATCTGTAGGTAAGGAGTTGACCTTTCAGGGACATAAGGTGCCGGTGGCCCGGTTAACCAGAGATTCCTTTAAAGGGATAGATATTGCCCTCTTTTCCGCAGGGGCGGCACGGAGTTTAGAATTTGCCCCGGCGGCTGCGGCATCCGGGGCGGTAGTAGTGGATAACTCAAGCGCCTTTCGTATGGACCCGGATGTTCCCTTGGTGGTACCGGAAGTCAATCCCGCTGATGTTGGTCTGTACACGAAAAAAGGCATTATTGCCAATCCAAATTGTTCGACCATCCAGATGGTGGTGGCCCTTAAGCCAATCCATGATGTAGCCGGGATTAAACGTATCGTAGTGTCAACCTACCAGGCGGTATCCGGGACCGGGCAGAAGGCTATTGCGGAGCTGGAAGAACAGGTGCGCGCTTATGTAGCCGGAAAGGAAATGCCCCGGTCGGTATATCCGCATCAGATCGCCTTTAACTGTCTTCCGCATATCGACTCTTTCCTGCCCAATGGCTATACCAAAGAAGAAATGAAGATGGTCAACGAGACCAGAAAGATCATAGGTGATGATTCCATCCGGGTGACGGCCACCACAGTCCGCGTGCCTGTCTTTTGGGGACATTCAGAGTCTGTAAATATCGAGACGGAAAAAAATATCACGGCGGACGACCTCAAAGAGCTTCTGAAAAAAACTCCTGGTGTAGTAGTGGTTGACGATCCTGCCCAAAATCTGTATCCTTTAGCTATATATGCTGCCGGGCGTGATGAGACCTTTGTAGGCCGGATTCGCGAGGACGAGTCGATTGCCAATGGAATTAATATGTGGGTTGTCGCTGATAACATCCGTAAGGGGGCAGCTACAAATGCAGTGCAGATAGCGGAGATATTGATTGAAAAATATTTGTAGGAGGGACTGATCTTAAGTCACCGGATAAGTTTTAGTTAGTACCCCTAGAGCGCCAAAGGAGGCATGGTTATGGCACTTCCAGTTACGGACAAAGTTTTGGCCCAAAGGCCATCTTATGTGATCGGGAGACTTGGCAAGGGAAGCAAAGTATGCCTGTTAAATTCTAAGGACATCTTAAGGGTACTTAACGATAAAAAGGCTATTGTTATGGCCTGTAACACGCGCATCAAACATGTCATCCCCGGGATTATGCGGGCGGCCGAAGAGTTGGACGCTGTGGTGGCTTTTGAGCTGGCCAAGAGCGAGGGCCATATAGATGGCGGCTATACCGGTCAGGACCCTGAGACCTATTTTGCTACGATTACCGGCTATGCAGAAGAAAGAAATTTTACCCGGCCTTTTTTCATTCATGGCGACCATATCACCGTCAAAAATACCTCGGATAAAGAGATCGAATCGGCTCGCCGGCTCATTGCAGCAGAACTGGCCGCCGGATACACCTCATTTGCTGTAGATGCCTCTTTTAATGAATTGCCGGATAACATCCGTATTACTGCCGAACTGGCCCGGCCCATTATTGACCAGGGTATCGGTCTTGAGGTGGAGGTGGGGGAGATAAAGTCTGCCGGCCAGGAGGCCATGTTGACCACGATGGAAGAGGCCGTAGCCTTTATTTCCGGCCTTAAGGCCAATGGTGTGCGCCCGGATATGCTGGCTATTAACAATGGCTCCAAGCATGGTAATTATCTGGAAGGAGAGA
Source organism: Desulfovibrionales bacterium (assembly GCA_028715605.1). Classification (NCBI taxonomy): domain Bacteria; kingdom Pseudomonadati; phylum Thermodesulfobacteriota; class Desulfovibrionia; order Desulfovibrionales; species Desulfovibrionales bacterium. Next base: position 362,268 of record JAQURM010000001.1, read on the forward strand.
AGATATTTATCGATCTGGAGCGCACCGGTCAGATCTACGAGGCCGTTAAAGGGGATGGGGTAGTAATTGCTCAGCATGGGATTACCGGCACCCCACTGCATCTGGTGGGCCGCTTTGCCGATTATGGTATTCGCAAGGGCAACGTGGGCACCCAGTGGCAGAATGTTGCCCATAACGGACTGCCAGCCGGTCTAATGGAGGAAATGAGGGCCTGGGCCAGAGAGAATAACAAAGATATAAAGATGGCCACCAAGCCATTTAAACAGAAGATAGATAATATACCGTCCGAAAATAAGAAGATGATCGAAGATATGGCTTACGAAGAGGCCAGGGAACTGATAAAGGCATTCAGGGCGGTAGGCACGGCCTCCATGGTCATAGAAGGGCTTTCATAGAGGCATAATTGCGTATTATTGCCGGTACGGCTAAAGGACGGAACTTGGCGCCGATAAAAGGAAAAGGGATCCGGCCTACCAGCGACAAGATTCGGCAGGCTATTTTTAATATCCTGAACCTGGACTGGGATGGAGCCCGGGTGCTGGACCTCTTTGCCGGTACGGGCGCCCTGGGGATTGAAGCCTTAAGCCGCGGGGCGTCAGAGGCAGTTTTTATTGACCACCATCCCTATGCCATTGAGACCATCAAAAAGAATCTCTTGCTTTGCGGTTTTTCCGAAAAAGGACGAGTCTTCCAGAAAAATCCGCTACATGGCCTGGGATTTCTGGAAAAGCCCGGACTCCTTTTTGACGTAATATTTATGGACCCTCCTTACGGCCAGGGCATGGCCCGGAAGACGCTGGAGTTGCTGGCCCGGGATAATTTAATGAAACCGGATGGAGTAGTGGTGGTGGAATGCGATAAGGCAGAGGTTTTATCTTCCCCTGCCGGTTTTCAGATACAGGGTGAAAAGAGAGCTTATGGCCGAACCACGGTCTATTTTTTTGAGAAAGAAGGACGGGAGGAAGCAGGTGGGTAAGCATAGAATCGTGGGAGAGGTCGTTGCCATCTATCCCGGGACGTTTGATCCTATAACTAACGGTCACATCGATGTAGTCAACCGGGCGCTCAATATGTTTGACCGGGTTATTATTGCCGTAGCCGTAAACCCGACTAAAAAGCCCCTCTTTACAATTGAAGAACGTGTGGAGATAATCCGGGAGACTATTAATGAAAATCCACGGATAGAGATCGATACCTTTACCGGTCTCCTCGTAGATTATGTAGCCAACTGTCAGGCCAATGTTATTGTGCGCGGGCTGCGGGCTGTCTCGGATTTCGATTATGAATTTCAGATGGCCCTGATGAATCGCCGGCTCAACCGTAATATTGAAACTGTCTTTCTCATGACCGGGTTCCGCTGGATTTTTATCAGCTCTACCATGATCAGGGAAGTAGCAAGCTTGGGGGGATCAGTAGAAGGGTTGGTCCCGGATGTGGCTTGCCGCCGATTGAAAGAAAAATTTAAGATATCCTAATTGATCAATTCGTAAAAAAGCCTTCTCACCGCTGAGCACGCAGAGTCCGCAGAGAAAAAGTGTAAACTATTCAATATGTTATCTCAGCGTTCTCCGCGACCTCTGCGGTAAAATTTTACTTTTTACGAAGCCGTCAATTATAGGATATCTTGTATTGCTCCAGATGCAGGTCTGAGTGGGACTGAATAGTAATTTGTTTCTTTATTTTCCGCTCAAGAAGTTCGATCTGTCTCGCCTCTTCGTTTAGAAACATCTCACTTATATCCGGATGAACGGAGATAGTGACACCCGGGGCTATTACATCGGCAGATTCTCTTTCAATCTTTCTGAATATCTCATAACAGATAGTTCGTCTTGATTTTAGGAATCCCTCGCCGTCACAGTAGAAGCAAGGTTCGCAAAGAAGCCGTCCCAGACTTTCCCGTGTCCTTTTGCGGGTCATTTCAATCAATCCTAACTCGGACATTTTCAATATAGTGGTCTTGCTTTTGTCTTTGCGGAGGGCTTCACGCAGGGCATTAAAGACCTCTTCACGATGCTTTTCCCTTTTCATATCAATAAAATCGATGATGATTAAGCCTCCTATATTACGCAGTCGCAGCTGATAGGCAACCTCTTTTACTGCCTCCAGATTGGTTTTGAGGATGGTTTCTTCCAGGTTTCTTTTTCCCACAAAACGTCCGGTGTTAATGTCGATAGCCGTCAGGGCCTCCGTCATTTCGATTACTATATAACCGCCGGATTTCAGCCAGACCTTTTTTTCCAGTGCCCGGGCCATTTCTACTTCAATACCATAGGCATCGAAGATGGGCGTGATGTTTGTATAAAGCTCTATAGAGGGTTTCAGATGGGAAGCGAATGTTTCCATGAAAGTAAGCACTCTCTGGTGCTCTTCCGGTGAATCAATAATCAAGCGATCTACTTCCTTTGCGAAGAGATCACGTGCGGCCCTCAGCGTAATATCCAGATCTTCGTATATGAGCGAGGGAACCGGTGCGGAAGCGGTCTTTTTCTGAAGATTACCCCACATTCTAATTAGAAAATCCATCTCGACCTGCAGTTTGGCGACATCCACACCCTCGCTGGCTGTTCGGGCTATAAAACCGACGCCGGCCGGATTAACGGCCTCAATGATGTCTTTGAGGCGTTTTCGCTCCTCCTCGTCTTCGATACGACGGGATACGCCGACATGCTCGGTCATGGGCATGAGCACTAAATTACGGCCGGCCAGGGTAACATAGGAAGTCAGCCGGGCCCCCTTGGTCCCTAAAGGCTCTTTGGATGCCTGGACTATTATATCTTGACCTTCGTGTAAAAGGTCTTCGATGTTCAACGAGGCCGGCGGGTGATATTCTGTATCTTTTTCCGGCAATTCTCCCGCTGTCTCACTCTCTGTATCTCGAGAAAGCATCATCATCTCATACTCGGTTACTTGATTATAGATATCAGCTGCATGGATAAAGGCTGTCCGCTCCAGCCCTATATCCACAAAGGCAGCCTGCATCCCCGGCAAGACCCGGGTAACCCGGCCTTTATATATGTTACCGATAATACTTTTTTCCAGGCTGCGTTCCACATAGAACTCGACAACTAGGCCGCCTTCCAACAGGGCAACGCGGGTCTCATAAGGTGAGGCATTTATAATGAGTTCTGCAGGCATAAAGAATTTCCTTCCGCTACGGGATTATCCGGCAATTTCAGTATATGAAGATTCTTTAGTTCTTCTTCGGAAAGATTGAAGATAGACCCCACTATTTCTGCCGGCTTAGCCCCGAATTTTTGATGGGTCGCCAGGGATAGGGCGATAGTCCGGGCATCGATATACTGCAGGGTCTTCACCAGCGGTTTTATATCCACCCGCCGTCTGCTATCCTTTCTTTTCTGTTCTATCGGGAAGCTTTCCGCTGAGAGGAAGCGCTGTATCGGACCGGTCGTAAAAACGGCATTATCTGACCGTATCCGGTAATAGCTTGTTTCGGCAGTGGCAATTGTAAGCGCTTTTCCCGCGCCGTAGATAATAAGACCCTCCGGCATCTCTTTTTGCAGACGGGAAGCCAGATCATCCGGTCTAATCGGTCCCCCCGTCGTTACGTCTGCGTATTCAGCCACACTCTCCGTCCCAACCGGCAGGGCAGAGCTAAAAGACATCTTCGGCATAGGATGAAATCCCTTAGAATGGGCCAGATTAATGCCGGCCCTCTTCAGCGCCCGGCTGAAAATGCGCGTTATTTCCAGATGGCTAAGGAACCGCGCCTGTTCCAGTTTGCCGTAGTAAATCCTTATGCGCGTTGTCTCTGTGGATTCCAGGCGTTTTGACGGGGTGAAACTATCCTGAAACGGCTCTGCAAGCCGGAGAACTCTCCCTTTCCCGTCGCAGACTCCGCAAAGGACGCACCCATCCTTCCGGCAATCCGCTGTTGTTTCACCATGGACAGCCTTCTCTTTTTCTTTTATCAGGAATTCCTTATCTACGAGAGAGTCTATATGTTCCCAGGGCAATATTTCGTTAGTGTCCCGTTTTCTTATATAAGATTCCAGTTCCAGGCCGGTTTCGGCTACGGCCTGTTGCCAGAGAGAAAACCGGAATTGATCTCCCCAGCCATCGAGCCGGCAACCAAGCCGGTATGCGCGTTCTATAAGGGCTGCCAACCAGCGGTCACCCCTGGAGAAGACGCCCTCCAGCAAACCTTGCCGCGGGTCATGCCATTTGACCTGAATCCTCCGGTTTTGCAGGGCGTTTTTGATATAATCCAGCCGCTGCCAGCTCTCTTCGATACTTATCTGCGGCTCCCATTGGAACGGGGTATGTGCCTTGGGGACAAAGGTAGAGATGCCCACGTTGACCTGGCAGCGCCTGCCGGTATGGCGACCGCAGGCCAACACCCGTTTGGCTAGGTCAGCTATGCCATCCAGGTCTTCATAAGTCTCGGTTGGTAGCCCGATCATGAAATAGAGTTTCAAAAGGTTCCACCCGGCCTCAAACGCCTCCTTAGCCGTGGCCAGAAGGTCTTCTTCCGAGATATCCTTATTAATGACGGCCCTAAGCCTAGCGGTGCCGGACTCCGGGGCAAGTGTAAAGCCTGTTTTACGAACCCGCTTTATCTCGGCCATGATCTCAGGGGTCAGGGTTCCCACGCGCAGGGAGGGAAGAGATATAGCCACCTGTTCACTGGAATAGCGATTCATAAGGGCCTTTATAAGCGCCTCTAGATTTACATAATCTCCCGTGCTGAGCGAGAGAAGGGAAAGCTCCTCATGGCCGGTGGCAGCCAGGGTCTCTTCGGCGATCCGGAGAATAGTCTTAGGATGCCTTTCGCGGACAGGGCGGTAGGTAATGCCCGCCTGGCAGAAACGGCAGCCGCGCGCACAGCCGCGTGATATCTCCAGGCTGATACGGTCATGGACCGGTTTTGTATGCGGGATCACGGGTCTCACAGGATACCGGGCCTGGTCGAGATCGCTCACTATCCGGCGTGACACTTTTGCACAGCCCGCCCTGAGTGATTCGATAGCACAGATATTTCCTTCCGGGCCATAGGACATCTTGAAATAAGACGGTATATAGACGCCTTCAATCCGGGCCAATAATTCTAAAAGCTTATCTTTGCCATCTGCGCCTTCTTTCCAGCGGGAATAGGCATCGGCTATTTCAATTACGGCCTCCTCACCATCACCGATCAGGATGGCATCAAAGAAATCGGCCACCGGTTCTGGATTTACCGCGCATGACCCGCCAGCGATGACCAGTGGATAATTTTCATCTCTTTCCCGGGCATAGAAGGGGATGCCGGCTGTGTCTAATACGGTAAGCACATTCGTATAACAAAGCTCATAGGGCAGCGTGAACCCTAAGATGTCGAATTCCCGGAGCGGCCTTTGTGATTCAAGAGAAAGTAACGGATAATCCTCGCGGCGGAGCAATTCCTCCAGATCAAGGTCCGGGGCAAAGGCCCGTTCGGCCAGGAAGTCCGCATGGTTGTTTACGATGTGATAAAGGATGGATAATCCCAGGTGGGACATGCCTATTTCATACAGATCCGGAAAGATAAGGGCCAGGCGCACCTTGGCCTTCTGCCAGTCTTTGCGGACGGCATTTATCTCAGTGCCCAGGTAACGGCCGGGTTTTCTCACCTGTGTCAGGAAGGGGTAGGACAAATCGTGATTCCTTTTTAATAGCTATCAGCCAGCAGCTTAAGGCTGATAACTGATAGCATATATTAAATTTTTTATTTAGCTCTGCGTCTGCGGTGAACGTTGTGATAAGGTATCAGAAAACGGCCATCTTAGCAACAAAATGCGCTGAGGGTTGGTGGTGGGGTTAAGGGAGATTTGAAAGAACCGGAGGGAACGCTTGAATAGACGTAGGGTGGGCTTGCCCACCATCTTTGGCGGCGTAGCGTAGTTGTGGTGGGCAAAGCCCACCCTACTTTGTGCTTCAATAGTTCTCCTTTTCAGAGCTGAAAGCTGATAGCTGACCGCTGATTGCTTAGTTTTTTGAGGTATGACAGACATTACAGCCGCTCAGGGCCGTAGAAAGGGTGGTGCTCTTATAGTCCCAGCGGATCATCTTGTAATTCGGCGATCCATGGGCACGGTGGCAGGAAAGGCATATAACCATGCTTGTGCTGTCAACGGTCGAAGTCGATGTCGATGGCGTGGATAAAGCTATTGGAGCGGTAGTTGAGTAAGCATTTGTTCCACTGTTATAGCTGGCGTATTCTGAACCGGCATAGCCACCGCTTACCCCACTAAATGCAAAATCCGTAGGGTGTCTGAACCACGGCGAAGAAGAACCAACCTGTGTGGAACCTCCGAGATTGGCGTGCCCGTGAAAGTTGCCGTGGCAACTGCCGCATAAGTAACTGATGCCGTCCGTCGTGGTTCCGGGTGTGGCCCCGCCTTTGTATCCATTGTGATGGGTGGAATCGGCCGTCTGTTCCCATTTATAACCAGTAGCATTTAACTCTACACCTGTTATGCCCCTTAGAAACCGGTAGCTTTTACCCACAGTTGAAGCATCTATGGTGCTGTCATCGGTATGATGGCCCCCCTTCATAGCCTCTACGACGGTGGCAGCCGTTGCACCTTGGGTGCGATCGCCATGACAGCCATACACACCGGCGCAGTTAAGTTGGGTGGCCCATGAGGCCGGCCCGGTTCCGTAGCCACTGGGCGTGCCGGCGCCGGCCGTGAAACCCGGCGGGGCATCCATCGGCGAGCCTTCCTGAGTCTTAATTCCATACACATTGTGACCATATTTATCGCCCGTATTCACCAGCCAGTAAAAATTACCACCCGCCAGGGGGGAGGTAGGAGTCGTACTATTTAAGACTATGGGGATATTGCTTGAACCTACGCTTACAATGGTATTGGCCGTACTGGAAAAATGACAACCAACGCAGTCATAGGACAGCAGACACGGATTGGGTGTGGTATCCCCTGTCAACCCGCCGCTCCCGGAAGAATATTCCTGGGCCATGGCCGCGCCGCCCTGGCTGTTGTGCATGGTATGACAGTTGTAACAGACGCCGGTGACCTTGGCGTGGGATAAATTTGGGATTACTACGATCAATGTCGCAATATATATAATGATTATTCGTAGTATTTTTACATCATGCCGCTTGAGTTCCATGGAACGGACCGTCTCTTGAATATTTATTTTAAAATTTCCCAAACCCTATATATGGCAACAATCTTGCCATGGTATTCCCTCTTTAGATAGGTTTGAACCAGCTTGTGTCGTGTTGATGGCACACATAGCACGGATTGGAGCCCTTGTGGCCGCTGTCGATGGTATGACAGCGCTGGCAGACCGTGAACCAGCCGGCTCGATCATTCCAGGTATCAAAGGTCACGACGCTTGAGCCGTTTATTTCCTTACGGATGAGCATGCGGTTGGGGCTGCCATGGGTCTCGTGGCAATCAGTACAGGAAAGGACATAATTCTTATCTGCCGTGTAGGGAGCCTTTCTTTTCGTGGCGTCCATACTGGCATCGGCCTGCCCGTGCGGGGATGTAGTCCAGTTCGGACTCCTGATGTACGGCTGTGCACCGACGGTTGCGAACTGGGATTTCTGCGAGCTTGTCATCTGACCGGTGCTGTAAGAGGCATTGTGGCAGTCCGTACAAAACGTCACATAATCCGGCATATTGGATCCGTCCAAGGTAGCCGTACCTTCAGGCTCATAGGTCGTTGCGGAACCTGAAGAGTAAGGGGCCTGATAGACGTAGTTGCTCATCCGTTCGTTCGTGGCGGCGCCGTACACATTCCAGTCACCGTCATGCGTAGTGGGCCGGGAGAGCGGAGACGTGCCTGCGCTCCCCGACGGGTAGCTATGCCTCTGCGCCTTGTGCGGATTGTGGCACCCGGAGCACGGATTCACCTTTGCGTTTGTGGCGCCGAATCCCCACTTGCTCTTCAAAAACGTTCTCACTGCCGTCATCTGGTGCGAAGATCCCGTGGTGGAGCCGCAGTTTGATTGGGGCACGCCGCCTTCTGTGATAAAGCTGAACGCCTGTGCGATGCTGCTTGGACAGATAAGACTGGTGTCCCCTCCGAATTTGTAACTGAAGGTGTATTGGTTGGGCATGCCTACCTGGCTGGAACTGCCGGCGTGGCAGCTGAGACAGAGCCCGGTATCCTGATCAGTATACAGGGTGGTGAAGACCAGCCATTTGTCGGGCCCACCCGTGGGGGCCGGTTCCACACCCTCGATACTGGCATGCATCTCGTGGCAGTGGGCGCAGTGCCCCTTGGTATAGACGGAGGACGTGCTGCTTCGGTTTACACCATAAGAGGTATTCCCGTGGGCTGAATCAAGATAAGTCCCGGCATATACCGGAGTTGTGGTCAAGAAGATACATATTGCAAGTGTGATTAAGGTATCTTTCATCTGATTAGATAGAGCCCCTCAGAGTTTGAACCTTACCATATATTTTATCGGCAGATTGTGCCTATAACATTAGTTTTAAAAATGTTTTTCCCAAATCCATTTGAACCGGTCATTGCTTTTTGCCTTGAGCCTTCCGGCTTTCAGCTTTGAGCTTTGAACTATGAGCTATCACCCATCTCTTACTTGCCTGTTTCCCCTTCCGTGCCGGTTTCGATGCGTTCACTCTTTTTAGGCTCTGTCTCGCTTATCGGCACCGGCGGTATGGATGTTACGCCCTTACCTTCTACGGCTCCGGCCGGCTCCGGCGCCTTAATCTGTTCTCCGGAAGCCTCTACCCCTTCCGGCCCTACCGGTTCCGCTTCCTCCGCTGCTTTTTCCGGTAAAACCTGTGCTATAATCTGTAACACCTGCACACGGTTATTAAACAAATCGGCTATAAAAACCCGACCGGTTTCATCCACCGTGATGTCCTTGGGATATTGCAGCCATCCCTCTCCCCATCCCAGGCCGCCAAATTCAAATATAAAACCGCCCTTGCGGTCATAAGCCGTCACCACATGGCGCATGTAATCGACGATAAAAAAAATCCCGGTCCGTTTGTCCAGCCCGATGCCCTGTGGCCGGCTCATCTTGCCGGTGCTGCCGCCCTTCTGGCCGAATTTAAAGAGGAAATTACGTTCGGCGTCATAGACATAGACATGGCTGGTCTCTTCACTTAACAGATACAAACGATCGTCCGGGCCGATCAGGACATCATTGACCGCCACCCTCTTCCTCTGGCCTTCCCCCTCTTCCTCCTGAAAAAAAGTCCCCTGAAAATTACCGAAACTATCCAGGATGACTACTGCCGGGCTGTAAGTGCCGATAACAAATATTTCCCCGCGGCTATTTTCAGCCAGCCGATACGGGATAAATTCTTCCGCCCCTATAAACCCGTTAAAATATATGTCCCGCATCCATTTAAGACAAGGGTCAAAGAGCGAGATACGGCCGCGCCGGTTAATTGGCCCCGTCCCCTGCGCTACCCATAGATAGCCGCGGGCGTCTATCATCACCCCCTGCGGGCTCTCAATGCCATAGTTCTTATCTAATGTAAATAAAGGGAAAAAACCGGCATTGTAGATCAAAATGCGGCCCCGGCCTTCAATAATATAAACCTCGCGCTTAACAGGGTCCACATAGACATAAGAGGGATAGGAAATAAATTTCCCCTCTTCGTCCTGTGTAATCTGGCCTACATAGACTATCTTGTCCTTTGGAAAAGGTCCGGCCTGGGCGTAACTAAGAGAGGAAGCAAAATGAGGGATAAAAAAGAGAAAATTTAGACACAAGGACACAAAGACACAAAGAAAAAGATAATTCTCGCTTTTTTTGGAGGCATTCATTCCCTTGTGTCCTGTTCCCCTGTAGCAGACGTAGGGTGGGCTTTGCCCACCATCATTGGCGGCGTAGCGTGGGTTTGGTGGGCGGAGCCCACCCTACGTCGCTGAAAGCTTACTAATATTCTTTTTGAGGTACCCTGTCAAGTTTCGTCCGCATAGCCACAAATACCACGCCTATGGCCAGCGCTATAAGACAAAGATCGGCAAGGGCCAGCACATAGTTTCCCGTGACCAGGTAACCGTCCTTCTTAAGTAAAAGATAAAAAAGCGAAAATATGGTGGTAATCATCATGAATGAGGCCGGGATCAGGGTGATAAGGCCGATTTTTTTACCCTGGCGCATAAACCAGATACTGACCGCTATAAGCGTCAGCCCGGCCAGGAGCTGGTTGGCCGTGCCAAAAACCGGCCACAGGATAAAAAACGCCTGTTTATAGGCCAGGGCATACATTATGACCACGGACAGTCCGGCATTAAAGAGATACGACCTTAAAAGCCGGGGGACTCGCTTAAATATAACCCCCCATAACTCCTCGAAAAGATAGCGGTTCAACCGCACCGCCGTGTCCAGGGTAGTGGCCAGGAATCCCTCTACCAGCAGGATGCCGAAGATAGTCCCCAGATAAACCGGCATGTTTAGAGAACCATGCATGAGCCGGCCGGTGGCCAGGGCAAAGGCCAGCACGGGGTTGCTGCGCGCGCCGGGGTCATCCGGGAAGACGATGCGTAAATAATCACTATGGGTCAGGCTGCTGGCTACCACCACCAGGACAATGACCGCCAGAAGTCCCTCCAGCAGCATAGCGCCATAGCCTATCTTTTTAGCGTCACTCTCAGAGGCGCACTGTTTGGAAGTGGTGCCGCCGCACACCAGGGCATGGAACCCGGATATGGCCCCGCAGGCCACGGTGATGAAAAGAACCGGCCACATCAAACCAAGTTTTGCTGCGCCCATTTCCACGTTTATTAACGGCGCACCGACGGCCAGGCCTGAAAAACCTCCAATGGCGATAGCCACGGTAAGAAGCACAATCCCGGCATAAAGGATGAAAGAGTTAATATAGTCCCGTGGCTGAAGCACGACCCAGACCGGGATTCCGGCGGCCAACAGGGCATACAAGGAAAGGATGAGCATCCAGTGGTCAGGCGAAAAGCTCAAGGGATATTTAAGGCCTGCCAGCACGGAAAAAAGGCATACGGAAGAGGCCAATACGGCAGCCAGGCCTGTCTTAATCTTCTTCTTATAAAGCAGATACCCGATTGCAGGGGCCATAAAGGTAATAACGATAACTGAGGTAGAGGCAATACCCCCGATAGCCCCTTGCACCGTCCCTGTTCCTGCATTCGTCACCGTGCGCAGAATGGTCTGGTCTTTGTCCAACCCGATAACATCAAGGTCAACCACCGAGGTCAATGCCGTGGCCGTGAGCCTGAGAAAGGCGCCGGTCACCAGGAAGACCATAGTAAGGGTAAAAAGAATAAACAGCACAAAACCGGTCTTACCCATGGATATGCGGGCCACTTCCGCCATAGATCGCCCCTTTTCGCGCATACTGACAAAGAGGGCCGTATAATCATGCACGGCGCCGAAGAAAACTGTACCGGCCACGATCCACACCCAGGCCGGGGCAAAACCATAAACTAAAGCCACCACCGGGCCGATAACAGGGCCGGCCCCGGCTATGGAGGCGAAATGATGGGAGAATACAACGGAAGGTTTTGTAGGCACATAGTCTATGCCGTTATAATAAGCAACTGCCGGCGCCTCATTTTCGTCGCTGGCGCCAAGAATGCGTTCAATGCGTCCGGCATAGAACCTGTAAGCCAGAAAAAATGCGACAAGACTGACTAGAAGATAAAATAAGACGTTCACCCGTGCCTTGCCCCCCTTTAAAACAGGTTATCCTGTTTCAAAAATGCGTACAAGATAGCCCTAACTTCCCTTTTTGCCAATATAAAATTGATTTTTTCCTTCCACCGCAGAGACGCAAAGAACGCAGAGAAAAAATCATATTTTCAGGTTTTTTCTCATTTCAAGACGGTTTTAAAAACCAGCTATGTAGGGTGGGTTCCGCCCACCAGAACTACGCTACGCCGCAATAACGGTGGGCAAAGCCCACCCTACGTCTGGAAATCAAGAAATCAGGGATAGAACGTATTTTTTTCATGAGTTCCTGAGTTCCAAATCTAAGAATCTGTAGCATTTCAGGCTCTTGAAAGCTAGCAGATATTTCAGTCCGCCGGCATCCTTACCGATAATAAACGATATGTATGCCCCAGGAGTTGGCCACAGGAACATGCTAAGGTTATTGGCACATGTAGGTATAATCCTCCTCCTGGCACTGGCCGGTTTTAATTGCAGCCCTTCAGACGAGAGGGCCAATCCCATTGCCGGGCCATCAGCGAAGGCCAATGAAAATAATCCCCCCTTGCCCCCCTTTAGTAAAGGGGGGGATATGTCAAGTCCCCCTTTGGAAAATGGGGAAAGCCAAAGTCCCCCGTTGGGGAAAGAGGGGGTTCCATCAACTCCCCCTTTGGAAAAGGGGGATACAGGGGGATTTTCAAATGAAATATCCAAACGTGACGGAAAACAATCCAAGGCCGACAGCAAACTCCGCATACGTCTGAAGCGCGATGCGAAGGGAAAGTATTCCTGGGAGATAACTGGTGATGATGTAAGGCAAATAATAGATGTGGACCGGCGATTGAGGAAAAAAATCGGGACCGGCGTGGGTGAGGATTAACCACAGAGCACACAGAGAACACAGAGAAAATAAGGATATCAATAAATTAAGAGTTTCTTGCAAAAGCCTCCATTCTGTCATTCCCGCAGCGATTTTGAGCGGTAATCTGGTTCTAACTGCTTTAAAAACCATAGCCCCGATAGAGGCATTCGGGGATGACAAGCAGTTTTGCAAGCGCCTCTCTTGTGTCATTTTAGTTGGTTGAGAGAGTATTCTTAAATCCCTCCCAACCTCCCTTTTCAAAGGGAGGAGAGACACTTCCCCCTTTGGAAAAGGGGGATTGAGGGGGATTTTAGCGTTCAGCCGTCAGCAAAAGATAGGACAAACAACATCTTAAGCTGATAGCTGACTGCTGAACGCTCCATCCAGAAAACCGGAATTTTCGGATGGAAACTAACCCCCCTCCTTCTCTAAGAAATGCACCGGGCAGGAAGACCTGAACTGGCAGTAATCCAGAGGATGGGGACAGGCCGGCGGCTTTGTCTTGATGGGTTCCCGGTATTTCTGACAAAAATATTCGTCATCCTTTGATTCATCCCAGTCAATGCAGCGGCCCGGGCAGGCAACAATGGCCTCGTTGATCTTGTCTTCCGGATACGTCTCTAAATCCAGTATCTGGGCATACCCGAGATCCTCATCGACCCTGAAGACCTCCGGACATATCTCCTCACATGCGCCGCAGGCCTTACATTCCTTCGGGTCTATGTAAAGACGTTTCGACATGGTGGTAACAAAAATTTTACCGCAGAGCATCGTAGATCCGCCGCAGGAGGGCGCGGAGAACGCAGAGAAAAAATAAAAATCTGGAAATCAAAAAATCAGGAATAAAAAACTTCTTCATGAGTTCCTGAGTTCCAAATTTTATTCTTCTTTTTGCGTCCTTCGCGCTCTCTGCGGTAAAAATTCCTATTCTGTCTTCTGTCTCCTGTCTTCCTAGAAGCTCAGCGTCAGGCTGTGGTCGATCTGATAGACGTCATCCGTGTTGTAATTGTTAGCGCTCGTACCCTTGAAGAAGTCGCCCGTCCACAGGTAGCCGAAGTGCAGCTCATAGGCCAGATTGCTCATGAGCTGGTACTTCAGGCCCAGGTCAAACTCGGTGCCGAACTCATCGTCCTGGTAGAGGCTGCTGTTGACCTTGTCCGCATAAGCTACGGCCAGGGCGCCGTGTACGGCCAACTGGGGATTGACCTCGTAGTCGGCATAGAGCCAATAGACCTGTGAACCGGTTGCGGTATCGTTTGCGCCGCCATCAGTTCCCGGGAGGCCAAACTGTTCCCCAGTGGTATTGGAATAACCGGCCTTTCGCGTCGTATCCATGAGCGAAGAATTCAGGATGTTGCCGTATGGCCCATAGACGATATAGAGCGGCTGGAAGTCCAGGCCGGAGGCCGGACCCACGTCATAGTCGCTGTCACTGTCATTGTCATCGCCGGAGGTGAAGGCCGTGGCCACACCGACCGTGAGCGCTTCCTTTTTCATGCCGAGGTTGACATAGTAACCCCAGCCGCCCCGGTCGATGTCCTGCGTGGCGCCATAGTAATCTGTATAATCGCCGTCATTGAGCATGATCTCGCCTTCGAAGAAATAGGTGTTGGTCGGGTCATTGGCCGTCAGGCCTAAGACGTAGTCATATTGATCGGCTTTCCAGGTAGTACCGGTAGCAGAGCCGCTCCGGTCACGCACATAGTTGATGCCCGCGCCGATGGAGTAACAAGGCTGGGCATAGCTGAGGACCAGCGAATAGCGGTCGATGTCCTCATCGGCAGCGTTATTGCCGGAGGTAGCGCTGCTTTCCTGCCGTTTCTCCATGAAGGCGTTCAGGCCGAAGCCGTTCCACAGCGGCGAGGTATATTCGACGCGGTCCAGGCACATCTCGGTGTTGGCCCAGCCCGTAAAGTAGATGTAGTTACCGGCCATGCGGCCCACCATAAGGGTTCCCTTAGGTGTGGCCCATTCGATGTAAGCGGCATCCCAACTGATGTTGGTGGCGTCGGCGCCAAAGGGGTCCACTCCCACCTGTCCGGCACAGGAGCAGGCGCCGCTGGTCTTGTCACTTCCCCACATCTGGTTGTTAAAGACGCCGATGGCGGCATGGAGTTTCAGGTTGTCGGTTATCGTGAATACCGGCTCCAGACACAGGAAATGATCCCACCAGGCCTCCGGGCTGCCGTATGTGCCGGGAAAATCGCCTGGATCAGTGTAATCAGCATCCGCCGGCGAAGAATTATCAACAGCGGCTGGTACGGATGACCCATCCCACGGCGTAACCATACCCTGATTAGCATTGCTCTGATAGAACCCCCGCACCTGGTAGTAACCGCTGATGCTTACCTCCACGGCCATAGCCGGCAGCGCCATAACGGCCACGAACAGGGCAGCAGCTATAATTATTAGACCTTTCTTCATATCTTTCCCTTCTCCTTTATCCGTTTGTTTTTTTGCCACAGAGTACACAGAGAACGCAGAGAAAAAATAATTTTTTAAAAATTTCCCTGTGGCTCTGTACTTTGCTTCTGACTTCTGTATTCTGTCTTCTGACTACTGTATTCTTAACCCCCACCTCCTTTCCTGTGCCCGCCTCTTATCACAAAACAAATGCGGATGACAACAGAAATGTGTCATTCTGTTGTGTTACTTTTCGGCACCTGCGGTTCTAGGGTTAAGCTGTAAAGGACTTGCTATATCTTTTATCCGTCATTCCGTGCTTGACCCCGTATCAAGCAGCCGTAGGGTGGGCATGGCCCACCATCATTGGCGGCGCAGCGTGGTTTCGGTGGGCGGAGCCCACCCTACTTTCAAATCCCCCTTCGCCCCCCTTTACTAAAGGGGGGATAATAAGAGGCACGCCTTTGCGGTGAATAAGCGGTGAACAAAAAAACCGGCCCTGGAGTTAATCCAGGGCCGGTTTTTTATTTACTAACCAGGCCAGATGCCCGGCCTGCAAAATGTCAGTCAGTCAATCTTTTCTTTTACTTCTTACTCCTGTTTTCTGTCTTCTTCCTAGAAGCTCAGTGTCAGGCTGTGGTCGATCTGATAGACGTCATCAGTCCTGACCGTAGCCGAACCGACCTTAAAGAAGTCGCCGGTCCACAGGTAGCCCACGTGCAGCTCATAGGCCAGGTTGCTCATGAGCTGGTACTTCAGACCCAGGTCCAACTCCTTGCCGAATTCATCATCGACGCCGGCAGTGGTCTTGTCCGCATAAGCCACACCCAGAGCGCCGTGCACGGCCAACTCCGGGTTGACCACATAGTCGCCGGAGATCAGATAGACCTGAGCGCCGGTATTTTGTACGCCAGCATCAAGCGCCGTCATAGCGGTACCGTAGCTGCCGGTCTGGCTGGTCAGGATATTGCTGTACGGACCGGTCGCGATGTAGAGCGGCATGAAATCCAGGCCGAAGGGCGTGCCCCGCTCGTCGTCAGTAGTAGCAGCGCTGTTATCATCGCCCGAGCAGAAGGCCGTGGCTAATGCAACTGTGAGCGGGCCTTTCCTCATGCCGGCCGCGGCATAGTAGCCCAGACCATCGTAGTCATAATCCGTGCCGCTATCGGAATCATATTCACCGGCCCGGTACTGGAGTTCGCCCTCGAAGAAGTAGGTGTTCGTGGGGTCGTTCAACTTCAGACAGAAATTGTGGTTGATCTTGTCAATCCTTGCAGTAGCGTCAGATTGCCGGTCACGGTACCAGTCCGGGGCATAGCCGACGTACAGGCCGGGGCAGGCATACTGCAGGATGGCGAAATAACGGTCATGATCCTTATCCGCTTCATTCGTGGTAACACTGCCTTCTACCCGTTTCTCATGGCCGAGGACCATGTTGAAGCCGCTATAATTCGGTGACACATAGACGATGCGGTCGGCATCCAGCTCGGTGTTCCCGAAGGGCAGGAAGAATGTGTAGTTACCGGCCATGCGACCGACCTTCAATGTACCCTTGGGGGTGGCCCACTCGATGTAGGCACGGTTGAAGATGAGGTTGTCCGCGGCAGTATTAAAAGTCGACGGAGTAAGATCGTTGTCTGCCACAGCGCCGGAAGTATTGGTGCTTCCCCACATCTGGTTGTTGAACATGGAGACGCGGGTCACCAGCTTCAGGTTGTCGGCCACCTTAAAGACCGGGTTCAACTGAAGCATGTGGTCCCACCAAGCCTCCGGGTCGTCAGCCTGACCAGTATACTCAGCGCCTGCATCCCAGGGAGTAACAGCGCCACTGTCAGCATTGCTCTGATAGAAGCCGCGCACCCGGTAGTAACCGCTGATGCTCATATCCACGGCCATAGCCGGGAGCACCATAGCGGCCACAAACAAGGCAGCAGCTATAATAATTAGACCTTTCTTCATATCTTTCCTTTCTCCTTTATCCGTTTTTTGTTCACCGCAAAGACGCAAAGAGCGCAAAAAAATAATTTTAAAAATATTTTCCTCCGTGTCTCCGTGTCGTTGTGGCGAAAGGTTTCTTTTTTGATTTTACTTCTGACTTCTGTCTTCTGACTTCTGTCTTCTGATTATTGACTGACTAACACAGGCCGGGCGTCTCGCCCGATTAGTTTTGGTGGGCAAAGCCCACCCTACTGAATTCTGACTTCTGTCTCCTGACTACTGACTAACCTTCACCTCCTTTCATTTAGTCATTGGTCACTTGTCACTGGTCAATAGAAAGATATTAAAAACCAATGACTAGTGACCATTGACCATAACTAAGCAATGCTCATGCCATATCAGCGTATAGCGTATAGCGGGTAGCGAACACTGTGAAATTATTCATATTTTTGAGCTTTCAGCTTTCAGCTTTGAGCTTTCAGCTTCCCATCCCCTGTGGCTTAAAGGACACAATACAATCACCAAACCGCCACATGGCTTGTCTCACGCAAAGGCGCAAAGAACGCAAAGAGAGCCTCATTTTTGGTATCAGACGTAGGGTGGGCTGAGCCCACCATCATCGGCGGCGTAGCGTAGTTTTGGTGGGCTTTGCCCACCCTACGTAGCTAAATGCCTTTGGAAATCTCCTCTATAAATGCAGAAAGGTCCTTAATGGCGGTGGGGATGCTTTTATAGAGGGTGTTGTAGTCGATCTCTTCATATTCGTGGGCCAGAATATTTCTGAGCCCAGCCCCCAAGGCGAGGCCTTTGCTCAACTTTTCACTGATTATCCCGATTTCTCCGGCCCTTAGAAAGGCCGTTCGGTATGATACAGGGGCCGGTTCCCCTCTGATGGAAAGCAGATAGAATATGATATCACTGGCCGTCATTATCAGCAGCTCAAGTATGCGTTCGATTTCGTAATGCCTGTCCATAAAGGTCTCAAAAGTCACGTCCTTATAAGGCAGCAGGTCATCTAAGTATTGCGACATTGAGGCCAGCTTTTTACTCAAGACTTCGGGCGACATCCTTGACCTTTCTTATAAATCTTTTCACGTATTCACGCCGATATTTTCGAAACCTTTCGGTATCCAGATACATTTTCCAGGCCCTAAGCTTCTCCTTTTCAAAGAGGCCGGCGGCGTCTTCATACAGGCATCGGCCTTCCGTAAAAATCCCCCGGAGGAGCACAGGATCTGTATCCGGCGTAAGGATCACTAGGTCTATATCGTCGCTATTCAATAGTTCTCCAAGCTTGTATATAAGGCCGAGCTTATCAACCGCCTGTTCCCGGCAGGGCTTAATGGCCAGATCAAAATCGCTGCCGGGATGCGGCCGCGTTTTAGCCCGTGATCCGAAAAGGATCAGAAGTTCAATATGATTTGCCTTGCATATTTCTTCTACTCTATTTTTATCCATAGTATGGCATGATAGGGGAAAGGGAGAAAATTGTCAATGTTTCACCGCAGAGCACGCAGGGAACGCAGAGAAAAAATAGAAATCTGGGAATCAAAAAATCAGGAATAAAAGTTTTTTCATGAGTTCTTGAGTTCCAAATTTTATTCTTTTTTGCGTTCTTTGCGCCTTGGCGGTGAAAGGGGTTCTGGCGTGAATCTTTTCACGATTATTTTTTTGTTTAAGATTTTTTTATTTTCCCCCGATACAAGTAAACACAGCACTATTAGCAGGCGTAGGGTGGGCTTTGCCCACCATCATTGGCGGCACAGGGCGGTTTCGGTGGGCAAAGCCCACCCTACATGGCTAAAAACTAAAAACAGGGAGGTTTACAGGCATGAAGAAAAGTATCAGGAGGTTTTGGGGGTACAAATTCTGGTTTGTAGCGGCCGTGTTAGCCGGTATAGCTTTCGTCATACCGGCGGCCTGGGCCGAGGATGGGGTGACAGACAGCGAGGTGGTCATTGGACAGTGTGCGGCCCTGGAAGGCCCGGCAGCCGGGCTGGGGACGGGCATGAACGTGGGTATGAAGGCTTGTCTGGATGAGGTCAATGCCAAAGGCGGCATCAATGGACGCAAGATAAAGTTTATAGCCGGCAACGACGGTTATGAACCGGACAAGACCGTGGACTGCACCCTTAACATGATCGAAAACGAAAAGGTCTTTGCCCTGGCCGGCTATGTGGGGACGCCGACCGGCAAGGCCGCCCTGCCTATCGTACAGGAGATGAAGGTCCCCCTGGTGGGACTCTTTACCGGGGCCGGACTACTCCGGAACCCGGTCTCGCGGTATATCATTAATATCCGGGCCTCTTATGACGATGAGACCGAGGCCCTGGTGGAGAGGATAACCAGCGACCTGGGAATAAAGGACATAGCGGTATTTTACCAGGATGACGCCTTCGGGCTGGCCGGTCTGAGCGGGACGGAAAAGGCCCTTAAAAAACGCGGGTTGAAATTGGCTGGTACGGGGACTTTTGCCCGCAATACCGAAGCGGTCAAGGGAGGCCTGGCCGCCGTAATGGCGGCAAAGCCGGGGGCGGTGGTTATGGTCGGCCCCTATAAACCGATCGCAGCCTTTGTGAAAGAGGCCAAGGCCGCCGGGTTTAATCCGGTTCTGGCTACCATTTCGTTTGTCGGCACCGAGAATCTGATAAAGGAGTCAGGCGATGCGGCCAATGGGATCATTATCTCCCAGGTAGTCCCTTCACCGGATGACACCTCTATACCCGTAGTCCGGGATTTCCAGGCAGCGCTTAAAAAGTCCTTCCCCAATGAGGCGCCCTCCTATGTCAGATTAGAAGGGTATGTAACCGCCCGGGTGCTTACTACAGCTTTAGAAAAGGCCGGCGCGGCCCTTACCCGGGAAGGATTGATCGACACTATTGAGTCTATGTCCAATACGGACATCGGCGGTATGAGTGTATCTTTCAGCAAGGATAACCATCAGGGATTAAACAAGGTCTATATGACCCAGGTGGGTGGTGGAAAGGCCAAGCCGGTGGCCAAGGTGTCTAAATAGTCAATAGTCATTGGTCACTGGTCATTCATAAAATCTCCCCTGACCCTTCTTTTACAAAGAGGGGGATAAAGTAACCCCCTTTGGAAAAGGGGGGCTGGGGGGATTTTATGAACAAATGCTTCCTTATGATAAACAGCTAAAGCCGTTATCCCAACAGCTGAGGAAACATATGACGGCTGCGAAAAATCTGCTTTGGTCGAAACTGAGACGGAAGCAGTTGAAAGGGTATCAATTTTATCGGCAAAAGACTATCGGAAAGTACATTGTCGATTTTTACTGTCCCAAGGCACATCTGGTGATAGAGCTTGATGGCAGTCAACATTATTCTGAAATCGGAAAAGAAAAAGACAGCATACGAGATGATGTTCTCACAAAGATGGGGATTAAGGTTCTCAGATTTTCAGATAGGGAGATATTTAAAAACATCGATGGCCTTATGGAAGAAATTTGGAGTCATTTATTATGACCTAGTCATTGGTCATTAATTCCATTGACCAGTGACCAATGACCGGTGACTCTCTTATAGGAGACAAAAATGACCATTAAAAGAAAGCTTTTCCTCTTGGTAGCCCTGCTCCTCGTGGCCGTGGCCGGGGTGGGTACGGTGGGCTTTTTTGCCGTGCGCATGGTAAGCGGCAAAATCTACTATCTGACCCGGGAGTCGTCACCCCTCCAGGTAAAGATGGTCAATCTCCAGCAGGGGTTTGAAAAGGTGGCGGCCAACTTTACGCAGATGGCCCTGACTACTTCAGCAGCGGAACTTGCCGCGATTCGTAAGGATACGGATAAGGCATTATCCCAGGTCAATGCCACAGTTCAAGGTCTGACCAAATTAAAGGCGGGTATCGATGAGAAGGTGGTCGAGGACATAGAAAAAGCCTATAAACAATTGACTATTATGGGCGAAGAAAGGCTGCAATGTATGAATAAGGTGGCCGCGGCCAATGAGCAGCTCCGGTCGGGCATTGCCGGGGTGGTCGGGGAGGTCGGAAGGCTCGATGCCGCCATGCAAAGAATGCAAAAGGATAGTTATGCCTCGGTTGAAAAATCCAAAGAGGCGAGCCTGAAGGCCAATACCCTCATTAAGCGAATGCTGGTAATTCAAGAAAGGTTAAGCAGCGTCAAGACATTGATTATGCAGGTAGATATGATATTCAATCGCTTCAAGCTGAACCCGCTTAAAGATAAGATGCGGGCTGAGGTGGATAGGATGCGGGCTGAGGCAGACGGCATGGAAATGGCCATTGGAAAGGGTGGATTGGCCGGTCAGATAAAGGAATTCGTTGAGGAAATAGAAAAGGGATTTTCAGGGGATGCCGGACTCCTCGCCACCCGAGCCAGCATAATCGCTGATCCAACGTCTGATGCGCTCAGCCAGGCGTATGAGAAAAAAAGCGGAGAGATGACAAAGAAAATTGAGGGGCTCGGCAACAAACTTGCCGGCGAAATAGATAAATTAGATCTGGTTGTTCCCCAGGAAAACCAGAAGATGGGCAACTCCATTCGTCTGGTTACCTCGGTAGGGCAGATATCAGGTGCCAGCGCAAATATAGCCATTCTGGCCCGAACCATAGAAAGTACCTCCAAACAGATTATGCTGGCCGGTTCTGCTGACGAGGCAGGCAATCTGAGGACCAGGCTGGAGGGACAGTTTGCGGCAGTGGCGAGAGAGCTGGGCGGTATTAGAAACGGCCTTGGTTCCATAAGGGCCGGGGCTCAGGCGGCAACGGTAAAGAATGTTGAATCGGCTTTTGCCGGCATGCGGGGGTTATTGTTGAGCAAAGACGGCATCCTGGATCAGATCTTAAAGAATCTGGCCACCCAGGCCCGTTCTGCCCAGATATTCAGCGAAGCGAAAAAGTTGATTGAAAGGATTGGCCAGGCCAGCGCCGAGAAGACGCGCTCGGCTGAAGCCGGCCAGGAGAAGGCGGTGGAGGCCGTGGAAAAGGTGGCAGCCATGACCACTACGGCCTTGGCCATTGCCGGTATCATCTCCATAGCTTTTGGCATTATTGTGGGCGGCTGGATCAGCCGGTCCATTAATACCTATTTAGAAAGGGTTATTTCCGGATTGAACGATTCTTCGGGACAGGTTTCCTCTGCCGCCGGAGAGGTCTCCGGGGCCTCGCAACAACTGGCCGAAGGGGCCTCGGAACAGGCCGCAGCCCTGGAACAGACCTCGGCCTCTCTCGAAGAGATAACGAGCATGACCAAGCAAAATGCGGACAATGCCCAACAGGCCAACATGCTCATGGAAGAGTCAAAGCAGGTCGTAGAAAAGGCCAATAGTTCCATGTCCCAGATGAGTACTTCTATGCACAACATTTCTGCTGCAGGTGAGGAAATCGGTAAAATTATCAAGACCATCGATGGCATCGCTTTTCAGACCAACCTCCTGGCGCTCAATGCCGCAGTCGAGGCGGCGCGGGCCGGCGAGGCCGGTATGGGATTTGCCGTAGTGGCGGAGGAGGTAAGGAATCTGGCTAAGCGGGCGGCCGAAGCGGCAAAGAATACCAGCAACCTGATTGAAGATGTGATTCAAAAGATAGCAGAGGGTTCCGGCCTGGTCAGCGGTACGGAAGCTGACTTCCGGGAAGTGGCTGCCAGCGCCAAAAAGGTCGCTAATCTGGTGGCAGAGATAGCGGCCGCCTCCCGCGAGCAAAGCCAGGGAATGGACCAGATAAGCAATGCCTTGGGTCAAATGGACCAGGTAGTGCAAAAGAATGCGGCCAATGCCGAGGAGACCGCTTCTGCCTCCGAAGAATTGAACGCCCAGGCCCATACCCTGCAAGATTATGTAGATCAACTGTCCGAATTGGTTGGTGGAAAGAATATAAAGAGCATGGAGGGGGGCGAAGAGCCGGACGATTCTCCCAGGGCATCATTTGTTAATAAATTGCCCGGCATACGCAAGCTGAATTCCGGCGCATGATTGTTTAATCTCATTCGGGTCTAATTCCCCGCAGCTTGCTGCGATAGAAATGTTAAACCCTTAGATAGATACCCCGCTGCTTGCGGCGGGGAGCTTCATTAAAATGAGACTAAGGAGGAAGTAATGTTTAAAGGAATTTTTAAACGATTAGGCCGGGTTCTGATGATCTCCTCGATCACCGGGCTGTTTCTGGCCAACACCCTGTCTGTTTCCCTGGCCGGGGCCGATGCGGTGAAGATTGGTTTGAACTATCCTGTAAGCGGGCCGTATGCGATTGAGGGTCTGGATCAGTTACGTGCCGCGGAACTCGCTGCGGAGGAGATTAATGCAGCCGGGGGCATCCTGGGAAAGCAGATAGAGCTTATAAAACGCGACTCCATGTCAAAATCGGATATCACCACCAAAAACGTTACCGAGTTGATCGACCAAGAAGGCGTGAAGATGGTATTCGGTGGGTCTTCAAGCGCTGTAGCCATAGCCGCGGCCAAGGTCTGCCAGGAAAAAGGCATCCCATTCTTCGGGACCCTCACCTATTCCAATGAGACTACGTGCGAAGAAGGGCATCGCCATACCTTCCGCGAGTGCTACGACGCGTGGATGGGGGCCAAGGCCATATCCAAATACTTAAAGGAAAATTTTGCGGGAAAGAAATATTTTTACATTACCGCTGATTACACCTGGGGTTGGACTACTGAGGCCTCTGTGAGAAAACTCAGCGGCACCGAGGATACATCGGTGCACAAAGGGGTGAAGATCCCGTTTCCAGGGGCCACACTGGAGCATTTTACCAAGGCCCTCAACATCGCCCGGATGATAAAGCCCGATGTCCTGGTATTGGTCCTTTTTGGCCGGGACATGTCCTCAGCCATCCAGATTGCGACAACCATGGGACTGAAAAAGGATTGCCAGATAGTAGTCCCGAATCTCACCCTGGGCATGGCCGAGGCCGGCGGTCCCAAGGTCATGGAGGGCGTGATTGGATCTGTTCCCTGGACCTGGAAGATTCCATACAAGCACAATTACCAAAGGGGAAAAGAGTTTGTAGAGAAGTTTGCCGCTAAATACGGCCGTTATCCCAGCACTTCGGGCGCTTCGGCCTATACAATTCTATACGAATACAAGGGAGCTGCGGAGAGGGCCAAGGGCTTTGATTCACCCGGGGTGATCAAGGCGATCGAGGGTCACGAGTACACGCTATTGAAGGATAAGCAGATATGGCGCGACTTTGATCACCAGTCCGTGCAAACGGTCTATGCCGTCAGGTGCAACCCGGAAGCGGTGGTGGTCGCGGACAAGTACAAATTGGATTATTTTGAGATACTGAGCAGTCTGCCGGGTGAAGAGGCGGCGCGCACCCGCGAGGACTGGAACGCAGCGCGGCAAGCCGCAGGCAAACCAACCAGTTTGGAGCGCTTGCCGGGAGAATAGACCATTAAGAAATTTCGTCCCAACCGAGTGTCGGGTAGCCAGCGCTTAGCCGGTCTGGCTACCCGACAACCATTCATACATAGACTTTCTCACGTAGGCAACTATTTCAGGAAAACAGGCGCGGGAACATACCCCGAATCCCGCTGACTACTATCTCTACGGCAATGACGGCCAGGATAAGTCCCATGACCCGGGTCAGGATATTTACCCCGGACCTGCCCAGCACCCGCGCCATGGAAACCGACCGGGAAAAGATAACATAAGATATAAGACTGGTCAGCAGACTGGATAGTATTATAAGAAGCTTGGGCGTCCAGCCTTCGTGCTCGCTGCCGAGCACAATAACCGTAGTGATGGCCCCGGGGCCGCTCAGCATGGGGATGGCCAGAGGGACGACCGCGATATCTTCCTTTTCCACGCCTTCTTCCTCCTCTTCCGGGCTGATGCGGATGCGGGCGGGTTTGACCTGGAGCATCTGAATTGCCACCATAAAGAGGATGATGCCGCCGGCTATGCGGAAGGCCGGAACGGTTACGCCGAAAAAACGGAGGATATGGTGCCCCCCGAAGGTAAAGGCAGCCAGGACAACGAAACAGGTCGCGCAGGCCTTAAAGGCCGTAGCCCGGCGTTTTTCCGGGGGATCTCCCTCCGTCATGGTAATGAAGATAGATATGTTGGCCAGGGGATTAACGATGACAAAGATGGAGACGAAGCTGGCTATAAAGAATTTGGCAAGGGCAGAGATGTCCATTTGTTGTATGATAGCCTTATTTCTTTAAAATCTCAAATCTGAAATTTCAAATCTCGTAACATCTGTCCAAAATAAGATTTTTAAAATCTCCCCTGACCCTTCTTTTCCAAAGAGGGGGATGTAAATGCCCCCTTTTTCAAAGGGGGAGGTGTTTCGCCTCCCTTTGGAAAAGGGGGGTCGGGAGGGATTTAAGAATACCTTTTCAAACAGATAACCTGTTACGAAATCTCAAAATACGGAGCGACATCTTCCGGTAAGACCATTAAAACGAAAGTGAATAGCGCTTCATTTTATCCTTGACAAAGATACCGCCTAACTATTATGATTGTCCTTCAATTGTTGTCTTTTCGAAGACGTAAAAAATAAACTAAATAATATGGAGGACAGAAGAAGATGGCAGATGTATACGTAATAGGTCATAAGAGTCCGGATACGGATACGGTATGTTCGGCAATCGCTTACGCCAAGATAAAGGGCTATACCCCGGCCACCCTGGGGCCGATCAACGAGGAGACCGCATTTGTGCTCAAGACGTTCGGTGTGCCTGTGCCGGGGGAACTGGGCAGCGCCGAGGGCAAGAAGCTTGTGTTGGTGGACCATAACGAGGCCAGCCAGTCTCCGGATGACGTCGCTAAAGCGGAAATCATTGAGATTATCGATCATCACAAAATGAATTTTTCCAATCCCAACCCTATTGCCATCCTGGTAGAGCCGGTAGGCAGCACGGCCACCATTCTGGCCAAGAAATACAAGGATGTTGTGGCCAAGGATAAGGCTTTGGCCGGTATCCTGCTGGGTGCGCTCCTTTCCGATACCGTAGTCTTTAAGTCGCCCACTACCACCCAGGAAGACAAGGACGTGGCTGCCGTACTGGCCAAGATAGCCGGTATCGACGACATGACGAAGTTTGGCATTGATGTAAAGAAGGCCAAGGCCAATATAGCGGATAAGTCGATTAAAGACGTTATCTTTGCCGACTATAAGAATTTTGATTTTGCCGGTAAAAAAGTCGGCATCGGCCAGACCGAGGTCGTGGATCTGACCGATGTTTACAACCGCGCCTCCGAGGTCACGAAATTCCTGAACGATCTGAAGGCCAAAGAGGGCTATGAGATGGTCATCTTTGTCGCCACGGATATCATAAAGGAAGGCTCCGAGCTGTATTTTGCAGGCGATAAGGCCAAGATTGAAAAGGCCTTTAATACTAAGGTAGAGGGCGCTTCAGTATATATCCCCGGCCTTATGTCCCGTAAGAAACAGGTCGTGCCGGTAGTAGAAAAGGTATTCTAAATCGGCGTCGGAAGTTATTGGGTAAAGGGATGCCCTTTCCGGGGCATCCCTTTACTTATTTTTATGGTCGCAGACGTAGGGTGGGCTTTGCCCACCATCATTGGCGACGCCGCGTGGTTTCGGTGGGCGGAGCCCACCCTACATGACTACTCGCTATGCGCTAAACGCTAATAATTATGGATGCATCTAAGTTAAGGATACTTCTCATGCGATTGATACTGTCCGGTATCTTCGCCATCGTCTTTTCACGCCTTTTTTCCTTCCTGCGAAAAGGCCCCTGGGCTGTAGTGGGGATGACCGCAGCCCTGCTGGGTCTTGTCTACCTGCTTGACTATGCCCGCAAAAAAGACAAGTAAGTCAGATTCACCGCAAAGGCGCAAAGCTATAAATCCGAAATCCTAATATCGAAATCCGAAACAAATCCGAAATCAAAATGCTCAAATGACCGAAACATAATTGTTTAGAATTTTGGATTTTGGTCATTTGGTATTGTTTAGGATTTCGTGCTTCGAGTTTCGAATTTTCCTCTCTTGTGTCCTCTGCCTCTTTGCGGTGAGGGAAAAATCTTGCCTAAGCTTCCGATTATTGTTACATTACTAGCTTAAGTCAGACTTTGACTAAGAAATGGGCGGTGAACATTTGCGGTATTATCCCATAAACCTGGATATTAAGGATAAACAATGCCTGGTAATCGGCGGCGGTAAGGTTGCGGAAAGGAAGGTCGAGACCCTGCTCTCATGCGGCGCCATGGTCAGGGTCATAAGTCCGGAACTTACTCCTTATCTCCAGGGATTGGCCGGAGAAAAGAGAATAACACATACGGCACGGGGCTATCAGACTGGAGACTTGAACGGGGTGTTTTTAGTGGTGGCCTGCACAGACGACCCGGTCATTAATACAGCAGTCAGCAGCGCGGCACAGGAGAAAAATATCCTCTGTAATATTGTGGACAAGCCGAACCTGTGTAATTTCATAGTTCCTTCTATGGTGGCAAGAGGCGATCTCTTGATTGCCATCTCCACCGCGGGCAAAAGCCCGGCCCTGGCGAAAAAACTGCGCCGGGAGCTGGAAGATGCCTATGGCCGGGAATATGCCGATTTTCTCAGGCTTATGGGGGCCATCAGGCCCAGGGTGCTGGCTATGGGCCGGCCGCAGTCTGAAAACGAGGCCATTTTCAACCGGATGGTCTATTCAGAGATCCTGGACTGGATTCGGGACGGTGACCTGGTACGCATTGACCGCTTTTTGCAAGAAGTCCTGGGGCCGGAATTCGAACTGGCAAACCTTAAGGTAGAGCTAAAAGCTAAAAGCTAAGAAAAATGAACGTCATCCTTTTTAAACTGACCTTATTGTTATACCTGGCGGCTACGGCAGGTTACCTGGTCTATATAATCTCTCAACAAAGGCCGGCCGCCCGGGTAGCCATGGGCGTGGCCATCGCCGGCTTCTTTCTCCATACCGCCACCATCGTAGTCCGCTATTATGAAGCGGGTTACGCCCCGGTAACGAACCTGCACGAGTCTCTCTCGTTTTTTGCCTGGGCGCTGGTAGGCAGTTACCTCTACATTCACCAGCGGTACAAGGTGAAGAATCTGGGCGCCTTTGCTGCGCCGATAGCCGCTCTTTCCATGATCGCCTCTTCCACCCTTCCCAAGAAAATAATAGCCTTACCCCCGGTGCTCAAAAGTTATTGGCTGCCTGTTCATGCTACGGTTTATTTTTTTGCCTACGGAATTCTGGCCGTGGCTGCCTGTGCCGGTATCATGTATTTGATTCAGGAACGCCAGATCAAGAAAAAGAAGCTCGGGGCCTTTTATCAGCGCCTACCCTCTTTGGAGGTTCTGGATGCCATAAATTACCGCTGCCTGACCATCGGGTTTCCGCTTCTGACCGTGGGCATACTAACCGGCTCGCTCTGGGCCGAGCAGGCCTGGGGTGCGCATTGGCAGTGGGATCCCAAGGAAACATGGTCTCTCGTCACCTGGCTTTTTTATGCGGCCCTTCTTCATGAACGCCTGACCGTAGGCTGGCGGGGGAGACGGGCGGCCATCATGGCCATCATCGGCCTGGGGGCATTGCTTTTTACATTCCTCGGGGTTTCGCTGCTGCTCAAAGGATTACATACTTATGCCGGATGGGGCGTTTAATCTGAGTATAGTTCTGATCGGTCTCAATCATGAGACAGCGCCGGTTGAGATCAGGGAACGCCTGACTTTCGGCGGCGACCGGGAACTGCCTTTTACCCTGATACGCAGGATGCCATTCATCAGGGAATTCATATTTCTTTCCACATGCAACCGTGTAGAAGTCCTGATAACCACCCCTGATCCGGCGAATGCGGAAATGGAGATAAAAAAGGTCTTTACCGAGTCAAACGGCATCTCCCTCGGCGACTTCGAACGCTGCCTGTACATTTATCATGAAGAAGAGGCCGCCAAGCATTTGTTCCGGGTAGCGGCCAGCCTGGATTCCATGGTTTTAGGCGAACCACAGATACTTGGCCAGATCAAAGACGCCTACCGCCAGGCCACAGACCAGAAGACCTCCGGCGTCATACTCAACCGCCTCCTGCACAAGACCTTTTCTGTGGCTAAGCGTGTGCGCACCGAGACCGGCATTTGCAGCCATGCCGTTTCGATAAGCTTTGCGGCGGTCGAACTGGCCCGGAAGATATTTGCGGATTTGAAAGGGAAACGGGCCATGTTGATCGGAGCCGGCGAGATGGCCGAACTGGCCTCTGAGCACCTTATTTCCAATGGCGTGGCAGAGATCGTGGTGGCCAACCGGACCCTGGAGCGGGCTATAGAGCTGGCGCAAAAGTTTAAGGGCCGGGCCATTTCCCTGGATGAGGTATATGACCAACTGTCAAATGTGGACATCATAATAAGCTCCACCGGCGCGCCGGGGCTGGTAATTAATTATGATAATGTAAAGAGCGTCATGCGGGCCCGTAAGAACCGGCCGTTGTTCCTTATTGATATTGCCGTTCCCAGGGATATTGACCCGCGCACCAATGAGATAGATAATGTTTATCTCTATGATATAGACGACTTGAAGGGAATCATAGAGCTGAATAAGGCCGAAAGGCAAAAGGAAGCCCTGCGGGCTGAAAGGATTGTCGAAGAAGAGGTCATTAAATTTAGGCATTGGCTCCAGACGCTGGATATTACACCCATAATAGTATCCTTACGTGAAAAGGCAGAGCAGATCAGGCTCAAAGAGTGCCGGAAGACCCTCTCCAATATGGGTCCCCTGACCCCGGAACAGGAACAGGCTGTTCATGTCCTGACCGCTTCTATCATCAACAAAATGCTCCACGATCCTATCACCTATCTCAAAGGGAAAAGCGGCCGCGAGCATAAGGATATCTATCTTGATTTTGCCCGCCGGATATTTAACCTTAATGGTGAACCGACAGATATAGAGGAGGAGCAATGAGTTGCGAGTTGCGGGTTACGAGTTTTTTTAACCCGAAACCCGTTCGGCTAATTAATGAGTGATGGGTTGGAGTGAATGTCATTAGTCATTAGTCATTGGTTAAGCGGGGAGATCGTCCCTTTTACCAGTGACAAGTGACTATTGACCAATGACTTCTTCCTGTGACCAGTGACGTCGCCTGTAGATATGGCAGGGAGGGAGATTAATAACATGGCGGACATAATCGATATAGAGGAAAGATTAAAACATGAGAAGAAGAAAAAGGATGAGATAGAGAGGATAAAAAAGGTCTCTTTGCTCAAAAAGTTCATCGAATGTACCCAATGCATGCTTAAGTGCGCCAAATGTGGTGTACAAATGGATCTGCCGGAAGCGGTGAATCGGGATATCAGTATCCCCTTCCGCTTCTGCTCGAATTGCCAGGAAGAATATGAGGAATATATAAAACGCCAGCTCGGGCAGGGAACTCCTTCTTATTACTGGTACAATGAAAAATGGATGGATATCTGGCGGCACTGGATAGAGTATCAAAATGCCGTATTAGGCTACAAAGAAACCGAAGAGTTCAAACGACTCCTCAGAGAACTGCAGGTCGATAAGTAGCCCTTATCACCTAAAACTTCAAATTTGAGATTTGGTACCAGCTTAGCTGTTTGAAAAAGTATTTTAAAATCCCTCCCAACCTCCCTTTTCCAAAGGGAGGGGGAACACTTCCCCCTTTGAAAAAGGGGGATTAAGGGGGATTTTTGAAGCGCTATTTTCTGGACGACTAGCTCTTTTCAAACAGCTAAGGTGTTACAAACTTTTAACTTTTGCAACTTTTGTAACTTCTTAAAATGGTATATCGTCATCCGGCCCCGGGCCGAGTTCAGGTCCAGTATCTGTCGTTAAATCCGCCGAGGGCGTGGCCGTCGTTCCCTCACCTGATCCGGGCTGACGTCCGGCCGGGCCGAGCATCTGCATATTGCCGGCTATAATCTCAGTAGCCCATCTCTTGTTGCCGTCTTTATCATCCCAGGAACGTGTCTGCAGGCGGCCTTCGATATAGACCTGTTTCCCTTTAGCCAGGTATTCCCCACATATCTCCGCCAGCCTCCCATAAGCTACAATTCTGTGCCACTCAGTGCGTTGTTCCCGCTGTCCTTCCTTATTGGTGCGATTTTCTGTGGTGGCCAGGCGGAAGTTAGTCACTGCCAAACCCCCCGGCGTATAACGCACCTCGGGATCGGCCCCAAGATTACCTACCAGGATAACTTTGTTGATACCTGCCATTTTGTCCTCCTTTTATGGCTATCAGCATTCAGCTAAAAATAGAAAGATTTCTCATCCCGCTGACTGCTGACGGCTAATCGTTGATTGCTAATAACTTAGTGTATGGTTTTTCCAAAGCGCTTCCAGCGGACACCGAAGTTTTCACTATCCCACGACCAGTAAACGATAAATGCCTTTCCCTTGACATCCTTCAGGTTAACAGGCCCCCAAAACCTGCTGTCATAGCTCTGATCCCGATTATCTCCCATAACGAAGATAGAATTGGAAGGGACGATATAAGGGCCAAAGTTATCGCGTGGTCCGCCTATGGCGGAGGACAGCACGTCGCCGTCGGTGTGCATGGTATAGTTATCCGGCATGGGCTGTCCATTTATATGAACCTTTTTGTTTATAATCTGGACGCAATCGCCCTCCGTCCCAACGACCCGCTTTATAAAGTCCTTGTCGCGATCAACCGGGTAGATAAAAACCACCACATCGCCTCGCTCCGGCTTCTCCAGCGGGATAAGAGTGCTTCCGGTGAACGGGTTCTTTATCCCATAGATAAACTTGTTCACCAATATATGGTCTCCTATGAGGAGATTGGGTTTCATGGAGCCGGAAGGTATCTTGAATGCCTGTACTACAAACGTCCGGATTAACATGGCCAGGACAAAGGCAATAACAATAGCCTCAACGTATTCCCTGGTCATGGCCTTCCAATCTTTTTTAGTGTCGTTTTTTACCTTCTGCAAACGAATCCTCCTTGTAAATTAGCCGTCAGCACTCAGCAATCAGCTTTCAGACGTAGGGTGGGCTTTGCCCACCATCATTGGCGGCGTAGCGTAGTTTTGGTGGGCGGAGCCCACCCTACATAGCTGAAAGCTTCTCTATTTTACACCTTCAACACAGACAGAAACGCCTCCTGCGGAATTTCCACCTGGCCGACCTGTTTCATCCTCTTTTTACCTTCTTTTTGTTTTTCGAGCAACTTTCTCTTTCGGGTTATGTCGCCGCCATAGCACTTGGCCGTAACATTTTTGCGCAGAGGCACGACGCGTTCGCGGGCAATGACTTGGCTGCCTATAGCGGCCTGGATGATGACCTCAAACATCTGGCGCGGAATAACCTCTTTCAGCTTCTCGGCTAACTGCCTGCCACGGTGGTAGGCCCGGTCCTTGTGGGCAATGGTAGAAAGGGCATCCACCGGGAGCTTATTAATAAGGATATCCAGCTTGACCAGCGGTGACGGCCTGAAATCCAGAAATGTGTAATCGAGAGAGGCATAGCCGCTGGTTACGGACTTCAGCCGGTCGTAAAAGTCAAGCACCATCTCGCTAAAGGGGATTTCATAAGAAAGCAGCACCCGGGCTTCAGTGATAAACTTGAGATCCTTTTGAATCCCTCTTTTGCCTTCACAAAGCGTGATCACCCCTCCTACGTATTCAGCCGGGGTATAGATATCCGCCCGTATAAAAGGCTCCTCAATGATCTCGATATCCTGTGCCGGCGGTAACTTGCTGGGATTGTCCACCATCTTTACCTGCCCCTTTTTGTCTGTGACGCGATAAACCACGGAAGGGGCGGTGCTGATTAGAGAAAGGCCGTATTCGCGTTCCAGCCTTTCCTGTACAATCTCCATATGTAAAAGTCCGAGGAATCCGCATCGAAAACCGAATCCCAGCGCCAATGAGGTCTCCGGCTCGTAATTGAAAGAGGAGTCGTTTAACCAAAGCCTTTCCATGGCTTCCCGGAGCGTGTCATATTGGCCGGGATCTGTTGGAAAGAGCCCGCAAAAGACCATGGGCTTGACTACTTTGAATCCCGGCAGGGCGCTGGATGTCGGCCGCTGGGCCCCGGTGATAGTATCACCGATCTTGGTATCACGCACCCCCTTGATGCCGGCCATGATGAACCCTACTTCGCCGGCCTTGAGCTCCGAAACCTCTCCGGCGAAAGGCATAAAATTACCGACCTTGGCCACCTCATAGACCTTTTCCGTGGCCATGATCTTTATCATATCACCTTTTTTAACTGTACCCTCGTACACCCGGACGAGAACGACTGCGCCTTGGTAGGAATCAAACCAGGAATCAAAGATGAGGGCCTTAAGAGGGGCCGCGGGATCGCCCTCAGGCGGCGGGACGCGTTTTACAATGGCCTCCAGTATCTCGACGGTGCCTATGCCCTCTTTGGCGCTGGCCATGATGGCATCCTGACAGTCGAGGCCGATTATATTTTCTATTTCCCGTTTAACCCTTTCCGGCTCGGCGCTGGGCAGGTCAATCTTATTTAAGACCGGGATAATTTCCAGATTATTATCCAGCGCCAGATAAACATTGGCCAGGGTCTGGGCCTCCACTCCCTGACTGGCATCCACGACCAATAAGGCCCCCTCACAGGCTGAGAGGCTACGGGATACTTCATAAGTAAAATCCACGTGGCCCGGTGTATCTATCAGGTTCAGCATGTAGGTTTTCCCGTCTTTGGCCTGATAATTCAGACGCACTGTCTGGGCCTTGATGGTTATGCCCCTTTCCCTTTCCAGATCCATCTTGTCCAGGAACTGAGAAACCATTTCCCGGGCGGAGACTGCGCCCGTATATTCCAGCAGCCTGTCCGCCAGGGTGGATTTGCCATGGTCGATGTGGGCGATAATGCAGAAGTTGCGTATGTTATCTATAGTGAATGTCATTAGTCACTGGTAAAAGTCGATTTCTCACGCAAAGGCGCAAAGACCGCGAAGTAAAAATGAAAATCTGGAAATCAAGTCGTGCCTGAGGTCGTGCCAGAGGCAGATCCGCTGGGGCGAAAAATCAGGAATAAAAGATTTTTTCATGAGTTCATGAGTTCCAAATTTTATTCTTTTTGCGTCCTTGGCGGCTTTGCATGATATGTTGAACCTTTTACGAGTTCATCAATTTTGACTCTTTATTAAAAACAGTGGCGGCCGCACCGATAATCCCGGCTGCGTCCTTCAATGCCCAAGGGAAAACAGGCGCCTCCGGCCTTGTCCCAGGCATAACCCGCCGGGCATACTCCGTGCGCAAAGGCCCTATAAAAAGATCCCAGGCATCGGAAACGCCTCCGCCAATAATGATGGCCTCGAGGCAGAGTAGATTCATTACGCCGGCTATGGCCACACCCAGGGCCTTACCCAACTCGGCAAAAAGCTCTAAGGCCCACGGGTCTCCCTGCCCGGCCAGATCTGCGATGAGACGGGCGGAAAGCGCGCCCGGATCAGAAGCGATCCTTTGCGCTAATAACCCCTTTTCCCCTTCTTCAAGACCCTCGCGTGCCATGCGGATGAGGCCGGTGGCCGAGGCCACGGTCTCCAGGCAGCCATAATTACCACAGTTGCACCGAGATCCATGTCGATCGATGGTCAGATGCCCTATCTCGCCGGCCGTGCCACACCCGTGCCATATCTCATTGCGGAGTATTAATCCTCCTCCTACGCCGGTGCCCAGTGTTATACACAAAAAATTTTCGTATCCACGGCCGGCGCCCCGCCACTTTTCCCCAAAAGCGATAAGATCGGCATCGTTATCTACCAGAACAGGCCGCCCAAGCCGCGTTTGCATTATCTCACCCAGCGGGATGTAGTCCCAACCCGGCAAATTAGGTGAGAAGCGGACGATACCTTTTATATGATCTACGGCGCCGGCTATACCTACTCCGATACCAGCAACCGTCCCCGGCGCCTCCTCGATTACCCCGGAGACGGTTGATACTACCCGGTCAATAAGTTTATGCGGCCCCAGGTGACTTTCAGACGCAAATTTTTTAATAATACCATATTGTCCGGTTTCATCAACTACAGCCAGACGAAAATGGGTCCCGCCAATATCCACGCCTACGGCATAGGGCATAATTATATCTCCTGATCCGAATAATCCGTTTTGTCAAAAAATTAACCACAGATCCCCCAGGCCCGGGGTTAAGCATATCAGCCTGAAATTTCAGGGAAAATAGCACGAAGCCCCCAAAACGGTCAAGGGGATTTACTTATGGAGTTTCCTGATTTTTAGGGAACCCCTATGTTTCTGAGCGAAACTTGCTGGAGCAGTCCGCCTTAGGCGAATCGAGGGCGAGCAGGAAGGGGAAAACCAGCCCCTTAGTGGCTGGAAGGGGCAAGTATTCCCCGCCTGCGAGTGCCGAAAGGGTCGCTGCGCAAGCCGTGAAGCGAAGAGACTAGAGGGGGTCACCCGCCGTCTTCTTTTTGGGCAAGTCAAAATAGAAAGAGGCCCCCTTGCCTTTTTCAGACTCCACCCATACCCTTCCACCGTGGGCACGCACAATCCTGTCAACGATAGCCAGTCCCAACCCGGTTCCGTCCTCGGCCTTTGTCTCTTTTAACCGGTAGAACATCTCGAATATCTTCCGGTGATATTGCGGATCAATCCCGCTGCCGTTATCCTTTACGCAAAACCGATGAAAGTCACCTCTGTCTTCGTATCCGATGTCGATCCTGGGGCTTTTTGTATTACCCATGTACTTAACAGCATTAACCAGCAGGTTTTCAAAGACCTGATAGAGCCTGGCCTGATCAGCCTTGATAACTGGAAGGCCGGGAGGGACCACGACTTCTATCCCCTTTTCCCTCATTCTGTATTGAAGGTTTGAGATAACCTCTGTTGCAATATCCAGGGCGGAGACATTCTCAAAGGTAGAGGCCACCCGGCCAATTTTTGACAAGGCCAGGAGATCGGAGATCAACATCTCCATCCGGCAGGCGCTGGACTTGATCCGCTCAAGATAATTCCGGCCCTTGTCCCCTAATTTTTCCTGATAGTTCTTGAGCAGCCGGGCGGAAAATCCCTGAATGGAGATTATGGGGGTTTTCAGGTCATGGGAGACCATATGGATAAAGTTCTTAAGCTCTTCGTTTATCTTGCGGAGTTGTTCTTCTGCTCGCTTTTGTTCGGTGACATCCACAACGTTACCCAATATAGCCGGTCTTCCCTTATAGTTTATGCAGGTGTTTCTCCGGTTGATCCAAATGGTCTTCCCATCCTTGGTAAGGCCCCTGGCCTCATATTCCGGGGGCGCTTCTTCTCCCGCCAGCCTCTTTAGTCTTATTTGATTGATCAAGGGCCTGTCCTCAGGATGGACCAGCCTCCAGCTCTCTATTTCCAGCAGCTCCTCTCTCGGATAACGATATATCTCGCCAAACCTCTGGTTGGCAAATACAATCTTTCCGTCCTGATCGATATATATGCCCGTTAGAGAATTTTCGACCAGCGAACCATATTTTTCTTCGCTCTCCCGCAGCTCATCCTCGGCGCGCCGGCGCTCGGTAATGTCTTCAAGAACCCGCAGGAATACCTTCTTATTTTTCTGCATCATCCCGGTATAGGTTATCAGAAAGGTCCTTCCACCCAGTATCCCTTCGACTTCAACCGAGCGGGTTTCTCCTGCGTGAATACCCTGTTTCACCGGACAATCCTTACACGTGTCCCTGCCCTCCCTATAGACAGCAGCGCATGTCTTGCCAATCGCATCCTTACCCAGAACTGCCTCCAGTTTCTCACTTAGGTAAACTATGCGACCCTCTTCGTCCACGACATCCATTCCAAAAGGGATGGTCTTGATAATGGTCTCGCTAAATTCATGGGCCTTGCGGAATCGCTCCTCGGCCTGCTGTGTCTCCGTGATTTGGCGGACGAGCGGCCGGAACAGGGCCAGGTAAAGCACCGGAAAGGTCACAATGGCCAGCAAAACGGCATCCAGAAAAGCAACCAGATTCGGGGATAAAGGCGGCAGGAGGGCGAGAAAAAACATTACCAATGTCTCGGATACGAGTATGGAGCCGATTACAATAATCAAAAAGCGAACGGCGGTGGCAGGGCTTTTCATCGCCTCCCGGGCTGGTTGTTGCAGACGAGGCGCGGAATTTTGCGCATCTGAGCTTGTCTTGATGCTATCCATCTCTTTCATTCTTTCGCCACAAGCAAATCATAACTTGGTCTCCGCCCTGGTTAAGACTATTATAACATTAAATAGATACAAGTTTCTAACCTTTCTACTATTACTCCGGCAATTAAATATATAAACTCGCCAAATCCCCCCTCACCCCCCTTTACCAAAGGGGGGTGAGGGGGGATTTAAGTTTTTAATTGCCGGAGTAATAGTAGAAAAACCGACAAAATTAACACCAATTGACCGCCTGTCTGTGATTATGGTACAAGAGACAAAACCAAGGGTGAGGAATGCGGAGTGGGAATCGAAAATTTCTGTAATGATGAACATAATGCCACAAATAAGGGCTGTGTCCTACTTGTAGCCACCTTGGCGTCGTTTCTTACCCCTTTTATAGGCTCTTCGGTCAATATCGCCCTTCCCTCCATCGGCAGAGAATTTCACATGGATGCCGTCCTGTTGAGTTGGATTTCCACCTCTTTTCTCCTGTCTGCCGCAATGTTTCTGGTCCCTTTTGGAAGAGTGGCCGACATCTACGGGAGAAAAAGGGTCTTTTTGTCCGGCATCTCGATCTATACCCTTTCCTGTCTTTTCTCCGCACTTTCGCCTTCTGCCGGGGTACTCATTGCCTCCCGGGTCATGCAAGGGATCGGGAGTTCCATGATATTCGGCACGGGAGTGGCCATACTTACCTCGGTGTTTCCGGCGGGGGAAAGGGGAAGGGCGCTGGGCATAAACGTTGCTGCTGTTTATTTAGGCCTCTCTCTCGGGCCTTTTATTGGCGGGGCCATAACCGAGCACTTTGGCTGGAGGGCCATCTTTCTGGCTAATATACCCCTGGGCCTGCTTGTAATTCTTTTTGTTATCGGGAAAATAAAGGGAGAATGGGCCGAGGCCAGAGGAGAAAAGTTAGATATTATAGGCTCTATAATCTATGGTCTTTCACTTATGGCCGTAATGTATGGGTTTTCCCAGTCTTCCGCCTCCGGTGTGGCGCTTATCGGGATGGGTCTCTTTGGGGCCATTACATTTCTTAAGTGGGAGACGAAGGCAGGGAGTCCTCTTCTTGAGATAAATCTTTTCCGGGCTAACCGGGTCTTCACCTTATCTAACCTGGCAGCCCTCATTAACTATAGCGCAACCTTTGGTGTAGCCTTCCTTTTGAGCCTTTACCTCCAGTATATCAAGGGGCTGAGTCCGCAAAATGCCGGGCTTATTATGGTAGCCCAGCCCATTGTGATGACTGTTTTTTCACCGGTTGCCGGCCGCCTTTCCGACCGCATGGAGCCGCGCGTGGTGGCCTCAACAGGAATGGCGTTGATCGCCATCGGGCTTTCCTTTTTCATTTTTTTAAACGAAAAAACGGCCCTGTCATTAATTGTAGCCGATTTGGCCCTCCTGGGCCTGGGTTTTGCCCTCTTCTCATCTCCCAACACCAATGCCATCATGAGTTCCGTTTCAAGGAGGTTTTACGGGGTGGCCTCAGGGATTGTCGCCACCATGCGCATGACCGGACAGATGCTCAGTATGGGTGTCGTCATGCTGCTTTTCGCCGCCCACATCGGAAGGGTACCGATTACACCTCCGTGCTATCCGCTTTTTCTGAAAAGTGTGAAGGCCGCCTTTATCATCTTTTCCGCCCTCTGCTTCGCCGGTATATTTGCCTCCATGGCCAGAGGTAAGCTGCGCTGAATCCTTTATAGAGCGTCTTACGCTACGGCCCTATTTCCCACTTTTTTGAGGTTTTTCCAGCCGTATTAATTGCTCTTCGGTTAAGGGAGAACCGAACCCAACATACTGCACCACCGGGGTGGCCGGATTGGAGATCGGCGTCCATTTTCCATCTCCATAATTTTGATACACGCACCTGTATCGGACTCCATTAACGACAGGGATAACTCCTTTCAGGTTCCGGTCCTTTCCTCCCTCAAGCCAGGAAAGGTCAATACCCTTCTTTTGGATTTGTTTGACCGTTTCTGTAGCGTGGCATTCTTCACATTTGGTCCCGTCTTTCTTCACAGAGTGACTGAACTGAGGGGCAAAAAGAAGGAATGTCTTATTTCCCGCTGCCACGAACGATTGCATGTTGGCTGAGGTCACTTTCCCCCTATAGTTCATCAGAAATATCCAGCCGGAGACAGGGCGAGCTACCCGCTTCTTTTCTTTTAGCATGGTCTCGAAATGGCAGTTATTGCAGCTCACGACATGTCGCACATGGCAGGCCTTACAGTCCAATTTATCCCCGTGGACTGTGTGGGATGCGCTTTTGGACAAGGATTCATGGCACTGCTCACATGTCACATCCATTGCGCCGTTCTCTTTCATAGATTTGTATTCATTGCCATCGCCGTGAATCTCGCGCGCACTGTGACAGTCCATGCAACCCATCCCCTTTGCAAAATGGACATCGGGCGTATCTGATTCCTTATCGATCTTCATAATAAATGCCTCGCGGGCGTGACATCCCAGACACTTCACCTGGCTTTTGGCCGTCTCCGCAGAATACCCCGGCCTCCCATTAAGGTCTGTTTTATGGCAGGCATCGCAGGAAGAGACGTGGCATTTATTACATCCGGCTTCTGCGTATGGGACCCCGGTGATCGTTTCGAGGCCTCCCTGTGCTTTGTCGTACCAGTAAGCCATTCCTCTTGCCGTAGCATGGAGGCTTGAAAGGTAAAGGCATTCTTCTTTCTTAATCTCCTGGGCAAATGCCGCGCTCGTCGTTATCAAGGCGAAAACGATCCCGAAAAACAGGCGGATAACCGGTCGTATTTTCATCTTCTCTTTCTCCTTTCATCTCTCAGGGTTGATGATCCTGTGAAAAATCCTTCCTTGACTTTACAGACCTACCTCACGTAACACCATACGGCGCGGGGAAAAGCCCTCTGCCGGAGGCGGACAACGCAGCAAATGGACTTCTTACATAATCATCAAATAATAAATTACATCCGGTACGAGACGGAAATCAAGATAAATCCCCATGGAATGTTCTATCAAGGGCGGGGCTTTTGTAGGTACGGAGAGTTCAGGCAGAAACGACAAGACCCCGGAGGGGTTCATCCCACGGGGTCTCGTCTTAAGCAGGAACCGCCTGTCGGCGTATGGAATTCTGGCTCCCCGGGCCGGGCTCGAACCAGCGACATGGTGGTTAACAGCCACCCGCTCTACCTGCTGAGCTACCGGGGAATAGATAAAAATATCTATAACAAAGTTAGGCCGCTCCGTCAATGCCTTTGTTCGGCGCTATTCGGGCCCACTACGACAATCACGTATTTTCCGGGTTGAATGTATGTTCTGGCCACTCTCAACACGTTGTCAA
The DNA here is from genome assembly GCA_028715605.1 of Desulfovibrionales bacterium. Classification (NCBI taxonomy): domain Bacteria; kingdom Pseudomonadati; phylum Thermodesulfobacteriota; class Desulfovibrionia; order Desulfovibrionales; species Desulfovibrionales bacterium. The sequence continues at coordinate 402,432 of JAQURM010000001.1, forward strand.
CGGTAACTTTTTCTATTTGATCCAGATAGGTTTTTGTAAAATCAAAACCGAGTCGGTAGCGTTCGTTTAGGGACATGTCCATGGCCTGGGCGGCGTTGGTCTGGAGGCCGATCTCCGTACTCCCGATTATATACCGCTTGGCCCGGTCCAGTTCCGCCGGGTCGATTATCTCATCCCGCACCCGGTTCAGCTCCCGCCACATACTGCTAACAGCCGCATCTTTCTTTTCCGGGCTTGTCGCTATATATACACCGAAGGCGCCCGTTTCTATCCCTTCCGTAGAAAAGGCCGAGAGGCTATACGCCAAGCTTTCCTTATCCCGAAGCCTGGCAAAGAGACGCCCGCCCTGCCCGGAAAGGACGTTATTCAAGACATCCAGGGCGGCCCTATCCGGATGAGAAAGGGTAACGCCCCGAAAGCCGATGGCGATATGCACCTGCTGTTTGGACTTTAAAATGGAGGCAGTTTTGGGACTCGCGACAGGCATGGGAAGCGCAATACTGACATCCCTGAAGCCCGGGTTCTTCCAACGGGAAAGCAGCCTTTCTACCTCTGCCTTTACACTGGATGCCTCTACGTCACCCACTATCGCCAGGACAAGATTACCGGGGATGACATAGCGCTGGTAGCCCTCTTTAATTTTTTTCGTTGAGAGCTTCTTAATAGTCTCCGGGCTTCCGAGGGGATTCATACTGTACGGATAACCGGTAAAAAGCAGCTTGTTGAAGTTGAGAAAGGTAATAGCCGGGAGACTGTCTTCCTGCTGTTTTAGTTGCGCCAGCAACACCGGACGCACTTTTTCCAGCTCCTTCGGGCTAAAGTCCGGTTCAAGCATGACCTCGGTCAGGATATCAAGCCCACGGGAAAAGAAACGGGATAGAAAGGTAGCGTTCAGTCCGAAGGTATTCTTACCCGAGAAGCCATTGATGCTACCGGCCATGCCTTCGATCTCAACGGCTATCTCCTGGGCGCCTCTTCGTTTCGTTCCTTTTGTCCATAACTGAGCCAGGGCATTAAACAGGCCATTATCGGCCGCAGTTTCGCACCGCAGTCCGCCCAGGAAAACGGCGTGCATGGAGACCGTAGGCACGTTTCGCTCTCCCTTCACTAAGAGGGTGATGCCGTTTGAAAGGATGAATTTCTGTGCCCCGGACATCTCCACCTTACGGCTGGCATATAATTTTCTCGCCTCTTCATCTGCCGCACGGGATAGGTTCGCCCAGGCGAATTCCATAGAAAAAGGCAGACTCGCCCCCTTCGGAACCAGGAGTCCTAAGGTAAGGCCTTCCGGACGGAGATATTTCTCTGCTACCCGCCGTATATCTTCAGGTGTGACGGCTGCCACCTTCTTTAGATAATTCGCCTGTTCACGATAGTCACCGGCCATGGCCTCAAAATACCCGAGTTTGCGGGCCTGCCCCTGGACCCTTTCCTGGGCATAAATAAAACCTGACTCTATATTCAGCTTGGCCTTATTGAGTTCGTCCTCTGTAACGTGGTCATACCGAAGGCGATAAATTTCACGTAATGCGGCTTCGGCTGCCTGCTTACTCTTTTTCGCATCCAGACTACAGGCGACTTCGAACAGGCCGGGACCCATGGGCGTAAAGGCGTAGGCGCCTATGTCGTGTACTAGTGTCTTTTGGTCTCTCAGCTCCCGGTAGAGCCGGGAACTTTCACCCTCTCCGAGGATGCTCGCCAGCACATCCAGGGCCACACTATCCGGGTCATTAAAACCGGGTATAGGGAAACACATATTAAGGTGCGACTCGTTGATCTCATCCTCAAGCAAGACCGTGCGCGCTTCATTCTGCGGCGGTTCCTCAAGGGAAACGGATTCAGGGGCTGCGCCTTTCATTCCGGAAAATGCCCGTTTAATCCGTGAGATACAATCAGCGGTCTCTAGGTCCCCCACCACGACTACCGTGAGGTTAGAAGGCGTGTAGCGCTTTTTCATATAGGCCAGAATAGAGTCTCTTGTGAGGGGCTGGACGGTTTTGGGAAAACCGATTACCGGCCTCCGGTATGGAGAAACCGTGTACGCCTTTGCCATAACCGCTTCAAAGAGTTTGACGGAAGGCTGATCTTGACGCATGCGGATCTCTTCCAAGACTACCATTTTTTCCCGCTCGATCTCTACAGGGTCAAATGACGAGTGAAGTACGGCGTCAGAAAGTATGTCCAATCCTACATCGAAAAATTTACTGCCTATAGCTACATGATAGACGGTGTAATCCAGAGAGGTGTAGGCATTTATATCCCCGCCCACCGCCTCAATCGCCCTGGCTATCTCTCCGGGCCCGCGCTTGGCCGTTCCTTTAAAGATCATGTGCTCTATGAAGTGGGTAATGCCGGCCTCGTTATCCGTCTCGTAAACACTTCCGGCCTTCACCCAGACCTGAATGGCCGCGACCGGGGCAGCATGGTCTTCTTTGATGATTACTGTAAGGCCGTTATCAAGCTGGAAGCGATAAGGGTTGGGGAAGGCCTCTTCAGCCTGGCTGACCGGGATGGTTATAAAAATAAAGGACAGCAGGATTAAAGACAATAATAATGATGTGATAATGCGTTTGTGATAAGGTTTCATACGGAAAATCCCTTTTATAATCTTATAGTTAGTGTTCATCCGGAAACTACCGTTCCCGGCCTACGGTCGGCCCAAGGCCGGATTCACGTTTTCAGCCATCAGCCGTCAGCTCTCAGCAAAAAATCAAGGCAAACAACGCATTAAGCTGAATGCTGATAGCTGATTGCCCCCATTTTATTAGTGACAAATGACCATTGACAAGTGACATTCACTATCGTTTAAAATATTCCTTAATGGCTGCTTCGTTAAATTCGTTCTTTGTTATACCGTAGCGTTCTTTAGCATCCATCACACGCCGTAAGGACTCTTCGAGGCGCATCCGCCCCTCTTTGTCCTTCTCTACAAATGTCCTTACCGCTTCAACTGCCCGTACAATCTTTTCTTTTTCATGACAGATAAGAATTATATCCACTCCAGCCATAAAGGACAGCACTGTCGACTCTTCCAGGCTGAAATGCCGTTCGATAGCGCCCATCTCCAGATCATCGCTAATAACCAAGCCGTCAAACCCCATCTTATGACGTAGGATGTCCGCAAGGAAGTTTCGAGACAGGGTCGCCGGCAGATCGGGATCGACATCCGGATAAATCACATGGGCCGTCATAATAGCCGCTACCCGGGCGGCGACGGCTTTTTGGAAAGGTACAAGTTCTCTTTTATCCAGTTCGGATAAAGGCGTATCCATAACCGGCAGGTCCTGGTGCGGGTCCAGTTTCACCCCGCCTATGCCCGGAAAGTGCTTGGCTGTGGCCAAGATGCCTTCTTTTTGCAGGCCTTCAATTATAATGCCGCCCAGGTGCCCCACTAACTCCGGGTCACTTCCGAATACCCGCCCCTCCATAACGCGGTCAGTACCCGGCACGTCGAGGTCCATGACCGGGGCAAAATTCATGTTACAGCCGATGAGATTCAACTCTCTGGCTGTTATGTCGGCAAACCGGCGGGCCTCTGCGGCTGGATCGGCTGCCCTGGCGATGCCTGCCGCCCCGGGAAACTGGGTAAAAGGCGGCTTTAGCCTGGCCACCGGCCCGCCTTCCTGGTCGATGGAAATGAGGGGTAGGGGTAGCCCTCTATCCCGACAGGCCTTTTTCAGGTTTTGACAGAGCCTGGCCACTTGCAGCGGATCAGCCACATTTCGCCTGAAGAGGATAAAATTGCCAATACCGTATCTATAGATTAGCTCCTGCGTCTCCACGTCCAGGTCGGCTCCCGGAAAGCCAACCATAAAAAGCTGTCCTAATTCCTTAACCAGATCATTCATTACTTTATCCGCACCACCTAATTAGTTTCCATCCGGAACCCCAGGGATCCCGGATGAGCAATCAGCTATCAGCGTTCAGCTTAATGCGTCGTTTGTCTTAGATTTTTGCCGGCAGATGAAAACTGACGGCTATAACCATACATAAAAGAGTCTCATTCTGTCAATTAATCAAAAATATTAAAGTCTTTTGATATCTTGCCGATAAACATAACAAGTGAAAAAGTGTCCGGAAAAGAATAAAAAATTAAAGTTTTCTCCATAGTTGCCGATAAATGAATTAAAGGTGAGAACTATCCCCTTTGGCCTCGAATTCACAAGGACGTGGGGGGCAATAAGGCAGGTGAGACTGAAGAGACAAGGGAAAGTTCCTAAAATTAAAAAATTCCTTGGATTTTAAGAAAGGGAGGGCAGTGACCCACCGGTGCCCAAGTTGGACGCCATGGTGCCGGAGGCGAGCCCAGTGGCGTAACCGGCCCTTCTCTTTATGGCCAAAAATTAGAAAGGAGGGGATGACGTTGGGTACAAATATGAAAAATGTGGAGAAAGGGGTGATAATCATGAGAATGGCAGGTATGTTAAAAACCGGCTGTTTGGCGGTTCTATTGAGCGCATTCCTGGCCTTGATACCGGTCGGGTATGCCCTGGCAACCGTCACAGGTGCCTGCGTAAACTGCCATACCATGCACAACAGCCAGGGTGGTACGGAAATGCAGTTAAAGGCTGGAGAGACAGACCCACAGGGAAACCTGGTGCGCGGGACCTGTATCGGTTGTCACGGGAGCGAACCAGCAGGGGCAAACAACATCGTTACCAACATCCCTCAGGTGTGGCACTCTGCAGCTACTGACCTGGGCGGCGGTAATTTCAAGTACGTCGTAGATAGTGGCGATGCCTACGGACACAACGTCGAGGGCATCACGACTGCAGACGCCACATTAGCGAACACCCCCCCAGGCTATGCAGCAGCTATGGATCCTGCAAGCACGGATTACGCTACCGGCAGCCGGCTGACCTGTGGCGGGCAAAATGGTTGCCATGGCAACCGGGATAATTCCGGCAATTATGCCGGTGTAAGTGGAGCCCACCATGCCAGTGACGCCGTCCTCAAGTTTGGCGGTATCGTCGAAGGTTCTCAAGGGGCTTCTGTAGCCACCAGTTACCGTTTCCTCTACAAAGTAAAGGGTGGAGAGGACACCGATTGGCAGAACACGGTTGGTGCCGCTGACCACAATGAGTATAAAGGTGCAATCTATGCCGCCAGAACCACCATGGCCTGGGCGGATGTCAATACCATAAGCGAGCTCTGTGCCGAGTGCCATGGTAGTTTCCATATGTCAGGCGCTACCGGTATTGGTACAGCCAGCCCCTGGATAAGACATCCAACTGATGTGCTCATACCCAATAGCGGTGAATATGCAAGCATCTCGACTACTTATAATCCTACGGTTCCCGTGGCCAGGGCTACGATCCCCAATGCGGCGAGCGGTACGGTAGCTGCCGGTACTGATGTCGTCATGTGCCTCTCCTGTCACCGGGCCCATGCCAGCGGCTATGCGGATATTCTGAGATGGGACTACAGTGGTATGATAGCGAACGGAGGCGCTAATACCACCGGATGCTTTGTCTGCCATACCACCAAGGATAACGGTAGTTAATATTGGTTGTAAAGAATTAATCCGGGCGGGATGGGTATAGATACCCATCCCGTCTTGTTTTTGCCCCTTATCTCCTTTAAATTTTACCGTTGAACCGGCTACCCGACACAATCCTTATCCTCCCTTGATTTCCCTGGAAGAACGCTATGGGCCACTTTCGGGCGCTGGCAACACACACCCTTCCCTCGGAATTTTCTCTCGGGCCTCATGCCTTAGAAAGGCACGTTATCCGGTCACCGTGAGCGAAGCCTGTTACAGGATTGTCCCTAAAAAACATCTGATACGTCAGCTCATCAGGCCCCAAATATCTGTGTATATCGGCTACCACTATTACTATAACATCCAGCCGTCCGACTGGCTGAAGCGATTAAGGCTATTGATCCGAAAATCGTTACGATCCTTGGTGGGACACATTTAACCGCAGTCCTTGAAGAAACAATGAACCTCTCCTCTTGTTTGGATATCAGAGTTATGGGGAAAGAGACGAAACTGTAGTCGAAGCAATTAGTTAGTAAGGTTCAAGCGGTGAGGTGCCAATAATCAACAGGGCCCTAATTTATCAAAAAAACCCATTAAATGCTTGACATAGGTTAGTTGTAATGCTAACATCGCTTGCGTTGAATCACTATTCATCCCTTGTGGAGGAAGCGCTATATGTTTTATAAAAAAGGACTAGTTGTTGTATTTGCGGTTCTGGCTATAGGCCTTATGGCAGCGGTTTTGTATTATAACGGTCCTGTTGGTAATGCCATTGCTGCAGAGGCGGCCCTGTCCAACAGCGATTGTGTGAAGTGCCACCCGCAACAGCCGGAGACTATTGCCTCTAAAGGGGCCAAACACAAGACGGCTATTGGATGTTTGGATTGCCATACCGAACATCCACCCCAGGGCACGCAGGCTATCCCAAAATGTGCTATGTGCCATGCCGGTAAGCCTCACTATGAATTGCCCGAATGCGCTTCCTGCCATGCGGATACCCATGCCCCGTTAGATATCAAGATGGGCGAGAAGACCACGCCGGTATGTCTTACCTGCCATCCACAGCAGGGAAATGAGATGGCGGTTTCTCCAAGCAAACATGCCCAGTTGGATTGCTCAAAGTGTCACCCGGCGCACAGACAGTACCTCGATTGTCTAAAGTGTCACGATCCGCATACCCAAGGCATGACCTTTGAGACCTGCAAGGCCTGTCATCCACCGCATAAGCCCCTGGATATCAAATATGGCATGGATACACCCTCAGAGACCTGTGCGGCGTGCCACTATGATGCCTATGACAACTTGAAGGCCAACACTACGAAACATCATGATCTATCTTGTGCCTATTGCCATCGCGATAAACACAAGGTGGTTCCGCCCTGCGAGGCATGTCATGGGAAACCGCACGCATCCGGTATCCATGCGAAATATACGGAATGCGGCAAGTGTCATGGCGCTGCGCATACCCTGATGAAATAGGCCGGTTGGCCTGATACGTAAGCGATAAGGGGCGCCCCAAAGGCGCCTCTCCAAGGTTTAGTTATGAGAGGTGGACAATGAAAAGATTGCTGGTAGCCTTTGGGGGGTTAGTATTACTGCTTATCGCAGTTATTTGGGGTTGCGCGGAGCAGCGTGTAGTTACGGTGCCGGCCCCGGGTACTGTTGTAGAAGAAGGGGGCATGGCTATTATGCCGGCCCCGGCGGAAACGCCAGCGGTAGTGGCAACGCCGGCTAAGGCCAAGGCCAAAATAGTGCCGCTGTATGAGAAGGAGATATCGCCTCTAAAGACAGAGCAGTGCGGTCAGTGCCATTTGTATTATTACAATACCATCCGCAATGAAGGCGGCAAGCACCAGATCGATTGCACCAAGTGTCATGAAAAATACCACGTGTACCGTCCGGACAAGGTCAAATACGAAGACATTATGCCTAAATGCAACACCTGTCACGGACTGGCTCACGGTGATAAACTGGCTAACTGCGTTGCTTGCCACGCCAACCCACATGCGCCGACGGGCAAGATGGCCGGTCCGGACATGGATGCCGGATGTTCCACCTGTCACGGCAAGGTAGCCGACGAGCTTAAGACCCATAAGAGTAAACATACAGACGTGGCGTGTTCCGACTGCCATACCGTGCACCGTCATATTCCGGTTTGTGCCGATTGTCATACACCGCATACACCGACCCAGACCAATGCCGAGTGTTTAAGCTGCCACCCGGTGCACAGGCCACTGGTGATCACGTATCCGCTCGAAACACCACGCGACACCTGTGGGGCATGCCATCCCAAGGCCCTGCAGGAACTCCAGAAGAGCCAGACCAAGCACGATCAACTAAGTTGTGCCAAATGCCATCCCAAACATCGGGATATTATCCAGTGCGAGGCCTGCCATGGCCAGCCGCATAGCCCGACTATGCTTAAGGGCTTCAAAAAATGCGGTGACTGCCATAATACTGCCCACGCTATGCCCAGGTAAGGATAATATCAGGAGATAACACTGGAAAGGCGATCATCTATGATCGCCTTTCTTTTTTGCATTCTAGGGATGGAAAATGTCATCCCTTCGCTTCACGGCTTGCGCAGTGATCCGCCTCCGGCGGGACTCGCAGGTGGGGAAGGGTTGCCCCTTCCAGCCTCTAAAGGGCTGGCTTTCCCCTTCCTGCTCGCCCTCGAAGGGTTCCCCACTGCTCCAAGCAAGTTTCGCGAAGGAACAACGGCTTCCATAAAAATGTGGGGAAAGTCCTAAGGCTATAAAATCCTTGACAAGCGGGGGACAGGGATGTTAATGAATGGACTGCTTTTTAGGTAGTCTTCACAAGATTTCCGTGACTTATGACACCTTAACAACCCTTTGAGATACAATGACATGAAACCGGAAAACAGCCCGTCAGTACCACCTGAAAAAAAACAACCTGTCTGGAAATCTCTCGCCTCGGTTAACCTCACCATATTTCTACTTATATTTCTCGCGGTAAGCTCTATTGTCGGGACTCTTATCCCTCAAAATGAGCCTCCCGCTATGTATGTTCAGCGGTATGGGTATGGCACTTACCAGCTTTTGGATTCGTTATCTCTTCTGGACCTCTATCACTCGGGTTGGTTTAGACTCCTTCTCCTTCTCCTGGCGCTGAACCTTATCGTCTGTACTACGGACAGGCTCCGGCATGTCTGGGATATTGTTTTCCCAAAAGAAAAGAGGCTTAACGAAAACGCTGTCCTGACCAAGCCAGGGACGAGGGCCTTAAAATATAAAGCGAACCCTTCCGTGGTTAAGGCCGCACTCTTGCCCATTCTTTCAGGTAATCTGGGCGACCTGAACGAGACTACCACCGGCTCAACAACAATTCTCTGGCGAGAAAAGGGAAGGTTATCCCGTCTCGGCGTCTATGTTGTGCATCTTAGTGTCGTTATTTTCTATATTGCCGGGATAGCGAGCTCTCTGGGTGGGTTCATGACCAGCATTAATCTGCCGGAAGGGGCGGCGGTGGAACAGGTGCCCCTGCCTAATACTAACGTAGGCTATAACCTGGGCTTTGCCCTCCGCGTTGACAAGTTTGAGGCCCAGTTTTATCCCACCGGCGAACCAAGGGATTACCGCAGCGACATAACCATTATCGAAAACGGGAAGCCGGTTTTGAACGGCAACATCCGGGTCAACCAGCCTCTTACGTACAGAGGTATCACTTTTTATCAGGCCTCTTACGGCCGCTTCCCAAAGACGATTGAACTTAATCTGGTTGATAAAACCAGCGGGAAAATCATTCCGCTTTCTGTTCCATTCGGCCAGGAGGCCATTTTGCCTGATGGGCTGGGCACCCTCCGTTCATTACGGGTTGAACCGAATGTGATGGATATGGGCCCCGCGGTTCAGATGCTGCTGACCAGCCCTGAGGGAGGACAAACCGACCTTTGGATATTCAAAAACAACCCGGACTTTGGACGGGTCAAGAAATTACCGTACCGGTTTCTTGTAACTGAGGTAAGGGAAGGTTTCTACACCGGCCTCCAGGTAGCCAAGGAACCGGGCATCCTCTTTGTCTGGGCCGGCAGTATATTAATGGTATTGGGAATTGCCGTGACCTTTTTCATGTCACACCGTAAGATATGGGCTGTGCTGGAGAAAAAAGGCGAGGGGACAACGGTTACCATCGGCGGCCAGACAAATAAAAACAAACTGGGGTTGGAAGAAAGGCTTGATAATCTCTACCTGCAACTCCAGAAAGCCGATATAAAATAAAAGGGGAAACGGACCGCCATGCTGAGTTCGAAGATTCTCGCTGTCGTAACGTTCAGCTATCTTGCGGCAGTGATATTTTATCTGAGCGCCCTGATCTTTAAGACAAAAATCGGCCAGCGGATCGCTTCGGTTGTCACTATAGGCACCTTTGTTGCACATACCGCTGCCATTATTTTACGCTGGGTTGAATCCCACAACCTCGGGATCGGCCATGCCCCATTTGCCAATTTTTATGAGTCCCTGGTCTTCTTTGCCTGGGCAATAATTTTGATCCATTTTATTGCTGAATATAAATATAAACTCGCCCACGCAGGCGTGTTCACGGTACCTTTTGCCTTCCTCGGTCTGGCCTACGCCTCGTTTTCACCGACTATTTCAAGCCGCATTGAACCGCTTGTCCCGGCCTTGCAGAGCAACTGGCTCATTGCCCATGTCATCACCTGCTTTATCGGTTATGGCGCATTCGCTGTTTCCTGTGGCCTGAGTATCGCGTACCTGTTTAAAAGATCCGATGACAAAAAAGACCTGGATACCCTTAACTATCGGGTGATTGTCTTTGGTTTTCTGTTTCTTACCGCCGGCATCGCAACCGGTTCCATCTGGGCACACTCGGCCTGGGGGGCCTACTGGCAATGGGACCCTAAAGAAACCTGGTCTCTGATTACGTGGTTTGTCTATGCGATCATCCTTCATGTCCGTCTGCGCGGCTGGCATGGCAAAAAGATCGCCCTGCTCTCCATTGGCGGCTTTCTGTCGGTGCTCTTTACTTATTTTGGCGTCAATTTCCTCCTCTCCGGCCTGCACAGCTATATAAATTAAATAGATCTAGTGGAGTAAGTCATTCCATCCTATCGCTCCCGCTCCGGGGGCAGACGCCGCCAGGTCGGCCGAGGGCGGAGGACGCCACCTTCCCTTTGAGCCAAAGGCCGATGGGCGAAAATGGCGAGACAAAAGGTCCTTTATCTGCTACGATAAACAATCATGGAATCCCTCTGGTGTGTGAGCGTTAAGGAGGCACTTGCCCATGCTTGAGCGACTTGAGATCGCCAAGTGCTGGCTCCCCCGTTATACCGGAATGCCCATCGATCTTTTCGGCGACTATATTCTTCTGACCAACTTCCGGTACTACCTCACGAACTTTGCCGAAAAGTTTAAATGCGATATATACGGGGACAACAAGCCGATGCAGGCCGCGACCAACAACAGCGGTCTGACCATAGTCCACTTCGGCATCGGAACGGCCAACGTTGCGACCATAACGGATTTGCTCAGCGCCCGCCACCCCAAGGGAGCACTGTTTCTCGGCAAATGCGGAGGGTTGAAGAGATCGACCGAGATTGGCAACTTCATCCTCCCAATCGCAGCCATAAGGGGCGAAGGCACCAGCAACGACTATTTCCCGCCTGAAGTGCCTGCGCTTCCGTCCTTCAAGCTGCATAAGTTCGTCTCTGAAAAAATTATGGAGCACGGGCATGAATACCGGACCGGGGTAGTTTACACGACAAATCGTCGCCTGTGGGAACACGACCAGCGTTTCCAAAATCGGCTTAAGCAAATGACCTGTATAGCCATTGATATGGAGACAGCGACGTTCTTCATCGTGGGCCACTACAACGAGATATCCCGGGGGGCGCTCCTGCTGGTATCCGACCTTCCGCTTACACCTGAAGGGGTCAAGACAGAAGAATTGGACGAACGCGTGACCGCGCAATGGTCTGAAATACACCTTCAGATTGGTATTGAGGCGATGACGGAGATTGGAGAAAAGGGTGAGCAGATCAAACACTTCAGATACTGACGTCTCCAGGCAGACGCCTTCTCCACGCCTTGCCTTCAAATAGTTGCCGCAGCAAATCTCCTTGACCATTCCCTTAATTTTGTGATATTTTTCTTGAAATTTCATAATGATACGTTTCTTAACCCTAGCAGAGGGGCGATGGATAATTGTCCCATAACCCTCTTATTGTAGATTAGAATGCTGGTTGAACAACTATGCGAACTTCTCCAAGAGGAATCCATGACGCTAGGCGCAAAAGTTACATTTAATTTGACATATGCAATAAGGTGGTGGAGGTTAGTGTTTAAGGCATCATGACGACGGTGGAAGAATTTGATAGGTGGCTGAGACAGCCTGAAGACAGAGACATTGAATTCAAGAAAGCAGAGTATACCTTCAGTAAGGATAAGGGCCTGCCCGACTACTGCGCCGCAATGGCCAATGAAGGAGGCGGGAGGCTGATTCTCGGTGTAAACAATAACAGGCAGGTTGTCGGCACAAGGGCGTTTGAAGGGACTGGGGTGTACTGTCCACTATTGACAGTACACCCCAAGAATATGCTAGAATCTGCCCAGATTTAGGGCTTAAAACCACCATTTGTGGCTCAAAATGAGGCACCTAAGAAAAGGGAGCTGAGATGCCGAGGGCAAACCGGCACTATGTACGGGACGTGCATAGCAAGTGGTCGGTTGCCAAGAAGAAGGAGCGGATGCGCTTCGACAGACTGAGAGTGCTTAGAGTACCGGTTGCGCCCCCGGAACGGCTGCTGAATGACAGACGGCCAAATTAACTGGATTTTCGGCGGAAATTCTGGTAAGAGGTAACCTCCGTCTCCGGGCACGATGATGAGGAAACGGTGAAGATACCCGACACGGAAAAACCAAAAAGGAGAAATCAATGGCATCCGAACGCAGGGAAACGCGGCTGAAACAGAAGGCCGAATGGGAAGTGAAGTTGCAGAAGCGTCTGGCGCTTCTTGCGGAGAAGGGGGCGGACAAGAAAAAGATCGCGCGCGATGCGCTCGTCAAGGGATTGAAGGCAAAGATTAGGGAATCGCAGATTCGTCTGCGGGCGATCGACGCCACGGAGAAGCGAACGGCGGAGTTGGCCACGATCAAGGCGGAACGTCTGGCAAGGCCCAAGGAAGAGACCCCCAAGGCAAAAAAAGTCGCCGCGCCGCCCTCCGAAGCCAAGCCCAAGAAGAAAAAGAAGAAGGAAGAGGGCGCAGCGCCTCAGCAGAGTTAGCCCGTTGAAAACTATCCGAAACCCTTGCAGGATTGAAGCCAAAATCCCTCCCAACCTCCCTTTTCCAAAGGGAGGAATTAAGTTCCCCCTTTCGCAAGGGGGGATAAAGGGGGATTTTTAAGCGCAGCCTGTTGGATAGTTTGTTTTTTCCCAAACAGCTAAAGCGTTACAAAGAGGCAATCGCGAGAACCGGAAGTCTGATTCAAAACTTTCTTACATGGAAAGCACGTTCGGAACGACCCTTATGTTGCACGGATGGAGAAAGATTATGAAGAGGGTTGCACCGGGGAGGCATGCGGGAAAGGTCCCGGACATGAGCAATCCACAATCCGCCGTTGACTGAACGCTGTTTTTTGTGTACAATACGAAACACCAAACGGGCCTGACGGCCCGATTTTTTTTGTTTTACAACCATTTTTTGGGGAATTCATCAGTTTTAGGAAGGCAAGAATGATCAACGCATCGAATGTCGCCCTCGCCTACGGCAAGAGGGTTATTTTTAAGGACGTCAATATCAAATTTGCCCCCGGCAACTGTTACGGACTGATCGGCGCCAACGGCGCCGGCAAATCCACTTTTCTCCAGATTCTCGCCGGCGAAATAGAACCGGACAAGGGAGAAATCACAGTCGGGGCCGGCGAGCGGATTGCGGTGCTGCGGCAGGACCATTTCGCCTTTGACGAGGAAACGGTCTTCCATACCGTCATCATGGGGCACCGAAGGCTTTACCAACTGATGGCCGAGCGGGAGGCGCTCTACGCCAAGACCGAACTCTCGGAAGCGGACGGCCTCCGCTGCGGGGAGATCGAGGTCGAATTTGCCGAGATGAACGGCTATGACATTGAATCCGAGGTGGCGGTGCTGCTCAACGGGCTCGGCATTCATGAGGACCTGCGCCAGAAGAAGATGAAGGAGCTCGATGGCGGAGACAAAGTGCGAGTGCTGCTCGCGCAGGCCCTGTTCGGGAACCCGGACATCCTTCTGCTTGACGAGCCGACAAACAATCTGGACCAGCAATCCATCATCTGGCTGGAGAATTTCCTTTTCCGATTTCAGAACACGACCATTATCGTTTCCCATGACCGCCATTTTCTGAATCAGGTCTGCACCCACATGGCGGATATCGACTTCGGCCGCATCCAGGTGTATGTTGGGAACTACGACTTCTGGTACGAGGCCAGCCAGTTGATTCTCAAGCAGAGGCAGAATGAGAACAAAAAGGCTACTGCCCGGGCCGACGAGCTCAAGGCGTTCATCCAGCGTTTCAGCTCCAACGCCTCCAAGGCCAAGCAGGCCACCTCGCGGAAAAAACTGCTGGAAAAGCTCACCATCGAGGACATGCCGGTCTCGTCGCGGAAATACCCCTATGTGGTGTTCAAGCCCGGGCGGCCCTGCGGCGACATCATCCTCGAGATCAAGGACCTCTGCAAGGAGGTGGACGGGGTCACGGCCTTGCATAATTTAACCCTCACCGTCAACAAGGGGGACAAAATCGCCTTTGTCGGCGACAGCACCTTGGCCAGGACGACCCTTTTCCAGATACTGACCGGGGAGATGGCGCCGGACAGCGGCAGCTTCCGCTGGGGCCAGACCATCTCCACCGCCTATTTTCCTAAGGAGAACAGCGACTACTTCGCCCATGACCTGAACCTGATCGAATGGCTCCGCCAGTTTGCGCCCATCACCGAGGGCGAGAACTTTGTCCGCGGGTTTCTCGGCCGGATGCTCTTCTCCGGCGAAGAGGCGCTCAAGCAGGTCGGCGTCCTTTCCGGCGGCGAGCGGGTCCGCTGTATGCTGGCGCGGATGATGCTGGCCGACGCCAACACTCTCATCTTCGATGAGCCGACCAATCACCTGGACCTTGAATCGATCACCGCCCTCAACAACGGCCTCATAGCCTTCCCTGAGGTGGTGCTTTTCGCTTCCCATGATCACCAGTCCGTCGCCACAGTGGCGAACCGGATCATCGAGATTACCCCGACCGGGATCATCGATCGGATGACAAATTATGACGATTATCTGGAAGACGCGGAGGTGACGAGGCTCAGAGGTGATCTCTGCCAGGCAATGGCGAGCTGAAGCCCCTACAGAAATATCCAATCACCCGGGAGAATAAGCAATGTCCGGAAAAGAGGCCGGCGACGGCCGGGGAGTTGCCCGGCGGCTTAACAAAAAGGAAATCAACGCCTGCCCTATGACCAAATGGCGGGGACCGGTTCACGTCATCCGCACTGCCGGGGAGCTGGCCGACGCGGTCCGGCATTTGGCAAAGGAGACCCTGCTAGGGTTGGACACGGAAACCAGGCCTGCCTTTAAAAAGGGAGAGAGTTACCCGCCATCACTGCTACAGCTCGCAGGCGAACAGGAGGTTTTCATTTTCCAGTTGCAGTACCTCGGCCTGCCCAAACCGCTCCGCCGCCTCTTGGCGCAGCCCGAGATCACCAAGGCCGGCGTCGCCCTGACGTATGATATCAGGGAATTGCAGAAACTGGCCCCCTTCCAGTCGGCACGGTGCGTGGACCTCGACAGGATGGCCAGAGAAGCGGGCCTTCTAAATCAAGGCTTGCGGGGACTTGCCGCCGTTCTGCTGGGGCTACGCATCTCCAAGGCAGCCCAGACTTCCAATTGGGCACGGAGCACACTAACCCCGCTGCAAATTCGATACGCGGCCACCGATGCCTGGCTGGGCCGGATACTCTTTCAAAAACTCCTGCAGATCAAAGATTCAGGAGATTCGGCAGGCTCCTAGCGTTTTTTCTCATCCTTTTTGGCTCTTTTCGCGGCCTTTTTTTCCTTCAGGGTCTTGGCCGGTTCCTTCTTGGTTGTCTTTTTGCTGTCCATGCCTTTGCTCATGCTTTTTCACCTCCCAGGATCGGCAATAGTAACAGGGGGCTAAAGACGGCCGGTAATGCTGTGGATGGGCGCATGTTGTACCTGCCGGTTCAGCTCTCAAATATCTTATTCTTGCGCGACCTTAGCTAGAAGCTGGTTTCTTGTCAACAGAAAACAGTCTAAAGGCCGGCTTTTTACCGCTTAAGGGTTCAATCCTTTTTGTCACCCCGATGTTGAGATGAGATGTAAGGCGGAGACCGGTGCGCATCATCACCTACCGGGTCGAGCTTTGTCTGCGCTATGCGGCCCAATCCGGCGTTGACTGAATGTTGATTTTTGTGTATATTACGAAATATCAAACGGGCCTGACGGCCCGATTTTTTTTGTTTTACAACCATCTTTTTCGGGGTTTATAGCGTGAACAAGGAACATCAGAGAGAAGTTGACCGACGGCGCACTTTCGGCATCATCAGTCATCCTGACGCCGGGAAAACCACCCTTACGGAAAAACTCCTCCTCTTCGGTGGGGCCATTCAACTGGCCGGGGCCGTGAAGGCCCGAAAGGCTGCCCGCCATGCTACCAGCGACTGGATGTCCATCGAGAGGGAGCGAGGCATATCAGTTACCACTTCGGTGATGAAATTCAACTACCGTGATTTCGAGATAAACCTGCTTGACACCCCCGGGCACCAGGATTTTTCTGAAGACACGTACAGAGTCCTCACGGCGGTGGATAGCGCCCTCATGGTGATAGACAGCGCAAAGGGCGTGGAACCGCAGACGGAAAGACTGATGGAGGTCTGCCGACTGCGTAATACCCCGATCATAACCTTCATCAACAAGCTGGACCGGGACGGGATGTCCCCCCTGGATGTGCTTGCGGACATCGAAGACAAGCTCCAGATCGAGTGTACGCCGCTCTCCTGGCCGATCGGAAGGGGCAAGAGTTTCAAAGGAGTGTATGACTTCTACCGTAAGAAACTGCGTCTTTTTACTCCGGGGCAAGAGACCCGGATTCAGGACGGGGTAACGGTCACCGACCTGGCCGATAGTCTGCTCGATGAAATCCTCGGCACCCAGGCTGATGAGCTGCGCCGAGACGTGGAGTTGATCGAGGGCGCGGCAAACCCCTTTGAACACGAGCACTATCTGAAAGGGAGCCAGACCCCGGTGTTTTTTGGAAGCGCTATCAATAATTTTGGCGTCAAAGAGCTGCTTGACGCCTTCGTAGAGATGGCTCCCGCCCCCGGGCCGAGGGCCGCCGTCTCGCGTGAAGTCCACCCCTACGAAGAACCATTTTCGGGGTTCGTTTTCAAGATACAGGCGAACATGGACCCGGCGCATCGAGACCGCATTGCCTTTCTCCGCATAACTTCAGGCAAATTCACGCGCGGGATGAAAGTCCGCCACAACCGGACCGGTAGAGAGGTAGCCCTGGCCAATGCCACTATTTTTATGGCCCAGGACCGCATGAATGTGGAAGAGGCTTACCCCGGAGACATCATCGGTATCCACAATCATGGAACCATCAAGATCGGGGATACCTTCAGCGAGAAGGAACCCCTCAAGTTCACTGGCATTCCAAATTTCGCCCCGGAACACTTCCGGCGGGTACGCCTGAAGAACCCCATCAAGGCCAAACAACTGCAAAAAGGCCTGACGCAGTTGGCGGAAGAGGGGGCGGTTCAGGTCTTTCGGCCGGTTCAGGGAAACGACTACATCCTGGGAGCAGTGGGGATTCTACAATTCGACGTAACCGTCACACGCCTTAAAGGCGAATACGGTGTGGATGCGGTCTATGAGCCGGTAGAATACACGGCGGCGCGATGGGTCAGCTGCCGGGACAAGAAAATAATGGAAGGGTTTCAAAGGAAATACCTGCTCAACATGGCGCATGATGCAGAAGGACACCTAGCCTACCTGGCGCCCAGCGAGTGGCGACTTGGTTTCGTGATGGAAGACTGGCCTGATATTGTCTTCCTCAAGACCCGCGAACACAACTGATATTGCAGTTATTCAATGTAGTCGATAAGCCCCCATGGTGTTCCCCTGGATTTTGTTAACGCCTCCCGTAGAGATTCTAATTCTTGCTTGTGTGACACTGGAAGCAGCCGCCGGTTCCTCCACCGCTGGCCTGGATAGTCGCATAGTCCCATCGAAGCATGTCAGGATAGGGGCTGGCGTGGGCCTTATGGCAGGAGAGACACATAACCATGTCCGTACCGATGGTTACCGTGTCACTGACCGCGACGAGTGCGGGGCGGGCTACGGGGACGATGGGGTCATACGTCGCGGTGCCGCCACCGGCACCGAAAGCGTCGGCGTATTCACCGGACGCCGGTATCCTGCGATCTACGGGGTGTCGTATCCAGGCCCCTCCCTGTCTCTTGATGTGGAAATTTCCGTGACAACCGCAGCAGAAGGCTGTGGCCGTGTTGGCCTGTATGGAGACAAACCCGCCAGTCCCGCTGGCGACCTGCTTACCGAGGTACTCATTATGGTCATTGGCACTGCTGGTGTATTGCCAGTCGCCGTCCTCTATGCCTGCAACTCCGTACTGGTAACCGCTGAAATGGCCCGACAGAAAGCGGTACCATCCCTCTGCAGCGCTATCCGCCACCCCATCCGTAACACTGGTATGATGCCAACTCTTGATTTGACTGAACTTGTTGAAGCCTGATACCATATGACAGCCGGTGCAGCCGGATCGCCCGTTCAGGTAGCCATGAATGGGCTCGAATTCGGAAGAAGCCTGAAAAGGAAGATGGAGATTGCTATGGCAAACGTTTGTGCCACAGCCGCCGCCTACGTACGCTTCCCCGGGGGCGCTCATCAGGACGTCATCGGGATTGGTTGAGAATATGTTATGCCCGTTTGCGTCATTTACCGTTACCCAATAAAAATTCCCGCCGGCGAGGCCTTGACTGCCGTAGGAGGGCTGGCCGGTATTATTGACAATAGGAGCGCCGGTTACCGGATCTTTCCAGGTCGCGCCGTCGGTGGCTGAATGGCAGCCCACACAGTCGCCTACCAGGAGTTGACCGTAGGGGCCTCCGGGTTCTACCGGAAGCCCCCCCTGACTGTTGTGCATGGTGTGGCAGTTGGCACATGGTCCTGTTACTCTGGCGGAAGCGGCGGGTGGGAGCGATAGGATCAGGACAAGGGAAAAGATTAAAGTCGCCGCGAATGTGAGTGCCTTTTGCCGGGGTATCTTGATGACCGATTTCGTCCGGTCCTTGGGCATGACCATAATGCTACTCCTGAGGCGGCCTGCGGATGCTGCTTTACACGGTAAAGCTGACGACGTCGATGATCGTAGCTAATGCAAATGGAGTGCCAATGGCATGGACATCACTGAAAGACGCTAACATGTTGTTATTACGTTGTCAATAAAGATGATGGCTAAGACGATTACCGCGACAGAGGGAGAAAGGGATTGGACCAGTGGAAAAACAATTCCACTAAAAGAGAACAATTGTTCCCATGCCACACCCCCTTATGATGCTACCTGTTTGGATTCAGACACCTTTGTCAGATTGTCCGCGGGCCTTTTCTCCGGCGCCACCCCAAAGCGGAACCTGAGCTGACGCTGCACCCGGACCATAGTGCTAAGAACAGCCGGTGCATTGCTTTTTTGTTTGGTTACTCTTCAGACGAAGTCTTACGAGAACATTTTTTTTACCCAGCTTCCTTCAACTTTTGTCTCAGGTCCCTGGCTTGCCATCACTTTTTCAACCTTGTCGACCAAACGGGTGAGTTGCTCGTCCTTGACGACGTATTCTTTTGCGCCCAGAGAAAAACCCCGTTCTATGTCGGCAATCTTGTCCGCAGTCGTAGCCATAATGACGGGTATCTTGCGCAATTCAGGATGAATCTTTAAAGAGCGAAGGACCTGCCAACCGTCCATCCCCGGCATATTCACATCCAGGATAATGAGGTCCGGCTTTTTTCCCCTGGCGATACTCAGCCCTTCTTTGCCGTCGAGGGCACTGATAACTTGAAACCCTGCATTCTCCAATGCCAACCTGAACTTGGCTTGAACCAACTTTGAATCATCGACCAACAAGATCGTTATGTCCATTTTTCCTCTTTTCCTCCTTTTCCGTCAGGGGCGTACGTTTGTGTAAGGCGTTCATAGTGCCCCCCCACTCTTCTGTGTTTTTTTTGAACATGCATAGCGAACGCATTCCCCGTCCGTCCAGGCGGACTGCGGGGAGCTTCAATATTGGATAACTACCCCTGTAATATTCCTGCAGGCAAGTTTCTGATCCGGGTATCTCCTTCGAAGACCTTATACCTGACTAAGTGGGGGCGCTCATTAGTTTAACAGATCGGCACGTATGGCTAATAACAAAAGGGCCTGAAATAAATACGGACTCTGAATATGGATGACCGAGAATACAGCTTTTCTTTTACCCCACGTCCGTCCCCGTAAGCTGAGATAGAAAAAAATTCTTTTCGTTTAAGTAAGTCTTCCTGTTAGCCGAAAAGCCATAATGAACCATTAGAAATGTAAGACTGCGAGAATTCAATGGCTGATGCGTATTCTCCGTGTCAGGAACAGGCAGAAGGCATTATTAAGTTGCGTGGCGAGATAGGCGTCCACCATCTTGACGACTTATATGAGTGCCTGAAGGATCGGTTTGTGCTGGAGCAGGATCTGACTATAGACTGTCAGGAAGTTGTACAGATGGATACAGCGGCTATACAGATACTGATAGCCTTCAAAAAATCTCTTACCGAAGGTCACAGGCTGACCATTAAAAATATACCGCCCGACTTGGAAAAGGTTTGGGAAATAATCGGGGTCAAACAGATGCTCCTGAAAGAATAGGCGGGGACGCTATATGGAAAAACATGTCCTGGTAGTTGATGATTCACCCACTCTGCGCGCCAGCATCTCTTTTTGCCTGACCAACGCCGGTTACAGGGTATCTGAGGCTGTGAACGGTCAGGACGGGCTCGTCAGGCTGCAAGAGATGGAGTCCCAAAAGAAGCCGCCGGCCTTGATTATCTCAGACGTAAACATGCCCGAAATGGACGGCATAACCTTTATAAAAGAAGTCAAAAAAACAAACTGGAAGTTTATCCCGATCCTTGTTCTGACCACCGAATCACAAGAAGCGCAGAAATTGAGAGGAAAGTCTGCCGGAGCCGCGGGCTGGCTCTTGAAACCTTTCCGGCCGGAACAACTTCTCTGGGTCGTAAGAAAATTTGTCCGTTGAGAATAGACTATGGAACAGGACGAGCTGTTACAGATATATTTTTCAGAAGCTGACGAATTGTTGCAAACCATGGAACATAGTCTGATGACCCTGGAATCCGATCCGCAAAATCAGTCCGTTATTAACGAGGTCTTCCGGGCGATGCACACAATGAAGAGCAGCTCGGCTATGGTCGGCTTTACCCAGCTCTCTGAACATGCCCATCTCCTGGAAAACCTCATGGAAAGGATACGCAGCAAACAACTGCCTATAACCCAAAACCTGGTTTCCTTTCTCCTGGAAAACCATGATGTTATAAAATCGGCAGTGGAAAATGCGGCCCAGGGAAAGCCGGACGTGGGGCTGGATGCCTTTCCGGCCATGGCCGAAAAAGTAAAACGGTTCCTGGGCCTCGCCGCAGGACAAGAAGAAGACCGGGTAACTGCGCCGATAACTACCGGCATGTCCGGCGGCCAGAAGGAATCCTCCGGGGGATCTTATTATGAGATTGATATGCGCTTTCGCAAGGACATCTTCCAGACCGGACAGGATCCGCTGATGCTGCTGTATGAACTGGGAGATTTGGCTGAGATAATATCAGTAGAGACAGACCTGTCTTCTCTGCCGCCATTTCTGGAAATGGACCCCTTCCAGCTTTACCTTGCCTGGCGGCTCCTGATCAAAACCGACCGACCCCTGCCCACCATAGAAAAGGTATTCGTCTTTGTTCAGGAAGATGAATTAAACCAGGTTTCCATAAGAGACGTATCATCACATTTTCGGGAAGGGGTGGACACCAGAATGGCTGACAAGCCGCTGGGAGAGATATTAATTGATCAAAAACTGGTCAGCGAGCAGGAAATACAAGAAGTCCTCACCCAGCAGAAAAAGGTGGGAGAGGCTTTATTAGAAAAGGGCAAAATCTCCCCGGATGAACTAAATAAGATCGTTGACCTCCAGGAAAAAAGCCGGACGGTCCTTCGTAAGTCCACGGTACGCGTAGATACAGATAAGCTCGACCAGCTCGCAAACATGGTGGAGGAAATGACCATACAACTGGCGCGAATCTCCGCCATCCTGGGGGATTTGCCACCGGACGTCACCAGAAAATTGGGCAGTGAGCCGGATATCCTGAACAGGATTGGCCGGGAGGTGCAGGAACAGGTTATGCGTCTCCGCATGTTTCCTATCGAAGGCACATTTCAAAGGTTTCAAAGAATGGCCCGGGACCTGGCCCGGGAGCAACATAAGCAGATTAAGATTATTCTGGGCGGGGGAGAGACAGAACTGGACAAGGATGTTATCGAACACATAAACGATCCCTTAACGCACATAATACGCAATTGTATCGGCCACGGGATCGAAGATCCTGACGAAAGAAAGCAGTCGGGCAAAACCCCGGAGGGGATCATCAACCTTAATGCTTACCAACAGGAAGGCAAGATATACATTGAAATTAAGGATGATGGCCGCGGTATCGACGCCGAAGCAGTGCGGCGAAAGGCTATAGAACGGGGCCTGATCAAAGAAAACGACCAGCCCTCGCCTGAAGAGATTTACAAGTTTCTATTTATTCCTGGATTTTCCACCGCTAAAGAGGTCAGTTCTATATCCGGCCGCGGGGTAGGGATGGACGTAGTACAGAATAACATTCAGCAATTGGGAGGGACGATCGATATCTTTTCCGAAAAGGGCAAAGGAGCTACCTTCGTCATAAAGCTTCCTTTAACCCTGGCGGTTATTGATGGTATGTATGTTGGCGTGGGGGCCGATATTTTTGTCATACCCTTGCTAACCGTTCTAAGCACAGCCGTGCTTAAAAAAGGCAACTTAAAGACCATAGAAGGCAAGGGTGAGGTGGTACGTTTGGGGGATTCATACGTGCCGCTCATCCACCTGGATAGAATCCTGGGTATAGAACGCCGGCAAACAGATACAGAACCATTGGTCGTCTTTGTAAGCAGTGAAAAAAGGATCCTGGGCCTAGGCGTGGACGAAATACTCGATCATCAGCAGGTCGTAATTAAAAACCTGGAGAAAAATTTCTGTAGAATTTCCGGGATTGCCGGAGGCGCTATTATGCCTGATGGCAGCGTAGCTCTCGTCCTGGACGTGTATGGTCTGGATCATCTATTCTTTGGTCGAAATCGGGTCCATGAGCTAGTCCATTGAATCAAAAAGGGGGTTTCCCATGCTTAAATTACTTAAGGCCTACATCAACAAGAAATTGCGCTTCAAGATTCTGATTGCACTAATATTGACCTCGGCGCTTTTTGTGGGGGTCCTTATATACCTCGGCGTTAATGGTTACAGAGAAGACGTCCTGAATAAAGTGACGCGGTTTGAGCTGGAACTGGCGAACATGACACACGCGGGAATAAAACACCCCATGGCTATCGGCAATATGGATGCAGTCAAGGAACAACTAAAAGACATCAAAACGGCTATGAAGGGGATAGAGGTTTACATAACGGATGCCGACCAGACTGTATTCTATGCCAGTCATGAAGAAACAGTCGGAACTAATCTCGGAAACCTGTTAGCGGATCCTGAACTCACAAAAACCCTGAGCAACATACTTTCTACCGGCGCTGATCCCAGACGACCATTCCTGCAGACTATAAATGGCGAACCATATAACCTTATCTTTCATCCCATTCTTAATGAACCGGCTTGTTACAACTGCCATGCCCCGGCCAAAAGGGTGCTGGGCTCTCTGGTGGTGCGTCAATCCGTAGCCGCTGATTATGCTTCTATTGCCTCTCTTAGAAACCGGTATATCATGGCCGGAGCGCTGGGAGTCATATCTTTGGTTGTAATCCTTAACTATCTGATAACCCGCCTCATCACGCGTCGCATCCGTTACCTATCCGATAAGGTAACCCAGGTAGCCGAAGGAGACGTAGATGTAAATATCGAGGTGAGGGGCGAAGACTCCATAGGAAGGTTGAATAAAAACTTCAATATCATGCTGCTACACCTGCGTGACAGGATAGAATATGCGAACAGTCTGAAGCGCGGGATCAGCGATCCATTCTTCGTTGTCGATCCAGATCTAACCATAACCTATATGAACGATGCCGCTGCGGCCATAACCGGATACCAGAAAGAGGAAGTAGTAGGCAAGATGAAGTGTTGGGACGTTTTCAAAAGCAATCTCTGCACCGACTGTAGCTTAAAAAAGTGTATGGCCACCGGCCAGGCTGCGGAAGCGGAAAGGGTGCGGTGCGAAATAACCAACCGCCATGGAAAGATAGTTCCCATAGAGGCCAGCGTTGCCGCCCTTAAAGACGCTGGCGGCAAGATACTGGGGGGCTTCAAGATCTTTCATGATATCACCGCCAGGGTCGAAGCAGAAAAGATTCTCAAAGAAACAGCCGCTAAGGAAGAGGAGCAAAGGCGATATCTGGAAGGACGGGTGGACAATCTGCTCAATGTCCTGGACAAGGCCGCCGGGGGAGATCTCACGGCCAGAGTAGAGTCCATAGGTAAAAAAGACCTCATGGACAGGCTGGCAGACAAGGTCAACGAGATGTTCGAGAAGATTGGCTCGCTCATAAAGCAGACAAAAAGGACTGCGAACATTGTGGCTCAGGGGACAAATCAGATCTCCGCGGGTAATCAGGACCTGTCGCAGCGGACTCAGGAGCAGGCGGCCACTATAGAAGAAGCCGGCGCCACCCTCGAACAAATGACCGCCAATGTCAGCCAGAACGCTGCCAATACCATGAAGGTCAACCAGTTGGCCCAGGAATCCGTGACCCTGGCGCAGGAAGGAACATCAGTAGTGAAAGAGACGGTCCATGCCATGACTGAGGTGTGGACCGCCAGCAAAAAAATTGTAGAAATTATGGACCTGGTTAACGAGATCACCTTTCAGACCAATCTCCTGGCCCTTAATGCCGCGGTGGAGGCCGCCCGGGCCGGTGAACACGGCCGCGGTTTTGCGGTGGTAGCCACGGAAATACGCAATCTTTCCAAGAGAAGCGGGGAGGCAGCTAAAGATATACAGAATCTCATCCATGACAGTATGGCTAAGATTGAAGAAA
Source organism: Desulfovibrionales bacterium (assembly GCA_028715605.1). Taxonomy (NCBI): domain Bacteria; kingdom Pseudomonadati; phylum Thermodesulfobacteriota; class Desulfovibrionia; order Desulfovibrionales; species Desulfovibrionales bacterium. The sequence continues at coordinate 427,262 of JAQURM010000001.1, forward strand.
GCCATAAGTTAGTCGGTCAAACCGGCAGCAGTCTGGAAAAGATAACCGGATGCATTACTGCCGTGTCCGAGGCCGTTTCTGAGGTCTCGGCGGCTACTCAGGAACAATCACGCAGTATTGAGCAAGTGAATCAGGCTGTTACCGATATGGGGGATGTTGTACAGCAAAATGCCGCTCTGGTTGAACAATTAGCAGGCGCTAGTCAAACGCTGGCGGCTAAGGCCGCACTCCTGAAAAAGTTAACTAAGGAATTTTCTGTGGCCGGGGCAGATGAAGATTCCATAGAGGAAGAGCCGTTGACTCCGGCAACTCTCACCGGGAGAGAAAAAAGGGGGACTATGCCCCCGGTAAAAAGGCCTTTACGTCAAGATATGTTGCAAAAGGCCGTGCTTAAGGAGATATCCCCGGAAGAAGCAGATCTCAACATGGAGGAAGGTTTTGAAGAATTCTAAGGAGCCAAAGTCCACATGGAAGAACAGTATATAACCTTTTATCTTGATGACGAAGAATACGGGATAGAAATTAATAAGATAAGAGAAATCATCGGCTATCGCCGTTTTACCCGGGTACCCGGGGTTAAAGATATTGTAAAGGGGATGGTTAACTTGCGCGGTGTTATATTTCCCATCTTTGACCTGAGGCTCAAGTTTAATCTGCCACCAAAGGAATACAACAAATTTTCCGTTATATTTGTCCTGGAAATCGCGGGGCGTGTCATGGGCATTATCGTAGATACTACCTCAGACGTCATCTCACTCAGCCCGGCAGAAATCTTGCCTACACCCAGGCTTTCTCCTTCCATACGGACGGAATATATAAAAGCCGTGGCCCAACAGGGTGACCGTTTAATCATCTTACTGGATCTGGAACGAATTCTGGATGAAAAGGAATTGGAAGAACTGGATGCAACCGCTTAAGAACGGCCGTGATCTTTCTGAAGAAAATGACGTGGGCCATGCCACAGGCAGATTCGCACGTCCAGGCGTATCTTCGACTGGGGCAAACTTCAAGCCCCTCCAAAAACTGATAGAAGAAAAAACAGGTATCTTTTTGCCTGAACATAAGAAGATGTTATTCACATCCAGATTAAACAGCCGTCTTAAATCCTTAGGGCTGAAATCGATCGCTGCCTATACTCAATATCTGCGGCATGCCCCGGATGCTGAGAACGAACTGGCCATGGCCGTTGATTGTTTAACCACTCACACCACGCATTTCTACAGAGAAAAACACCATTTCGAATTCCTAAATGATGTAGTCTTCCCCCACCTTCTGCAAGAAGGAGAAAAAACCGGTGTCAGAAGATTAGCTGTCTGGTGCGCCGGCTGCTCTACCGGTGAAGAGGTATATACCGTAGCCATTACTACGAACACGTTCTGGGGGCAGTACCCGTCCTGGAAAATAAAAATTATGGCCACGGATATAAGCCGGGATATTTTAGAAACGGCTCGCACAGGTATTTACCCGCACAGTATAAAAAAAAACATTCCTACCCTGTATTTGAGGAGTTTTTTTACAGAGATCACCTCGGATGGTCTCCGCTGCCTTCAGGTTAAGCCGATACTTGAGAATATAATTTCCTTTGAAGAACACAATCTTATGGATGGGATCCCATCTCCATTTCCCTTTGACATCATTTTTTGCCGCAATGTTCTGATCTACATGGGAAAAGAGGCGAAGAAAGATATCTTAAATACATTTTACAGGGCGCTGAGGGACGATGGTTTTCTCTTTCTGGGACATTCCGAGTCCTTGATTGGATTAAATGATAAATTTTATCCTATCGGAAGGACTATATACCAGAAAATTCCCGAAGCATAACAATGTATCGTACTTATCATCCCAAATTAAATAAAACGGTCATAATTTTGATGCCCGGAGAATATTATGCCACGGCTAATGGAGAAGTAATATCTACGATGGTGGGTTCCTGTATAGCTACATGCATCTTTGACGAAGAACATAAGATCGGAGGCATGAATCATTTTATGCTCCCCGGTGTAGTCGGGCCCAAAAACCTGCTCCTGACCGAGGCCGGCCGTTATGGAATGTTCGCTATGGAGTTACTGATCGGCGAGCTGATAAAAATGGGTGGGAACAGAAAAAAATTCAAGGCAAAAATTTTTGGCGGGGGCTATGTCATAAAATTCAGAAAATCAGATGGAAATGTCCCGCAGGCCAATATTGATTTTGCAAAGAAATTTTTAGAGCTGGAAGGTATTCCACTATTAGCTGAGGATGTAGGCGGCGATAACGGCCGAAAAATATTATTTTTTACGCATACCAATAAAGTTCTTGTCAGGCGTATAGGCTCCAGGGAGGCCATTACTCCGGTGCAAAAGGCGGAAGAACAATATAAGGCCCGGATTTTGAGAAAACGGCTTGATGAATCCGGCTTGACACTTTTTGAGTAGATAAAGGAAGGCAGTGGGTAGAACTTTATGAAGAAAATAAAGGTCCTGATAGTTGATGATTCGGCCCTCTTCAGACGTTTTCTTTGTGACCTTCTCGCGCAGGATCAAACGCTTTCTGTAGTCGGGACTGCTGCCGATGCCCATGAGGCCGGCGATAAAGCCGTCAGCCTGAGGCCTGATGTCCTTACTCTCGATGTAGAAATGCCGGGGATAAGCGGCATCGATTTTCTTCGGAAACTTATGCAAACCAATCCCTTGCCGGTGGTAATGGTAAGTTCTTATACTGAAGAAAATGGCCTCCTGACTATCGAGGCCCTAGAGGCCGGCGCAGTGGACTTTGTTTTAAAACCGGTTAACGGCGGGACCCGGGATAAAGAGAATTTTGCCGGAGAGGTTGTGCAGAAGGTAAAAACAGCCGCCCTGAGCCGGATAAAAAAAACTACCGGACTGGATCAGATACAAAAAGAAGAGATAGCCTTTCAATACGAAAAACGGCATTTTCTCAGGCAACTGGTGGCCATAGGGGCCTCAACCGGCGGCACGCGGGCTGTGTATGAGGTATTACGTGTCTTGCCTCCGGATACGCCGGGGATAGCAATCGTTCAGCACATGCCGCTCAAATTTACCCGTCTTTTCGCCCAGCGCATGAATGAGTTATGTCCCCTGTCCGTTAAGGAGGCCGAAGATATGGATTATATTCAGCCCGGACATGTCCTCATAGCCCCAGGCGACAGACATATGAGGATAGAAGGCAACGAATCAGGCCACCGTATCCGACTCTTAGACGGGCCGCCGGTCAACTTTTACAGACCTTCTATCGATATATTCTTTCAATCCGTGGCTGAAATCGCCGGGAATAAGGCGGTTGGGGTTATATTAACGGGCATGGGGACCGACGGGGCAAAAGGCCTCTTGGCCATGCGCAGAAATGGCGCCTATACCATTGCGCAGGATAAAGAGACTTCTTTAATATTCGGCATGCCGGGTGCAGCCATAAAGCTGGGCGCTACCTGTGAGATAGCGCCGATACATAGGATACCGGAGTCCATATTGGCCGGTTTGTCCACAGGAGCAATCTGATGGCCAGGGTCTTGATTATAGATGATAGCCGCCTGATGGTGGAGTTTGCAAAGAGCATCCTGGTAAAAACCGGCCACGAGGTATTTACGGCCCCGGACGGACCTTCTGGAATAGAAATAGCCAAGGCGGAAAAGCCCCAGGTGATTCTTTTAGATGTAATAATGCCGGGGATAGATGGTTATGAAACCTGCAGCCGGTTAAAGAATAACGAGGACACTAAGGACATGGCCATCGTAATGTTGACATCAAAGGCCGAGCCGGCCGATAAGATCAAGGGATTGGCCCTGGGGGCGGTGGATTATGTTACCAAACCTTTTGATGCCGGGGAACTGATCGCACGGGTGAATACCCAGGTCAAATTGCAAGAGCTGTACAATGCCCTACAGGAAAGAAATCGTCAACTGGAAGAGATGGCCATCCGCGACGGGTTAACCACCCTTTACAATCATCGATATTTTCAGGAACAACTGGCTACGGAATTTGCGAAGTCAATACGTTACGGCGATGCATTGACCTGCATTATCATAGACATTGATCACTTCAAGCAATTTAATGACACATACGGACATCAGACCGGAGACGCCATCCTTTCCGAGATGGGCAGGCTGTTAAGGCAGTTAACCCGTTCCGGCGATGTGCCGGCACGTTACGGCGGCGAAGAATTTGCTGTTTTGCTCCTCAGGTGCGATAGAACTACGGGCCGGTCCTGCGCGGAACGGTTAAGAAAGGCGGTAGAAGATCATGAATTCATATTTCAGGACACCACCTTTCAAGTTACGGTTAGCGTAGGCGCGGCCAGTTCTCCAGACGAACGGATATCCCTGGCCAAGGAACTACTGGAAGGGGCAGACAAGGCCCTGTATGCAGCCAAGAGGGGCGGACGTAACAAGGCCGAGTTTTTCTGATTACATCGTCGCGACTTAACACTTCCACTTTTCCGCTTTTTGTATTACACTAAATAACACATTAAATCCTTTTTCTATATCACAATGGAACTTTCCCAGGGGTGAGGAAGTCATGAATCGTACACCAATTACCAGAGAAGGTTATGAGCAGCTGCGTCGCGAGTTAGAAAAATTGGAGAAGATCGAAAGACCCTCCGTAGTCAGGGCCATTGAAGAGGCACGCGGCCACGGAGATCTTTCTGAAAATGCCGAATATACAGCAGCCAAGGAAAGGCAATCTCTCGTCGAGGGCAAGATACGGGATTTGCATTATAAGCTTGCTACCTCAGAGATCGTTGATTGTAATAACCTGAATTGTGATCGCGTTGTTTTTGGGGTCGTTGTGGCCTTAACTGACCTGAAATCGGGAGAAACAGTAAAATATCAGTTGGTTGGTCCGCATGAATCGGATGCCTCCAGTGGCCGGATCTCGGTCATTGCCCCACTCGGGCGGGCGCTTATTGGGAAAGAACCGGGAGATGAGATTCAGGTAAAGACGCCCGGGGGACTTCGTAATTTTGAAATTATGGATATTATGCCTGCGTGGCCAGCTTCATAATATCTCCGGGAGAGCGACCATGGAAGATTACAAAAAGATACTGTTTGGGACCGATTTTTCTGAAAATGCGGATATAGCCTTTGAGCACGCTATCAACTTGGCGGGTAAATATAAGGCCCGGTTATATATCGTACACGTGATCAATATAGCCCCTATGGCCACCTATGAACCTTATATGCCGGTAATCGATTTCTCTGATTTCAGCCGTAATGTCGAGGCCCGGCTACAAAAGGACTATATCCCGCGCATTCCCCCGTCCATCACTGCCGAGCCAAAAGTCCTTTCCGGTTACCCGGCCGTTGAAATGGCCAATTTTGTGGATCAGGAGGGGGTTGACCTTATTGTCGTTGGGGCCCATGGTGAATCCGGCCTGGTCTATACGCTTTTTGGCAGCGTAGCTGACCGGCTTGTACGCAAGGCCCGATGCTCAGTACTTGTGGTCCGATCGTCTTCTGCTGCCCATAGTCAAGAATAAATAAAGACCAAGACCAAAAGTAATTAGTTCTGCCAGGATAGCGCCTGTAGATATAGCCCGTTGAACCCCGATATATTGTGACAGACTCCCTGAAAGCAGACTTCCCACCGGCATCATTCCCAGAAATACAATACTGTAAAGCCCCATAATCCGGCCTCTCCTGTCATCAGGGGCATTAAGCTGGACATAGGCGTTGGCAGTGGTGAGAAAGCCCACCATGGTCATGCCCGCCAGAAAAAGCAGGAACAACGCAAGATAATACCGGTTGCACAGGGAAAAGGCCCAAATAAAGGCCCCAAAGAGGAGGGCGTTACTCCAGAGATAAAGCAACTTGTTTCTTTGCCCGGCTATAGTAGCTATCATGATCGCTCCGATTAAGGCGCCCAGGCCCATAGCGGAGAAAAGAAAACCCAGCCCCTTAGGACCTACTTTAAGGATGTCACGGGCAAATATAGGTAGCAACACCGTATAAGGCAGGACAAATACACTGAAGGTGGCCACCAGCAAAAGTAGCATGAGTATCTCTTTCTGCCCGCGGATGTAATATGCCATCTCCTTTATACTACCCTTCTTTTTAAAACCTACCATATTTGCCTGTTGTAAGTTTTGCATACGTAACAGGCTGACGATTACAGCCAGAAAACTGAGACCATTAATTAGAAAACATATTTCAAGCCCGAGGTAGGCAATGACGAAGCCTGCTATGCCCGGGCCGATAAGTCTGGCCGCATTGAATATAGAAGAATTCAGACCAATGGCATTAGTCAGGTCCTCCCGGCCGACCAACTCTATAAGGAACGATTGACGGGCGGGGAGATCAAAGGCCATAACCGTACCCATGAAGAAGGCCAATAAGACCACGTGCCAGGTCTTAATCAGGTTAAGGGTGACCAGGAAGGCTAAGCTGAAGGCGAGACACATCGCTACTGTCTGGGTGGCAAGTACAATACGGCGCTTACTCTTCCGGTCAGCCACACTTCCACCCCAGAAGGAAAAAAGCATGGTGGGTAAATATCCGAAGGTCCCCACCAGCCCCAGGGCAAAGGCAGAGTTACTGAGCTGCAAGACCAGCCATCCCTGAGCCACAGACTGCATCCAACTTCCGATAAGAGAAGTCAATTGTCCAAAAAAGAAAAGACGGAAGTTACGATGCCGCAAGGCCCTGAAAGTTCTATTTCTCACCATTACAAGATGTTACCTTTGCATTATTTACCTTTTTACGCTACAATCCACCTCATAAAAGGTATTGTATATTAAACGAAAAGCAGGTTCTAAGGAACAGTTTTCTCTCCAGCACCTTATGGACAAGAGATACAGAATAGAAAGAGACCCCCTGGGCGAAAAGATGATCCCCGAAGACGCCTATTATGGGGTCCAGACCCGGCGCGCGATAGAAAACTTTCCCATAAGCGGGCTAACCATGCATCCTCTCATGGCCGAGGCCACTGTTATGATTAAAGCGGCGGCGGCCGAGACTAATATGGCGCTGGGCGGGCTTAAGGCGGAAATCGGAGAGGCCGTTATTCAGGCCGCCCGTGAGGTGCTGGAGGGGAAAATTACCGGGCAGTTCGTGGTTGATGTCTATCAAGCCGGTGCCGGAACGTCCTACAACATGAATATAAATGAGGTCCTGGCTAACAGAGCCCTTGAGATTTTAGGCAAAAAACGGGGGGACTATACAGTAGTTCATCCTAACGATCATGTAAATATGGGGCAGTCAACAAACGATGTATTCCCTACGGCCATGAGGTTGGCCGCCTTAAAGGCAGTGGCGGGCCTCTATCCCGTGGGTATGAATCTGGCACAGGCCCTGAAAGATAAAGGAGAAGAATTTTACCCCATCATCAAGGCCGGACGCACGCACCTTCAAGATGCCGTTCCCATGCGTTTAGGCCATGAGTTCCGTGCCTATGGCCAGACTGTGGAGGATGACTTTGAGCGGCTGCGCCATGCGGCAAAGGAACTGGAATATCTGGGCATAGGGGCCACGGCAGTAGGGGCAGGCACAAATACCCTGCCCGGCTATCGGGAGATGGTGATAGAGAAGCTCTCTATCTTAACCCGGTTTGACTTAAGACCCAAAAAAGACCTGTTTGAAGCGACTCAGAATATGAATGTATTTGCCTCGATCGCCTCTCAATTAAAACTTGTCGCGCTGGATGTTGGCCGTATTGCCAATGATCTTCGGTTGCTGAGCTCCGGCCCCCGCACCGGCCTGGCCGAGATTACACTACCCGCCGTCCAGCCGGGATCGTCCATAATGGCCGGTAAAATCAACCCGGTCATAGCAGAGATGATGAATATGGTTTGTTTTCAGGTGATCGGTAATGAGACAACCGTGGCTATGGCCGTCCAGGCCGGCCAATTGGAACTAAATGTTATGATGCCCGTCATCATTCATAATATATTGACGTCTATCCAGATCCTGCAGAATGCCCTCTCTATTTTTGCCGAACGCTGTGTGCAAGGAATAACCGCTAATCCTGAGACCTGCCGCCGTTATGCCGAGATGAGCACGGCCCTGGCCACGCTCCTGAATTCATACATAGGCTATGAAAAGGCGGCGGCTCTGGCCAAAGAGGCCTTTGCCCGGAACATGCCCATAAAAGACCTGGCGAGAGAAAAGGGCATCCTTACTGATGAAGAGATAGAGAAGATTTTTAGATCGGTGCCGGCTTCGTAAAAAGTCCATTTGCTGCGTTGTCCGCTGCGGCGGATCACTGCGGCGTAGCTATGGAAATAGTTCACCGTTCACAGTTCACCGTGCACCGACAGCAAAGAGCAGACTGGAATATGTCCACGCATTATCGGTGAACGGACAACGGTTAACGGATAACGACATGCATGCCTCATTCCTTCCGCCACGGCGGACGCGCCTTGTCCGCGGCGGAGAGCTTTTTACTGTGCCGTCCGAACCTTGGCTTTTCACGAGTTTATCAGGATTTGGGTTTCAATACCAACTGGCTTCTGACTTCTCTGACGCCTTTTACGCCGCGTGCAATCTGGACGGCACGATCGATTTGATCATTACTATCCACGAAACCACTCAGGATAACCACTCCACGGAAGGTCTCCACGCTTATGGCAAAGGATCTGAGGACCAGATCTTTTGCCAGCAAGGCCTTAACCTTGGCTGTAATCACCGAATCATCCAGATATTCACCGGTGCTTTCCCTGGTTGAACTGGCGGCACAACCCAGGGCTGCGGCGAATACGATCAATAAAAATAATGTGGTAATTTTCTTGTGCAGAGACATTGGAATAACCCTCCTTAGTCAGAAAAATGACAAAGTTCAAAGTTCAGGGTTCAAGGTTAAAAACGTGAAAGTGGAACCCGGAACCGTGAACCTTGAACCTAGAACTTGTTATAAGGGAGAGATAGTAAGCAGCTTATCCCCAACCTGTACGGCCTGCCCCAGTTTAACAAAAACCTGATCGATCTTCCCCTCAACTTGAGATTCTATGGGATTTTGCATCTTCATGGCCTCCAGTACAATGACAAGCGCTCCTTTTTTCACTTCCTGACCGGCCTTGACCGGTATCTGGCATACATTGCTGGCAAAAGGCGCCCGCATATCTCCCACCTTAGCCAGGGAGGCAATCTCTTTCTTACTCAATTTTGCTGCCGTCTCCACCCCGGCCTTTTTTTCTTCCTCGAGCAGGAAGACCTCAGAGTGGTGGTCCACAAAGAGGTAGAGGGTCTGTTTACCATTTTCGGAGCGATACGAAGGCCCGATTTCAATCACATGCGACTTGCCTGTATAGTCCACGAAATCAAGGTGTTCACCCGGGTTAAAACCCTCTTTCCGGAACCAGATTTGTGGAGGAAGGACATAGGCTTGGCCATATTCCTCTTCAAACTTGAGGAAATCAACGGCGTCATTTGGATGCTGCAAATAAAGTACCATCTCTTCTCTGGTCACCGATCGGCCCAGGCGCTCTACGAGTGTGGCCTCCTCTTTTTCCAGGTCAATGTCCTCTATTTTGGCCACCCCGCCCTGCTCTTTCAGAATTTTTTCCCAGTCCGGCCCGAAGACCTTCCTGTAAATTTCTTCGGAAGGTCGATAAAACGGGAATGGTCCATATTTGCCCAGGAGGAGGTTTTTCAGGTCACCGCTGGCGTTCTCATACCGTTCACCCGAGAGCACATTATTGACGGCTGTAGTCCACAGGATCTGAGAGCCGGGAGTAACACTCCACCAGTTGCCTAACTCAATCTGAACACGCGGCAATTCCTCGCGCAGAATCTTTGGCATGAGATGGAGGAATTCCCCCTTGACCGCCTGCTCAAAGCTGCTGCCGGTGGCCCCGCCCGGCAGTTTATGCACCTGTACGGTGGAGTCAAATCCCTTGAACTGGGACTCAAAATCCGCATAGGCGCCCCGCTCCGGCCGCAGCGCCTCGGAGGTCTCAATAACGGCGTCGGTGCTTACGCCCTCAGCCCGGATGCCATGGGCCTCCATGGTCTGGATAACGCTTAAAACCGGCGGCGGGCCATAAAATCCGGTAAAGGCATGATCGGCGGCATCGACGATCTCGGCCCCGGAAAGGATGGCTGCCGCAATACGCGGCACGTCGTTGCTGTCTGTATTGTGACCGTGGTAATGGATTAACAGGTCCGGGAACCTCTGTTTAATGGATGCCACCAGTTCACCGATGCGCTTAGGCGTCCCCAGGCCGCCGTGATTCTTGATGCACAGGATGATGTCCTCGCCGGTAACGTCCAATATCTCCCGCACCTTACCTACATAAAATTCATCTGTGTGTTCCGGCCCCGTAGAGAAACAAATAGATGGCTCCAGTATCTTCCCGGCCTTTTTGACCTCTTCAAATACCGGAACCATGTTGGGAATATAGTTTAAAAAGTCGAAGACGCGCCAGACCTCCACATACTTGGCAAATTCCCTTACCGTCAGTCGGATGGCATTCTCCGGATACGGCCGGTATCCGAATAGGTTGACGCCCCGGCACAGGGTCTGGAATAACGTGTTCGGCATCTCACGCCTGAGGAGTTCCAGTTTAAGAAAGGGGTTCACCTGCTTGCGCAGCATATCCACGTGCACTGAGGCCCCGCCGGTTATCTCCAGGGAGAAATATCCGGCCGCATCCCGCGGTTTGGCCGCTAATAAGTCTGTATGCAGCAAGATGCGGTTCTTAAAGTCAGATTGCGATAAGTCGCGGGCTGTATTAGTGATAAAATATCCTTTAGCCTTTTTTAGACGCCTGAGGATATCTTTAGTGTCCATTCCCGGGCGAATGTGTTCCATCTTATTATCTCTTCCTTCTGTAAAGCGAATTATGCAGCAAAGGGATTGAACCCCTTATGGTGAATAGTAGCGATCAGCCTGGCCAGTTTGGCTACCTCACGGTCTTCTTCTTTATATACAAAAAGATCGGGCTTCAGGTCCAGATAACTGGTGTTGAATATACCTTTCTGGAAATCAGGCTCATTAACGATGTTGAGGTAAAAGGGGATCGTGGTCTTGGGGCCCACGATAGCAAAACCCTTCAAGGCCCGGCGCATGCGCTCCACGGCCTCCTTCCAGGTAAAACCATGCACCGTCAGTTTGACCAGCAGCGAATCATAGACCTGCGGGATGACATAACCCTGATAGGCAATGCCGTCCAACCTTATGCCGGCCCCCCCCGGAGAATTATAAACCGTTATAGTCTTGCCGCCTTCCGGCAAGAAATTATTTTTAGGATCCTCGGCGTTGATACGCATCTCGATGGCATGGCCCCGGATGTGGACATCTTCCTGGGAGAATTTGAGCTTTTTCCCGGCTGCAATGTCAATTTGGGCCCGGACAATGTCCATACCGGTGACCATTTCCGTGACCGTGTGTTCGACCTGCAGGCGGGTATTCATCTCCAAAAAGTAGAAATGCCCGGCCTCGTCCACCAGAAACTCCACGGTGCCGGCGTTCACATAATTGGCTTCTTGCGCCACCTTGATGGCCGCAGTACAGATATTATCCAGAAGGGTCTGGTCAGTAATGAGGGCCGGCGCTATCTCCACCAATTTCTGGTTGCGCCGCTGGATAGAACAATCCCGCGTGCCCATGTGAATAATATGGCCGAAACTATCGGCCAGTACCTGAACCTCGATATGTTTCGGATTTATTACACCTTTTTCCAGATAGAGGCGGGCGTCATTAAATGCGGCCTTGGCCTCGGCCCGGGCCAGCGGCATCTGATCTATCAGCTCTTTGGGGTTATTTACCTTACGAATCCCCCGGCCGCCGCCACCCGCCGTGGCCTTAAGCATCAACGGAAAACCGTGTTCCTGGGCAAAGGCCAGGGCCCTTTCCTCCCCTTCCTGTCCATAGGGAAGGTTTTCACTGCCCGGGATGACCGGAACACCGGCGCTTTCGGCGATGGTCCGGGCGATGACCTTGTTGCCTAGGGCATGAATAACCTTTGCGGGCGGACCGATGAAAATAAGTCCGGCATCCTCACAGGCCTTTGGAAAATCAGGGTTTTCCGCCAAAAAACCATAACCGGGATGGATGCCGTCGGCCCCGGCCTTACGGGCGGCCCAGATCATTTTATCAATGTTCAGGTAGTCCTTGCGCGGTCCCTCGCCGATCCAGATAGCCTCATCAGCCGCGCGTATATGGCGCGCCTCTTTATCCGGAGTTTCATAGACTCCGACCGCTGTTAACCCCTGCTCCTGCACCGCACGCAGAATCCGTAGCGCGATCTCCCCGCGATTAGCAATAAGAATCTTTTTCACTTAACCCGCTCACCTTCCTCATATTTTTGCATAAAAAATCCTTATATCACACTTTTCCTAGGAATCAAACAGAAAAAAATGCCTTTCCAGTAAGTGTCCCAGCATGGAATAATTACAATTAATTACAAATAGATATGATATGCTATCACATGAGAATGCCACATAAAGTTATACCGATGCCCCATTCTATATTGGCAAAAAACAACAAAAATTATTATTATTTAAAGATAATTCGCTTATAATGGCATATATATTTCATATTTTTGGAGATTATCGTTAATAATTCATTAAAATCAAAATTGCATTTTTAGAGGCATCTGCTAATTATTAGCACTCGCTTGAGGTGAGTGCTAATAAAAGGGGCCATAGTCATATTCGGCCCTGCACAAGGAGGTGATAGGGCGCACTCAGACTTTATTGACTTTGCTAAATTATTAGAGAACTTCTATCTTAAACAAATAAAATAGGAGAGAGAAGGGAGACAGAAGATATGAAGATCAGACCATTGCAGGACAGAATCGTAGTCAAGCGTTTGGAGGAAGAAGGGAAGACCAAAGGCGGGATAATTATCCCGGACACGGCCAAGGAGAAACCCATCGAAGGGAAGGTAATCGCCGTGGGCAATGGCAAGGTAATGGAGAATGGAACGAGGGTGCCGCTTGAAGTAAAGGCGGGGGATCGCATCTTGTTCGGTAAGTACTCCGGTACAGAAGTGAAAATCGATGGTGAAGAACACCTCATTATGCGCGAAGACGATGTGCTGGGTGTTATAGAAAAATAAGGCGCATCAAAAAATCAAATATTAATAACAGTAAATTCAAGGAGGTTATCATGCCAGCAAAAGAGATAAAATATGATGTCAAGGCCAGAGAGGCTTTGTTGCGGGGTATAAATACCCTGGCCGATGCAGTAAAAGTAACTCTGGGACCGAAGGGACGCAACGTTATCATAGAGAAAAGCTTTGGTTCACCCACGATCACCAAGGATGGTGTTACGGTAGCCAAGGAAATCGAGCTTACCGATAAATTTGAGAATATGGGCGCGCAGATGGTAAAGGAGGTTGCCTCCAAGACCAGTGACGTAGCCGGGGACGGCACGACCACCGCTACCATCCTGGCCCAGGCCGTTTACGCTGAGGGTTCAAAGCTCGTGGCCGCCGGAAACAACCCCATGGCTATTAAACGCGGTATCGACAAGGCAGTTGAGGCGGTAGTGGATGAACTCAAAAAAATCAGCAAACCGACCAAGGACCAGAAGGAAATTGCCCAGGTCGGGACGATCTCTGCTAATAATGATTCCACTATCGGCAATATAATCGCCGAAGCCATGGAGAAGGTAGGTAAAGAAGGCGTAATCACGGTTGAAGAAGCTAAAAGCATGGAGACTACCCTGGATGTGGTCGAAGGTATGCAGTTCGATCGCGGTTATATTTCACCTTATTTTGTTACCGACCCGGAGAAGATGGAGGCAGTCTTAAGCGATCCCTACATCTTGCTCAACGAGAAAAAAATAAGCAATATGAAGGACTTATTGCCGGTCCTGGAGCAGATTGCCAAGATGGGCAGACCCCTCCTCATTCTGTCTGAGGATGTGGAAGGCGAGGCCCTGGCCACATTGGTTGTGAACAAACTCCGTGGCACCTTACAGTGTGCCGCGGTCAAGGCCCCTGGCTTTGGCGACAGAAGAAAGGCCATGCTGGAGGATATAGCCATCCTGACCGGCGGGCAGGTTGTCTCTGAAGACCTGGGCATCAAACTGGAAAATATCTCCTTAAAAGACCTCGGAACGGCTAAACGTATTACTATAGACAAAGACAATACAACTATAGTCGATGGCGGCGGTGAGCGGTCAGCATTGGAAGGACGGGTAAAACAGATTCGCACCCAGATTGAAGAGACTACATCCGACTACGACCGCGAGAAGCTACAGGAGCGCTTGGCTAAGCTAATCGGCGGTGTGGCGGTAATAAATGTAGGCGCGGCCACTGAAACGGAGATGAAAGAAAAGAAGGCACGTGTGGAAGATGCCCTGAATGCTACCAGGGCTGCCGTGGAGGAAGGGATAGTGCCCGGCGGCGGTGTGGCTTTTGTCCGTTGCATACCGGCCTTGACCAAGCTAAAACTCCATGGTGACGAGCAGCTCGGCGTTAATCTGATCAAACGTGCTTTGGAGGAACCCGTGCGTCAGATTGCGAACAATGCGGGTTTTGAAGGATCCGTGGTGGTCGACCGTGTTAAAAATGAGAAGGATTCAGTGGGATTCAATGCGGAAACAGGTGAGTTTGAAGATCTGATTAAGGCTGGTGTCATTGACCCTACTAAAGTAACGCGTTTTGCCCTGCAGAATGCGGCCAGTGTAGCCGGCCTCTTGCTTACAACCGAAGCCATGGTGGCGGAGAAACCGGAAGAAAGGGAATCCAAAATGCCTCCAATGCCCCCGGGTGGCGGTATGGGCGGTATGTACTAAGATACGGAACCCGGTATCGAAAAGCAAAAACCCCGGCCACCTGGAGATGACCGGGGTTTTTGCTTTTCTTAAAGGGGAAGATGTGTTAAAAATACAGAATGAAGAAGCAAGCAGGCTGACTGAAATTTATTTTTGAGGTCCTGTATGGATATAAGACTCTTCACCAGCACATTTATTGCCATCTTTCTCGCTGAATTAGGTGATAAGACTCAACTGGCGACCTTTTCACTGGCTGCTTCCAGTGAGAAGCGCTGGGCTATTTTCCTGGGGGCTTCCCTGGCCCTTATTGCATCCACTTTAATAGGGGTAACGGTCGGCGGGTTTATTATGAACATTGTTCCGCCGGAGTACATCCGAATAGGCGCGGGCCTCCTGTTTATTTTATTAGGCATAGCTATGATCATGGGAAAAATTTAACTGTGGACACAGTCCCCAAAAGAGCAGTCCTTACTTCTAAAGAAAAAATGGTAATCCAGGTCCTGCAGGATGGAATTCCTCCGGCAGAGAGACCCTTTCAGATACTGGCTGAAAGGGCTGGCCTGCCTGAAGAAGAATTTTTGGCATGTGTGAAAAACCTTTGCAACGAAGGGTGCATACGCCGCTTTGGCGCTACACTGCAACACCAGATCTCCGGATATGCCGCCAACGCCATGATCGCCTGGCATGTAGAAGAAGAGAAGATAGAAAAGGCAGGCCGGATCATGGCCTCCTTTAAGAATGTAACCCACTGCTATCAACGCCGGACAATCCCCGGGTGGCCCTATAACATTTATACTATGGTGCACGGCCGAACCGACGCCGAATGTCATGCTGTGGCCCGGGAAATAGCAAAAAAGACCGGCATAACCGATTATCAGGTACTCTTCAGTGAAAAAGAATTAAAAAGATCTAATATCAGGTACTTCAGGGAGGAGCAGGTGTGAAAAGAGAGCGTTCCCAGGCCTACTTCGCGAAGGCAAAGGATGTTATCCCCGGTGGCGTAAACAGTCCGGTTCGCGCCTGCCGTTCCGTCGGATGCGATCCTCTTTTTGTGGCCAGGGCCGCTGGCTCTAAAATATACGACGTCGATGGCAATGTCTTCATCGACTGTGTCGGTTCCTGGGGGCCAATGATCCTGGGCCATGCCCACCCTGAAGTCACCGCCGCCTTAAGAAAGGCGCTCGAAAACGGGACCAGCTTTGGCGCCCCAACGCCCCTCGAAGTTGAACTGGCTGAATTACTCATAGAGGCCGTTCCCTCACTGGAAATGGTTCGACTGACCAGTTCCGGCACTGAAGCCACCATGAGCGCCATCCGTTTAGCCAGGGCTTATACCAGGCGTAAGAAGATCATTAAATGCGATGGTTGTTATCATGGGCATGGAGACGCATTTCTCGTCAAGGCCGGCTCCGGTGTCGCCACTCTGGGCATACCGGGCAGCCCGGGCGTGCCGGAAGAGATTGCCGGCCATACTATATCCATTCCATATAACGATGCCGATGCCCTGGCCAAGGTTCTGGAAAAGGAAGGCGGGCAGGTGGCCTGTTTTATTATCGAGCCTGTACCCGGTAACATGGGCGTGGTTCTGCCCCGCGAGGGATATTTAAGAACGGTAAGGGAACTCACAGAAAAACACGGCGTCCTGCTTATTTTCGATGAGGTGATCAGTGGATTCCGAATGTCTTTGGGTGGCGCACAGTCCTGCTATGGTATTTCCCCGGATTTAACCTGTCTGGGCAAGATTATCGGGGGCGGGCTGCCCGTGGGGGCCTACGGTGGTCGTAAAGACATCATGTTACGGATTGCCCCGGAGGGAGATGTCTATCAGGCCGGGACCCTCTCCGGCAATCCTCTGGCTGTAACTGCCGGCATAGCTACATTAAAAATACTTTCCCAAAAAGGCGTTTATGAAGATCTGGAGGGAAAAGGCGCATACCTGGAGAAAAATATCAATGGGCTTATCCGGCGCTATTCCATCCCGGCCCGGGTCAACCGTGCAGGCTCCCTCATGACCATATTTTTTACAAAAGATGATGTATTTGACTTTAAGTCTGCACTGGCCAGCGATACCAATTGCTTTGCCAGGTTCTATCGGGGCATGCTGGAAAAGGGTGTCTATCTGCCCCCCTCACAGTTTGAGGCCATATTCATCTCGCTCGCGCATACAAAGGAAGATCTTGATAGAATGTTGGATGCCGCGGAGGAATACTTTAAGGTTTTATGAATCGCTATTCAAAAAAATGTTGACTTTACCGGGGCGCTATGATACCAAGTAACTTGTTTTTGCCTTGTTATTTGAAATAGTCCCCGGCAGTCAACTGTGCAGGCTGTCCAATGAAGGAAGACGTAAAGAGGCTTTTTAGGCTGATTGGAGACGTTAGCACTATCGGCATAGCCGTAGCCGCTTCCGTATTCGTCGGTTTTTTTATAGGCTACGCATTGGATGAGTATGTGTTCGGCGGACGCACGAAACCATGGCTAACCATTATTTTTCTTATTTTAGGAGTCATAGCCGGGTTTCGGAATCTGGTGCAGTTGGCCAGGCGGAAGGATCTATAACGACCATGTCAGATTTTTGGCGTTCGACACAATTAATAAAAAAAGTACAGGTTCCCAGTCTGATATTGTGTCTAATTCTAACTATTTTCGGGGTCATCTTTGTCTCGATAGATTTCGCCTTGGGTATACTGGTCGGGGGAATAATAGCCGGTTTTAATTTTTACTGGCTTCAGACGGCGCTCCGGAAGATATTTGATCAACAGGTCGTTTTTGGCCATAAGGCTATTTACTACGTCAAGTACTATCTGCGCCTGATCATTATCGGGGGCGTCCTTTATGAACTGATAATGAATAAGATGGTACATCCTTTAGGGCTGATTACCGGACTTTCGGTAGTTGTTATTAATATTATGGTAATTGCTTTCACAGAATTGTGGAAGATCATCAGGACAAAGGAGGCAACTTAATCCATGGAACATCCAATTCTGTTTATCAACCTATTACTGGAGCTGTTTCATCTGCCGGTACATGGTGGGCATGGCCTATTGCCCAAGATAATCGCGCCACATGTAACGAATGCTTGGTTCGTCATGCTCATACTGATCCTCTCTGCCAAGCTCTTTGTTGGTAAAATCCAAATGATCCCCGGCAAGGGGCAAAATTTTTTTGAGGCTGTAATTTCCGGCATAGAAGGCTTTGCGGCTGAGAATATGGGTGAAGAAGGGGCAAAGCTAATGCTTCCTATGATTGCTACATTGGGAATTTACATCTTTATAGCTAATCTTATAGGGCTGTTCCCCGGATTTATGTCCCCAACCGCCAATGTAAATACGACCCTATCACTGGCCATTACTGTGTTCATAACCACTCATATTTTAGGGGTCAAATTCCACGGGGTAAAGTATGTCAAACATTTTATGGGTCCGGTTAGCTGGCTGGCACCTCTTATGCTTCCTATAGAGCTTATAGGACACTTTGCACGCATTCTGTCGCTGTCCATACGACTCTTTGGCAATATCATGGCTAAGGAAGTCTTGCTCGGGCTACTCTTCCTGCTGGCAGGCGCATTTTTGGGGCCGTTGCCAATAATGGCCTTGGGTGTATTTGTCTGCTTCGTGCAGGCCTTTGTTTTTGTGCTCTTGTCTATACTCTATTTTACAGGGGCCATGGAACACGCTCATTAAAATGATAACCTTTTGGAAGAAGGCAGTATATAAACTCTTAAATAGAAAGGGGGGATATTAGAGATGAAAAAGGCGCTATTGGTATCTTTACTCGTGATTCTTACCATGGGCGTGGCTTCTGTTGCTTTTGGTCAGGAGACGGCTGACGCCAAGACGGCGGGGTTAGACTTCTTCATTTGGACGGTCATAGCCTCGGGTAGTTGTATCGCCGTTGCCGCTTTTGGTGGCGCTCTTGGACAAAGTGCGGCCATTAAGGCAGCCTGTGAGGGCATAGCCCGCAACCCGGAAGCCTCCGGCAAGATCACGGTTACCATGATCATCGGTTTGGCATTGATCGAGTCCTTGGTTATCTATGCCTTGGTTATTTGTTTGATCATGCTCTTTGCCAACCCGGCGACCAGCAAGGTATTGGCCTTAATGGGTCTGGCTTAAGAAGGTTTTTTTTTAAAAAAACCGGGGTTGTATTCTTTTACAGCCCCGGTTTTTGTTTCTAGTAAAATAACGCCCCGGAGTTACCTCCGCGCATGAAATATATAAAGATTCCGCCTGCCACCATTTACAGGTTGTCCAGGTACAGCCGAAAATTAAGCCTATTGTCAAGAGAGGGGCTGGAGGTCGTATCATCAGAGAAACTGGCCGCCGAGTGCGGTGTTAACTCGGCTCAGTTGCGTAAAGATCTGGCATACTTCGGTGAATTTGGTGTAAGAGGGGTAGGTTATTATACAGGGCATTTATTACAGCATATAAGAAACATCCTGGGTCTGGAAAAAGAATGGCGGCTTGGCCTTTTTGGCGTGGGAAATCTAGGTCAGGCATTGCTACACTATCCAAATTTTATTAACCAGGGATACCGGTTCGTTGCCGCCTTTGACGTCGATTCCGGTAAGATAGGGCAGACCTTAGGGTCTGGATTAGAGATATCGGATATGAAAGATATTACCGAAGTCGTGAGTCGAGAACCTTTCGAGATCGGCGTCATAACTACACCGGCCGGCCGGGCGCAACAAGTCGTTGAACTGGCTATTGAGGCCGGGGTAAAAGGGATTTTAAACTTTGCCCCCGTTATCCTCCGGGTACCTGGAGATGTTGTCGTTGAATATGTTGATTTTACTTTAAGATTAGACTCACTATCTTATTATCTATCTAACAGGGGCTAACACCTTTCGTAAAAACTGACCGGTATATGACCGCTTCAGGCGGGAAATCTCTTCCGGAGTGCCGGAGCCTACCACCCGGCCGCCTTCGTCACCGCCTTCCGGTCCCAGATCAATGATATAATCAGCCGTCTTGATCACGTCCATATTGTGCTCAATAATAACCACCGTATTACCCGCTTCGACCAGTCTATTAAGCACCTCAAGCAGCTTGTGTACGTCTGCCGGATGTAATCCGGTTGTAGGTTCGTCCAGGATATAGAGGGTCCGTCCGGTGCTACGCCCGGATAATTCCCTGGCCAACTTGACCCGCTGGGCCTCACCACCGGAAAGTGTGGTTGCTGACTGCCCAAGGTGAACATAGCCCAGGCCAACTTCACGCAGCACCTTCAACCTGGCCTTTATAGCCGGTATATTCTGAAAAAACAGATAGGCTTCGTCCACGGTCATGTCCAGGACATCGGCTATGGTTTTGTCTTTATATCTTATCTCCAGGGTCTCCCGGTTATAACGCTTACCGCGGCAGTTCTCACAGGTCACATACACATCAGGCAAAAAATGCATCTCTATTTTAATCAGGCCGTCGCCGTCACAGGCCTCACAGCGGCCGCCCTTAACGTTAAAACTGAACCTCCCGGCCTTGTAGCCCCGTGCCCTGGCCTCTGGTGTACGGGCAAAAAGCTCACGTATCGGCGCGAAAAGTCCGGTATAAGTAGCCGGATTGGACCGCGGAGTACGCCCGATAGGGCTTTGATCCAGGTCGATAACCTTGTCTATAAACTGTAATCCGTCAATCTTTTCTACAAGTCCCGCTCTTTCCTTTGAATGATATAACCTCTGTGCCAGCGCCTTGTACAAGGTATCGATAACCAGGGTGGACTTTCCTGAGCCGGATACGCCGGTGACGCACACCATCTGCCCCAAAGGAATTTTTACCGTAATATTTTTCAAGTTATTTTGAGAAGCCCCTACTGCCGTAATATACCCATGCGCCAAGGTGCGCCTCCCGGCCGGTATGGGAATGGCCAGTCTGCCGGATAAATACTGCCCGGTAAGGGATGCCCCGGCATGTAGCAGTTCTGCCGGCGTCCCGGCAAAAATCACTTCGCCGCCATGCTGGCCTGCGCCCGGCCCCATGTCGATAACATAGTCGGCAGAGCAAATTGTTTCAGGATCGTGTTCAACCACCAGCACCGTATTGCCCGTATCCCGCAGTCTTTTCAATGTAGCCAGAAGCCGGGCATGATCGCGCTGATGCAGGCCGATACTCGGCTCGTCCAGTACGTAAAGGACTCCCACCATCTGCGAACCGATTTGTGTGGCCAGACGGATGCGCTGGCCTTCGCCGCCGGACAAAGTAGCCGATGTCCGGTTTAGGGTCAGGTAATCCAGCCCTACCTCTTTAAGAAAAGACAGGCGACTGTTTATCTCCCTTAATATGCGCCTGGCAATCCCGAATTCCTTTTCCGTAAGCGGCAGACGTTCAACTACCTGTATAGCCGTTTTAATGTCCAGATTCACTATCTGATCTATTGCCCAGGGACCAACCCGTACCGAAAGGGCCTCTTTCCGGAGCCTGGCTCCCTTACAAACCGGACAGGGTTGTTTGTTCATGTATTGTTCAATTTCCTCCCGGGCTGACCGGGAGAGCGTTTCACGGTAACGACGTTCAAGCTGCGGAATTATACCTTCGAATGGTTGTCTATAGAAGTGACGGCGTTCGTCTTTATCATAAGAGAATGATATCTCCTCCCCATTAGAGCCGTAAAGCAAGATTTTTTTGGCCTGATCGGGAAGGGCCTTGAAAGGGGTGTGGATGTCAAAGTGATAATGTCCGGACACCGATTCCAGTATTTGTATAAAATGAACGCCGTGCCGGTGCGACCAAGGGGCGATGGCGCCTTCACGGAGCGACAGATTGGGGTTGGGAATAATCAAATCGGGATCGAAAAATTGACGGACGCCCAGTCCGTCACAGGCCGGACAGGCCCCGCGGGGATTGTTAAAAGAAAAAAGCTGCGGGGTCAATTCCGGCAGACTGATCTCACAATAGATGCAGGCCTGTTTCTGGCTAAAAAATATTTCCGCCTCTTCGTTTACCTGCACCAGGGCTATACCTTCAGATAGTTTAGTGGCAAGGTCGAGAGAATCGGCCAGCCTTCTCTCGAGGCCCGGCCGGACAACAATACGGTCAATCACTGCCTCAATAGTATGACGCTTGTGCTTATCAAGGATTGGAATCTCTTCTAAACTCAAAATCCGGCCGTCGACCCTGGCCCGGACAAAGCCCTCTTTCCTTAGCCGCTGCCAGACGTTTTGATGCTCTCCCTTTTTCTGCACTACTATCGGGGCCATGATTATTATCCGGCTTCCTTCTCTTAGCCGCATAATGGAATCAACCATTTGATCAATGGTCTGAGTCTGGATCTCGCGGCCGCACTGATAACAAAAGGGCCGGCCAATGCGGGCAAAAAGGAGCCGCAAATAGTCATAAATTTCCGTTACTGTGCCTACTGTGGAACGAGGGTTTTTGCTGACTGTCTTTTGCTCGATGGCAATAGCCGGAGAAAGGCCCTCAATGGATTCGACATCCGGTTTATCCATCTGCTCCAGAAATTGCCGGGCATAAGCCGACAGGGATTCCACATAACGACGTTGCCCTTCGGCGTAGATGGTATCAAAGGCCAGGGTGGACTTGCCGGAACCGCTTAGGCCCGTTATAACGGTGAGCTTATCGCGGGGGATGGTAACATCTATGTTCTTGAGATTATGTTGCTTGGCGCCCCGCACCACTATGTATTCAGCAGCCATTTATCCTTCGACTCTATTTGCTTTTCGGTGAGTAGCCATCCGGGCGGCTAACCTGAGCGCGGCCAGAAGGCTGGATGGATCGGCCTTTCCGCTGCCCGCCAGGTCATAAGCCGTTCCGTGATCTACAGAAGTGCGAATAATGGGCAACCCTAAGGTTATGTTTACCCCATCCTTGAAATGTAATAGTTTTAAAGGGATAAGGGCCTGATCATGATACATGGCGATGACCGCAGCGAACTCTCCCCGGCTGGCCCTATAAAATACAGTGTCAGCCGGAAACGGCCCGGCGGCATCTATCCCCAACCCCTTAGCGGCATCAATAGCAGGGGCGATTATTCTGACCTCCTCATCCCCAAAGAGACCTCCTTCTCCGGCATGCGGATTCAAGGCCGCAACGGCAAGCCGGGGTTGTTCCAGACCAAAATACCGGCGCAATGCCGAATCCGTAACTATCAGGTTTTCCAGGATTTTTTCCCGGGTCAACCGGGTTGCCACGTCCCGGAGGGGCAGATGGATGGTTACCGGCACTACTTTTAGCCTGTCGCCCGCCAGCATCATGGCGTACTCTTTCTCACCTGTTTTTTCTGCCAGGAGCTCCGTATGGCCCGGGTACTCATACCCCGCCATGTGCATGGCCTCTTTATTAATGGGGGCGGTGGTTATAGCCTGGACGAGGCCGGAGAGGGCCAGTTCAATAGCCCGCAGGATATAATTAACCATAGCGGCGCCCGTCCGGGCAGTCGGCCGGCCATAAACACATTGTGCGGAATTCAGCTCAGAAACTGGAAGAAGAAAGATTTTTTCAGGTCGATCGCCCTGTCGAAAGGAGCGCCCGATTTGCTCAATATCGGCCTCCTTTATTATGCTTATTTCTAAAGAGAGGCCTGTAGTCTTAACCGCCCGTTCCATGATAGCCTGATCTCCCATCACAACAGGCCGGCAATAGGTATATACCTCATGTAAGGCGAGAGAACGGGCGATAATTTCCGGACCGATCCCCACCGGACAACCCATAGTCAAGGCAATAACGGGTAGCGTCAGCTTCTTAACTCCTTAATGGTTTTTAAAATATCAATTTAAAAAATCAGATGCTTAATGTCAATGTCCGTTTCTCTCCCGTCAACCCCTATACCCAAATCCACCGTCTAATTTGGCTATCAAGATTAAAGTCAGCAGGTTCAGGGTATAAAGCATAAGTTGACAAGTGTTCACCTTTATTCTAACGTGAGCATCTGAATTTTGTCTATAAACAGGGAGATCCTATGTATAAAACGCAGCTCGTGTTTACCCGGGATGTAATCCAGAAGAGGATCAAAGAGTTAGGGAAAGAAATCTCCAGGGACTACGCCGGCCGTGAACTGGTATTAATCGGTGTATTAAACGGCGCTTTTGTTTTTATGGCTGACTTGATGCGTTCCCTGGATATCCCGGTTCAGATTGACTTTGTACGTTTGGCCAGCTATGGCCCCAAAACAGAATCCACCGGCGAGGTCAGGTTCACCAAAGATATCGAGCTGCCTATTACCGATAAACATGTCCTGGTGGTGGAAGACATTATAGATACCGGTCATACGCTGAGTTATTTTAACGACATAATAGCCCTTCATAAACCGCGTTCTATCAAGGTTTGCGCCCTCATAAGTAAGACCGGGCGACGAAAAACGCCCATTGTTATAGATTATGTGGGTTTTGAGCTGGAAAGAGGTTTCCTGGTAGGCTATGGCCTGGATTACAACGAGAATTATCGTCACCTGCCGGATATTTGTTCCATTACTATGACTTAGTGCGCATACGCTTTTACTTACCGGCAATGGAAACCGCCGTCCCTTCGCTTCACGGCTTGCGCAGTGACCCCTTTGGGACTCGCAGGTGGGGAGCTTACCCCTTCCAGCCACTAAAGGGCTGGCTTTCCCCTTCCTGCTCGTCCTCGAAGGGTGCCCCACTGCTCCAGTAAGTTTCGCTCAGGAATGGCGGTTTCCATAAAATAGGGGAAATTCTAGATGAAAAGCTATTGCAATTCACTATGCTATTAGTTAAATTTTCCAAAAACACACCTGATTCTGGCTCATAACTTATGAGAAAAACAATTCATCATAACTGGTGTCGCCTTCTTGTTATTTTTGTGGCCCTATCTGTGTTTCTTACGCCATCTCTGGAGGCCAAGGATATAAAGTTAACCGATGTCATTGTAAACAACTCAAGCAATGAACTGCTGGCCTTTTTTAACGTTCGAAACTGCTTCGATAGCGACACCAGGAAGGCCCTTATGAACGGCCTTACGATAAGACTTACCTTGAATATCCGTCTTTACCAGGTCTATCATCTCTGGCCGGACTCTCTCCTGGCCTCGCTGGATATGGAGCACAGTATTCGCTATGATGCGCTGAAAGAGGAGTTCTTTGTTGATTTAGATGGTAAGAAGCTTAGATTTAGGGAAGCGGCCAAGGCCCAGCAAGCGGTAAGCGAAATAACCGGGATACCGGTTATTGCCTTAAAGAAACTCACCCCAAACACTCTCTATCAGCTCCAGATAAAGGCCATCCTTGAGAAAGAGCCTACTTCCTCTGCATTTCATTATGTAATCTCTTTGTTTTCTTTTTGGGATTCGGAGACAGATAATTATAGCGTAGAGTTTAAATACTAAAATAATGACCGAAACACCGGATATTCAGAGCAAGGAAAGGAAAAGACAGAAACGGGAAAGACTTATTATTCTGATTACGCTGGTCTTGATTATCGGGCTGGCCTTTCTGGGTATCAAGGTTTTACATCTTTCTCCGTCCAAGGTTTTGGGCGGGAATATCCTCCTTTTTGCCGTCATAAATATCAACCTTATCCTCATTCTTCTTCTCATTTTTTTGGTTCTAAGGAGTGTGGTCAAGCTTATCTTTGAACGGCGTCACAACATACTGGGGTCCAAGCTGCGCACCAGGCTGGTTGTGGCTTTTGTCCTGTTTGCCCTGCTGCCGACCACCTTTCTCTTTTTTATTTCATTGCAGTTCATAAATACGAGCATTGATTATTGGTTTAATGTACGCGTAGAAAAGTCTCTCGAGGACTCCTTAGAAGTAGGACGTACATTTTATAAACAGGTCGAGGAAAATGTAATTACCCATGCCGACCGGATGAGCAGAGAAATCACCCGGTCCGGGTTGATGTCTGAAGCGGCCCGGGGCGAGCTCACCCGTTATCTGCGGGCCAGGCCGGAAGAGTTTCACCTTGATACTGTGGAGGTTATTCTCCCTTCGTATGAAGAATTAGCCGGTTACCGGCGGCCGGGTGTAGGAATGTTTGAACTGGCACAAATTTCCTCAAAAACATTGAGACGCTGTCTCAATGGCGAAAGGGGGATTGTCGATACCTTTACCTCCGCTGATGGTGATTTAGTGAGGGGATTTGACCCTATTTTTTCATCTGCCGATGGGAATGATGTTATCGGTATCCTGGCCGTCGGTATTTTTGTCCCGGCCGGCCTTACCGACAAGATGAAGAATATAGCCGGGGGTATTGAAAACTATAAGCAGTTAAAGCTCCTTAAAAATCCGATCAAGATCAGCTTAATTATTATTCTTTTGATCATCAGTCTGATTATCGTTTTTTCCGCGACCTGGTTTGGCTTTTACCTGGCCAGAGGCATTACCGTCCCTATTCAGCATTTAGCCGAAGGGACGCGTCGCATTGCCGGAGGCGATCTTGATTTTACTATTGACGTCCGGTCAGAAGATGAGGTCGGAACCCTGGTGGAGTCGTTTAACAAGATGACCGCTGACCTCAAGAGAAGTCACTCCGAGTTGGAAAGGGCCGGCGAAGAACTCCAAAAGAGTTATCTGGAGTTGGAACAAAGGCGGCGCTACACGGAAATAATCCTGAGGAATGTGGCGGCCGGTGTCGTTTCCATTGATAATGACGGCCGCATCAGCACCATGAATAAATTTGCCGAGGAATTGTTCGGGTTACGCCACGGAGACGTTGTCGGCAAGACCTATCACGAATTGGCTACGCCGGGGCAATTAGCTATAATTAATGCCCTGGTGGAGGAAGCCCGGCGGGCCAAGAAAGGTTCCGTACAAAAGTCGGTTCGAATTACGGCCGGCAACAGGGGACTTTCCCTCCTCATTAACGCCACGGTTTTGAAAGATGACGTCGGGAATAATATCGGCATGGTAATTGTTTTTGATGACCTGACGCAATTAGAAAAGGTCCAACGGATGGCGGCCTGGCGTGAAGTGGCCAGGCGCATAGCGCATGAAGTAAAGAACCCTTTGACCCCGATACAATTATCGGCCCAGAGATTGCGTAAGAGATATATTGAGAAGTTGGCCGATGACAGTAAGGTGCTCGATGACTGTACCCGGACCATCATTAACCAGGTAGAGGAATTGAAACAATTGGTCAATGAATTTTCGCTTTTTGCCCGCTTGCCGGCGACAAATCCAGCCCTGAATAATTTAGAAGGCGTTGTTGAGGAAAGCATAACCCTATATCGGGATAGTCATAAGGATATCGACTTTGTCACCAGGGTGCATCAACCTATTCCCCAATTTTACTTTGACCGCGAGCAGATCAAACGGGTCATGATCAATCTCTTTGATAATGCGCTTGCCGCTATGGAGGGTCATGGTAAAATTGAGACAGAGCTTTTTTATGACAGTTCTAATCCGCCTATGGTAAGGATTGAAGTCAGTGATACCGGTAAGGGTATCGCCCCAGGAGACAGAGAGAGGCTATTTGAACCTTATTTTTCAACTAAGAAAGGTGGAACGGGTCTGGGATTGAGTATTGTAAGCACTATTATCTCGGATCATAATGGTTATATAAGGGTGCAGGACAATGAACCCAATGGGGCCAAGTTTGTTATTGAACTGCCCTTGCAGGTATGAAAGGACGTATGGGTTCGGGATATGGCCAAACGCATATTGATAGTTGATGATGAAGTAAGCATCCTGGACTCCCTGGGCGGGATACTGGAGGACGAGGGATTTGAGCCTGTCCGGGCACAAAATGGCGAGGATGCCCTGGGCCGGTTAAGCGAGGCAGCGCCGGATTTAGTGCTTTTAGACGTGTGGATGCCTCCGGGCATAGATGGGCTGGAAGTGCTCAGAAGGATCAAACTCGATTATCCATTTCTCCCCGTAGTGATAATGTCCGGCCATGGCACGGTGGAGACGGCAGTCAAGGCGACCAAGCTGGGGGCGCATGATTTTATTGAAAAACCGCTTTCCCTGGAAAAAGTCGTTCTAACTATAAATAATACGCTTGATTTCAGCCGGTTAGAAGAGGAAAACCTTCTTTTACGCCAGCGGGTAGGGCGTAAACCAGAACTCACCGGGCAAAGCGAGGCGATGCTGGAGTTAAAGAGACAGATTGTCCTGGTGGCGCCTACTTCGGCCTGGGTATTGATAAAGGGGGAAAACGGGGTAGGCAAGGAGTTGGTATCTCATGCCATACACAGGCAGAGCAAGCGAGCGTCCCGGCCTCTGATCGAGGTAAACTGCGCAGCCATCCCTGAAGAACTTATTGAAAGCGAGCTGTTCGGGCATGAAAAGGGCTCCTTTACAGGCGCTACCAACATGAGGCGCGGCAAGTTTGACCTGGCCAACGAAGGCACACTCTTCCTGGATGAGATCGGCGATATGAGTCTTAAGACCCAGGCCAAGATACTGCGCATCCTGCAGGAGCAAAAATTCGAACGGGTAGGCGGGACAAAGACCATAAATGTTGATGTGCGGGTCATCGCCGCATCTAACAAGAACCTTGAGGAAGAGATTAAAAAAGGGAATTTTCGTGAGGATCTTTACCACCGATTAAATGTAGTGCCGATCGAAGTCCCTCCGCTAAGGGAGCGGTTGAGCGATATCCCCCTTTTAGTTAAGGAGTTTTTGTCTGAATTCGCTTCGGATGGCGGGTTAAAGCGCAAAGAAATAAGCGATGGCGCCCTGCAATTGCTCGCTGCCTATCATTGGCCCGGAAATGTCAGGGAGTTGAGAAATGTTGTGGAAAGATTGGTGATTATGTCTCCGGGCGCACTTATTACAGAGAAGGACATCCCTTCTTCGATACGGGGGGCTAAAGCGGTAGAAAAGAAGACAGGCGATATGTTTGCGTTCGGGACGTTTAAGGATGCCAAGGCCCATTTTGAGCGCGAGTTTATATTGCATAAACTGGCTGAAAATGACGGCAATATCTCCCAGACGGCTGAAAAGATAGGTCTGGAGAGAAGCCACCTCCACCGCAAGATGAAGGCCTTAGGCATGGACAGTGTAAAGTCCGGGCAATAGAAATAATTTGAAATATGGGCAGTTAGTGACTATATTGATAAACATAAGAGATTTTGTATAAGACCTGGTAATTTTAAGATGGGAAACGACAAAGAATATAATAATGTTCCTGACCAGAAGGAATTAGAAAAGGAGCTGGCGGAGTATCTGTCCAAGAAATATGGGGATAAGGTGCGTATCCTCTCGCCGGTCGTCCTTCCCAAACCGGGCTCGTCTGAATCCGGGGGCAATAAGACTTTAAGGGGTAGGGATATTATCCTGAATTTTAATATCAAACCCAAAGAGCTTGAGGCCTACCTGGATGAGTATATAATCAAACAGGAGGAGGCCAAGGCTATCCTGGCTACCAAGGTCTGCACCCACTTCAACCGTATTAAGTATGCGCTGGAGCATAAGAGAGATACGGAGGTGGGGCAGATCAAAAATAACATCATTATGATCGGGCCTACCGGTGTAGGTAAGACCTATATGATAAAGCTGATCGCCGGGAAGCTCGGCGTGCCTTTTGTTAAGGGCGATGCCACCAAGTTCAGCGAGACCGGTTACGTGGGCGGTGATGTGGAGGATCTGGTTCGTGACCTTGTGCAGGAGGCGGGCGGGGAT
This sequence comes from Desulfovibrionales bacterium, assembly GCA_028715605.1. Lineage (NCBI taxonomy): Bacteria > Pseudomonadati > Thermodesulfobacteriota > Desulfovibrionia > Desulfovibrionales > Desulfovibrionales bacterium. The sequence continues at coordinate 456,444 of JAQURM010000001.1, forward strand.
ATGGAACTGGCCCGGTATGGCATCATTTATATCGATGAGATAGATAAGATTGCCTCCAGCACCCACCATTTAGGCCCGGATGTCTCACGCACCGGCGTTCAGCGCGCCCTTCTAAAGCCGATGGAAGAAACAGACATAGATCTCCGGGTTCCCCACGATCCTATCGCCCAGCTTGAGGCCATAGAGCGTTACCGGAAGACCGGCAAACGGGAAAAAAGGACGGTTAACACCAGAAATATCCTTTTCATAGTGAGCGGCGCCTTTAACGATCTGGCGGATATTATCAAGAAGCGCCTGACTGATCAGGGAATCGGTTTCGGTGCGCCTGTTACTTCCAAGAGTGACAGGATCGATTATTTATGTCATGTTAAGGCGGAAGACCTTATTGCATACGGGTTTGAGTCAGAGTTTGTAGGCCGGTTGCCTGTAGTAGCGGTTTTTGAGGGCTTATCCGTGGAGGACCTGTATAATATCCTCAAAAATTCTAACTGCCCGGTAACAAAAGGTAAAAAGCACGACTTTAAGGCCTATGGGATAGACATAACATTTGAAGATGAGGCATTACATATTCTGGCTGAGAAGGCCTATACAGAGAAGACGGGGGCGCGGGGATTGTCCAGAGTTGTAGAGCAGGTCCTTTTAGGATTTGAAAAAACCCTGCCTTCAACCTCGATTCGTTCCCTGGTTGTCACTCCGGAGATGGTCGAGAACCCGGTCGCGGCGCTGGATCGTTTGCTGGTCGGCCCGGATGATCCGGTCTATATTGAACGTTATCGTCGGGCCCGGGAGAGAGAATTAAATATTATAAAATCAACCATAGTGAAAGGTCAAAAAGAAATCTTTGACAACCGTGGGCTGTCTGTCACCCCGTTCAGGCTACGGTATCTGGCCGAGTTATGTTTGACCAAGGATATCGATATACAGGCCTCTGTGGAAGAGCTTCTATTTATCACTGAGGAAATAAAAGATTATGAAGCCACTTTTCTGGACAAATATGGTATAAAGATCATCTTTGAAGATGAGGCTATCGACCAGATAATCGGACAGGCCTGGCAGGAAGGCAGCACGGCTTATGTCATTTGCAACACCTTAACCGAATCATATAAGTATGCCTTGAGAATAATTCAGGATAGGACCGGGCAAAACGTTTTTCATCTTCCTACCGAGGCGGTGTCCACCCCGGAAGGATTTATCAGCCATCTGATCAAAGAGTCCCTTGATAATTCTTTTGGTAATTCCCCAAAATAGGGCAAAAATACAGGAGACAGAAGCCAGAATACAGGAGTCAGAACACTATTACTCCGGCAATTAAATATATAAATTTGCCCAATCCCCCCATCCCCCCTTTTCCAAAGGGGGGTGAGGGGGGATTTAAGTTTTTAATTGCCGGAGTAATAATAGCCGAAAGCTAATTTTTTTAAAACAAAGGAGCATTCAAAAAATATGATCGGTATATCTAAACTTTATTGCGGTACGGTGGAGCCGTCTGACGCCTTGCGCTATGGCAGACACTCCGGGAAGCTGCCTTCGCACCTTCTCCAGTTTTCGGCAGACAAAAAGCCGGTGGTGGTCTGGAATGCCACCCGGCGTTGTAACTTAAAGTGTGTGCATTGTTATGCCCAGGCGGACAGTGTGGGCGCACCGGATGAACTCTCCACGGCCGAAGGGAAAAAACTGATCGATGATCTAAGCCAGTTCGGCAGCCCGGTTCTTCTTTTCTCAGGCGGCGAGCCTTTTACGCGTCCGGATCTGCCTGAGCTTGCGGCTTACGCCGTGGAAAAAGGGATGCGGTCCGTAGTTTCTACAAATGGTACGCTTATCAGCAAAGACATGGCCAAGGTATTGAAGAAGATCGGCCTCTCTTATGTGGGTATAAGTCTTGATGGTATGGAAGAAGTCAATGACCATTTTCGTGGGGTTAAGGGGGCCTTTGCCGGGGCCATGAGGGGTATCAGAAATTGTCAGGAAGCTGGTATTAAGGTGGGGTTAAGGTTTACCATAAATAAGCTTAATGCCGCCGAGATACCGGCTATTTTTGACCTGTTGGAACGGGAAGAAGTCCCGCGGATCTGTTTTTATCATCTGGTTTATGCGGGCCGGGGCAGTAAGCTGGTCGAAGAAGACCTCGCTCACGAAGAGACCCGGCGGGTAGTGGATATTATCATCGATCGTACCGCCGACTTGCACCGTCGCGGTAAGCCCAAAGAGGTGCTGACGGTGGACAATCATGCCGACGGGCCTTATGTCTATCTGCGTATGGTAAAGGAGAATTCACCCCGGGCTGCCGAGGTCCTGGAATTACTTGAAATGAACGAGGGGAATAACTCCGGCCGGGGTATCGGCTGTGTAAGCTGGGACGGGAGCGTCCATGCGGATCAATTCTGGAGGCATTACTCATTTGGCAATGTCCGCCAACGTCCGTTTAGCGAGATATGGACGGACTTATCCAATCCGCTTATGGCGGCCCTTAAGAATAAGAAGGCCCATGTCAATGGCCGCTGCGCCCGGTGTAAGTGGCTGGATATCTGCGCCGGGAATTTCCGGGTAAGGGCTGAGGCTGTCACCGGGGATATCTGGGCGCCGGACCCGGCCTGTTATCTGACGGATAAAGAGATCGGGATTGCCGAGGAGGTCTAGAGATGCTGTTTCCGGATTATCGCCCGCGCCGTATGCGCCAGAATGAAAATTTCCGCGCCCTGATTCGCGAGACACACCTTGCGCCGGATCAGCTTGTCTATCCCCTTTTCGTCGTGCCGGGGAAAAAGGTCAGAAAAGAGATTCCTTCCATGCCCGGTTGTTTCCAACTTTCCCCGGATCAGTTGAAGGCTGAAATAAAAGAGATAAAGGACGCCGGGATCAGGTCTGTTCTCCTTTTCGGCATCCCGGAAAAAAAGGACGAGATAGCCTCCCAGGCCTATGCCAAAGACGGCATTGTGCAAAGGGCGATAGCCGAGATAAAGGCATCTGATAAGGACCTTCTGGTTATTACGGATGTCTGCCTCTGTGAATACACGAGTCACGGTCACTGCGGATTTGTCTCCGGGGGTAAGATTGAAAACGATGCGACCCTGGAGATACTGGGCAGGGTAGCCCTTTCCCATGCCCGGGCCGGTGCGGACATGGTTGCCCCTTCGGATATGATGGACGGACGGGTGGCTGAGATCCGTGAGGCCCTGGATGAAGCCGGTTTTGAACACATACCCATTATGTCTTATGCGGTCAAGTACGCCTCCAGTTTTTACGGGCCTTTCCGCGAGGCGGCGGAGTGCGCCCCCCAGTTCGGCGACCGGCGTTCCTATCAGATGGACCCGGCCAACAGCCGCGAGGCCCTGCGCGAGGCCACCCTGGATATGGAGGAAGGGGCTGACATCCTTATGGTTAAACCGGCCCTGCCTTATCTGGATATCATCTCTCATTTGCGGGAGGAATTTGACCATCCTATCGCCGCTTATCACGTCAGCGGCGAGTATGCCATGGTAAAGGCGGCGGCCAAGATGGGCTGGCTGGATGAGGAGCGGGTCATGATGGAATGTCTTCTGAGTATCCGGAGGGCCGGAGCCGATATTATCATCACTTATTACGCCAAGGAAGCAGCGAGGTTGCTGACCAGATGAAACCGAACCATCCCCATGCACATCCCCACCACTCTCAAGGCCATACATCCGGGCAGGATGTGCCGCCCCTTCGTCTTGTAGCCTGGGAATTGACCAGAAATTGCAACCTCTCCTGTGTCCACTGCCGGGCCGCAGCCACTCGCGGGCCGTATGACAATGAATTGACAACCGAAGAATGCAAGGGGATTATCGATGATATCGCCGCCCATGCCCAGCCGGTTATGATTATGACCGGTGGTGAGCCTCTCCTGCGCGAGGATATCTTTGAACTGGCGAGCTATGGTACAGACAAAGGCCTGCGTATGGTGATGGCCACTAACGGCACCCTCATCACCCCGGAAGTGGCCGGGAAAATGGTAGATGCGGGGATAAAAAGGATCAGTATAAGCATTGACGGGGCGACGGCTGAAAGTCATGATAAATTTCGTCAGGTCGAAGGGGCCCTTAAGGGGGCGCTTCAGGGGATTGAAGAGGCCAAAAAAGCAGGTCTGGAATTCCAGGTCAACACCACTATTACCGGGATCAACCTCAAGGAACTGCCGGCTATACAGGAACTCACCGTATCACTTGGGGCGGTAGCTCACCATATCTTTCTCCTGGTACCTACCGGCCGTGGTAAGGACCTGGCTGCTCAGGCCCTTTCTGCCGCTGAATACGAAGAGACCTTAAATTGGTTCTATGACCAGAAGGATAAAGTTCCTCTGCATCTCAAGGCCACTTGTGCCCCGCACTATTATCGCATCCTTAGGCAGCGGGCCAAAGCGGAAGGAAAAGAGGTTACCTTCCAGTCCCACGGGCTGGATGCCGTGACCCGCGGATGTCTGGGGGGCGTCGGCTTCTGCTTTGTCTCACACCGGGGAGATGTCCAACCCTGCGGTTATTTAGAGATAAACTGCGGATCGGTGCGCGAGATGCCCCTTTCCCGCATCTGGCGGGATTCCCCGGTTTTTCTCAACCTGCGTAATCCGAAAATGTACAAAGGCAAGTGCGGTGTCTGCGAGTATCATCGTTTCTGCGGCGGGTGCCGGGCGCGAGCCCATGAGATGTCCGGTGATTATCTGGCTGAAGAACCCCTTTGTACATATCAACCCTTAAAAATGCGGGCGCCGGCGAAGGAAAGTCATTAGATTTCGACTATCAGTCATCATCAACTAACCAGTTCCCATCCGAAAACTCCGGTTTTCCGGATGGAGCAGTCAGCGCTCAGCTATAAGCATGAAGCCGGTTCACCGTTCACTGTTGACCGTTTTTCCGAAAGAAAATGTCGGACAACGGTTAACGGATAACGGATAACAAACATGCTGACGGCTGAAAGCTGATCGCTGTAAGCGTGAATTCGGAATAGGATTTAACAAAATGGATGCTACAGACCGGGCCATTTTAAACGAGATACAATCCCATTTTCCGATTGAATCCCGCCCCTATGCGACTATAGGAGAGCGGCTCCAACTCACGGAAACAGAAGTTTTAGACCGGATTAGGCGTTTGCAGGATAGGGGCATCATACGCCGTCTGGGGGCAAATTTTGATTCCCGCCGTCTGGGTTACATGACGACCCTTTGCGCCGCAAAGGTTCCTCCGGAAAGACTGGATGAGTTCATAGGGGTTGTAAATTCTTATTCTGGGGTAACCCATAACTATCTGCGAAAGCACGACTTCAATGTCTGGTTTACCTTTATCGCCGGGTCGGAAGAGGCCATCGAGAGGCAACTGCAGGAGATAACCGAAAAGACCGGCGTGAAGGTCTATAATTTTCCCGCCATACGCTTATTCAAAATCAAGGCTGAGTTTAAGGTCTAAAATTATTATCAACCTAGGGTTGAATCCGAGAACCGTTGAGGTGACAATGTCCCATCTGCTCGGAGAGGAGAGATTATGAAGAGGATTGCCAAATTGCTCTTTGAGGCCGGGATGCTGAAAAAGACGCCGCGTACCGGCTTCCGTTTTCTGGGTTCCGGGCAGGAATCAGTGGCGGATCATTCCTACCGGGTCATTCTCATCGGATATGTGCTGGCCGGGATTTCACCGGGTGTCGATCGATCTAAGGTAATGGAGTTATGTCTCTTCCACGATCTGGTTGAGGCCCGCACCGGGGACCTGAATTATGTTTACAAGGACTATGTCACGGTGGACTCAGTCAAGGCGGTCGCTGCCCTGACCAAGGACCTCGATTTTGGGGAGGACATCGCCGGATTAATAACAGAGTTTAAATCCGGCCATACCGAAGAGGCGAAATTAGCCCGGGACGCCGATCAGTTAGACCTCATCCTTGAGCTCAAAGAGCAGCATGATCTTGGGAATAAGTTTGCCCGGGAGTGGCTTGCACACGTAGTCAAACGGATCACCACACCGGCCGGCCAGGAGCTTGCCGGGGAGATATTGGAGACCGATTTCTGCTCCTGGTGGTTTGATAAGTACCGGGGGAGATAAAAGAAGTTCAAAGTTGAAAGTTCAAAGTTTTTGTTACAGTTTAGGAGGTAGTATCCATTAGCACACCCTCATGCAATAAGTGCGGGACGTGCATGAGTGTCTGTCCCGTTTACCAGGTAACGGGGCTGGAGGCCTATTCCCCACGGGGCAAATTAAGCCTTATTGAGGCCAACCGGGAAGGCAGGTTACCGTTTTCCGACCGCTTTGAAGAATTGCTCTCGTACTGTCTCCTTTGCGGGGCCTGTACAACTGTCTGTCCCGCCGGGGTAAATGCGGATGCCTCCATACAGAAAGCGCGGGCAAGGTTGGTCGAAGAGAAGGGGCTTCCCGTGGGGAAGCGATACTTTTTCCATTACCTTCTGGATTCTGAATATCTTTTGCCTTTTATATTAAAAGGCGGTTCCCTGATCCAGGGCCTCCTTTGCAAAAGAATCCCGGAAGATAGCGGCCTTCATTGTCGATTTCCGATCCCTCTGTTGGCCGGAAGGTCATGGCTGCCGCCATTGGCGCCGACCTTTTTTCTGGATAATGACCTGCCCCAGGAAACAAGCGCCCCGGCTAAGGCGGCTTACTTTACCGGGTGCATCACAAATTATCTCTTTCCTGACGTAGGGAAGGCTGTCCTGAATATTTTTGACTTTCTCGGAGAGCCTGTATGGGCGCCCAAGAAGCAGAAATGCTGTGGGTTCCCGGCCTTTTGTGCCGGGGATGAAGAGACGGCGCGTTCCCTGGCCAGGGCCAATATATCTGCATTTATGGATGGACGGTTCGATTACATCGTTACGACCTGTGCCTCCTGCAGCTCCCATCTAAGATTTAATTACCCCAGGCTTCTGGCTGATGACCCGGTTTTTGCAGAAAAAGCGGCGGAGTTTTCAGCAAAAGTGATGGATATATCGGTCTTTTTGTTCCATAACAAGGGCTTTTCCCGGCAGTTATCGGACCTCACGCCGAAAACCAGCAGCCTGAAGGTGACGTATCATGATCCCTGCCATTTTCGGTTTAGAGAAAAGATATTCGAGGAGCCGCGTATGCTCATCAAGTCGCTGCCCGGAGTCGATTTTCGCGAACCGGCAGGCGGAGCTGCGTGTTGTGGGCACGGCGGGTTGTTTAATATAACTCATTATGACCTATCCCAGGTGATTCTTGATAAAAGGATGGCTGTGTTAAGAGACACGGGAGCAGATACCTTAGTCACCAGTTGTATGGGCTGCCTGCTACAGTGGCGGGAAGGCTTGTTCAGGCATGGGCTTAATGCGCAGGCCATGCATCTGGTGGAGTTATTCGATATGTTTTTATCAAAATGAGCCGCCTATTTCGGGGATAGACATTTTCCTTGACATGCAATCTCTATTTTGTTACACACAAGCTGAACTGTGATTCAGTAGGTGACTGTGAAGAATAATTATAGGGCTCTGTAGTTAATCTTTTGGCAATAAGTTATTGTTAGTCAGGAGGAAAGAGATGAAAAACAGGGGCATTCTGCTGATGATAGTCATGGCTGTTTTTATAATAGCTACCTGTGCTTACGCCCAGGAGGAAATGCTGAAACTGGAGCATAAGGCCTTTGAAAAACGACAGAGGCCGGGCGTAACATTCCCGCATGCCCAACACTTTGCTACCATTGAGTGTACGGCGTGCCATCATTTTTATGTAAATGGACAGAACGTCTGGGATGAATCGCGGGAGACGAATTGTGCGGCCTGCCACGGCTTGGAGGCCGAAGGTAAGAAAATGGGCCTTATGAAGGCGTTTCACGAAAACTGCGTAGGTTGCCACCGGGAGACCAAACCGGCAGCAGGCAAGTTACTCCCGGTGATGTGTGGCGAATGTCACAAAAAATAAATATGCAGATGTAATTTTTTTAAACGGGAAGTTTATAAACTTCCCGTTTTTCTTTTGCGGACCGTATTAGTAATGACGGCTTGGTAAGAAGTCAATTTCTCACGCAAAGGCGTAAAGACCGCGAAGGAAAAATGAAAATCTGGAAATCAGAAATCAGTAATAAAAGATTTCTTCATGAGTTTATGAGTTCCAAATTTTATTCTTTTTGCGTCCTTGGCGGCTTTGCGTGATATTTTGGTGTTGCTTTTTTTATCTTGACAAAGAGTATGTTTAGGTATATCCAATCCCGTAATTTGCTGGAAGGAGAGAGTGAACCAATATGAGCCCAGGTAGCTTTTCTGGCGGTATTTGCTTGTCTATTTCAGACGCAAACGCAAACAAACCCTTCGAACGTATCATCCCCTCCGGTGTTGTGACTATCCCTCTCAGGCAGGATCTCGGCGGAATTTGCAATGCCAAGGTCAAAAAGGGTGATGAGGTCAAGGTCGGACAGGTAATCGGTGAAAGCGCAGGTCCGGAAGGCGCCTCTATCCATGCCACGGTTTCCGGTAAAGTAGCCGACGTAATAAAGGCCTATCCCCATTTTTCAGGGGGATTCGTCCCGGCTGTGCTCATAGAATCCGATGGCAAGGATGAGTGGGTGGGACTGGAGGGCAGCGCGGATCCAATGGCCGCCATACAACAGGCGGGAATTGTTGATTTTGATATAAAACCGGTCCCGCTTGTGACTAAGCTCAACGAGGCAAAGTCTCGCCGGGCTAACGCCTTTATTGTGAATGCCATGGACATAGAGCCGGTACTCTCGAGCCGGTCACGTCTGTTGTCTGAAAGGGTTCAGGAAGTGGCCTGCGGGATAGACACTATAAAAAACATAATCGGCGCGGCATCGGTGTATGTTGCCGTCGATAAAGGTGCGTCTCAGGCTATGTCCGCTGTCGGTTCCGCCTGCGGTGGCGCGGCTACCGTAGTGGGGTTGAACCCTAAGTACCCCCAGGCTGTTGACCTCTTACTGGTAAAGTCGATCCTGGGGAAGGAGGTGCCCTGTACAGAGGCCTATTGTGTGGCCGATATAGGGGCCCTGGTTCTGAGCGTCGAGACGGTGGCGGCGGTGGGCCGGGCTATGGCGGACAAAAAGCCGGTGGTGGACAGGTTTATAACCATTACCGGCGCCAATGGGACCGGCGCCAAAAATGTCCAGGTAAGGATAGGCACGCCGATTAAGGAAGTTCTGGGGCACTGTGGAATTTCCGTGGAAGGGATGGGCAAGGTTATAGCCGGCGGCCCCATGATGGGCACGGCCATCGCCAATACCGAGACGCCGGTGACCAAAGAGTTGCTCGGTATTTTCGTACAAAATGAAAAAGACATCACAAAATCTGAAGCGGCCGTCTGTATAAAATGTGGTTTTTGTGTGGACGTTTGTCCAATGCAACTCATGCCCTTCCTCATCTCGGGCTTGTCTGAATCGGCCAACTACACTATGGCCCAGGGATATGAGATTTTTACCTGTATAGAGTGTGGTTGCTGTGCCTATGTGTGTCCGGTGAGGATACCCATGGTGCAATGGATAAAATTCGGCAAGGCACAAATTCTAGCGCAAAGGAGTAGCGAATGAAAGCCCCGGAACTTGTTGTATCCGCAACGCCGCATATCCATAGCGGCAATTCCGTTCAAAAGATGATGCTTAATATAATTATCGCCCTGCTCCCGGCTGTAGCTATCGGTATTTATTTTTATGGCATGGGTGCCTTAGTGGTAGCGGCCGTTTCCGTAGTTTCGGCAGTGGCCTGGGAGGCTATCCTGCAGAAAATATTAGGGCGGCAACTCGCCCTTGGTAATCTTACTGCAGTGGCAAGCGGTCTGGTTTTCGCTGCAATCCTCCCACCCACACTCCCCTGGTGGATGATAACCATTGCCACGCTCATCATGATACTCCTTGGCAAGGAGATTTACGGGGGGTTGGGAAACAACCCATTCAATGGAGTATTGGTAGCCTATGTGGCCTTAAAAATATCTTACCCGGAGGCCATGATCACCTGGACGCCGCCGGCCGGTGATATCATGACCGAGCTGCCCCCCCTCCAGGTCTTAAGGGATGAAGGGGTCGGGGTTATCTGGGAATACTTTACTTTGAAAGACCTCCTCATGGGCAAGGTTGCCGGTACCGTAGGTGAAGGGTGCAAGATTGCGTTACTGATAGGCGGCCTGTTCCTTCTTTTAAGGCGGAATTTTTCCTGGCACATCCCGGCTGGTTTCCTGACGGGTATCGTCGTCTTATCAGGTATTTTGTGGATGGCCAATGCCGAAAAGTACGCCAGCCCGCTTTTCCATCTCCTGACCGGTGGTAGTCTCCTGGCGGCCTTTTTCCTGGCTACCGATTCGACTACCTCGCCGGTTACACCGGGCGGTAAACTTCTGTCTGGATTGTTAGCCGGTATGCTTGCGGTGGTTATCAGGGCATGGGCTCAGTGGGAGGATGGGGCCTATTTCGCTGTTTTTATGGCCGGTACGTTAACCCCGCTCTTAGATAAGATCAGACCAAGAGTTTACGGGAGGGTAAAAGCCAGTGCAACTTCGTGAAATTATCAAGATGATCGTGGTGTTGACGCTTGTGGCGGCTGTCTGCGGCGGCGGACTGTCTTTAGTAAAGATGGCCACGGCTGAGCAAATTGCCTACCAAAAGATTAAGAATATCAAGGAACCGGCGCTGAAGAAGGTGCTGACCGGTTATGATAATGATCCCGTCACAGACCGGAAGGACATCGTGACCGGCAAAGACAAAAAAGGGAAAGATATTATAACCACGTTTTTCTTTGCCAAGAGCGGAGGAAAAGTTATCTCTGTGGCGTTCGAGACTTCTGCCGGTGGATTTCACGGAGATGTCGGTGTTATGGTGGCGGTAAACCCTGCTACCGACAAACTGGACGGCTGTGCCATTACCACTCAGACCGAGACACCGGGTGTCGGCAGCAGGGTAGCGGATGACCCGTCCTTCTGTGCCCAGTTCAAAGGCAAGTCTGTATCGGAAAATTTCGGACTTACTTCAGCCGGCGGTGTGGTACAGGGCCTGAGCGGGGCCACGGTGTCATCGACCGGTGTTAGTAATGCGATGAAGGCCGGTATAGAAGTGTATAAAAAATACAAGTCCCAGTTGGGTGTATAATCTATAAGGAGGGTTCATAGATGGCGTCGCGTTACGTATCGGAATTTACCAAAGGCCTCTGGAAGGAGATACCGCCATTTCGTTTTGTTCTGGGTCTCTGCTCTACAATGGCCGTGACCACGGATGTGGCCAATGGTGTGGGCTTGGGGGCCGGGGTCATTTTTGTGACCACCATGGGGAATGTCTTTATCTCCATGCTGCGGAAGATTATCCCGGATAAGGTGAGGATAGCAGTATTTATTGCTATTATTGCCAGTGCGGTCATCATAGTGGAACTGGTAATGCAGGCCTATTTCTATCCGCTTTTCCTGGTGCTCGGTATCTGGATACCTCTTATAGTAGTTAACTGAATACCCCTTGGACGGGCGGAGGCCTTCGCCCGCAAAGAGTCGGTCGGACTCTCTTTAGTTGATGGGCTGGGAATGGGGTTGGGGTTTACTATATCACTGACTGTAGTATCAACTATCCGTGAGATACTGGGTAAGGGTTCATGGTTCGGTATTCCGCTGATGCCCGAGGGTTATCCGGGCATGCCATACCTTCTCAAGCCGCCGGGCGCTTTTGCCCTCCTGGGAATCCTGCTCGGGATCATGAACTTTATATCCCTGAAGATGGAAGCCAAGAAGTAATCTGAAAGGAGAGGTCGCATTATGGAACAAAGCTGGTTCATGTTTATACTTTCAGCTATCATTATAAATAACATCCTCTTGATAAGGTTCCTGGGTAACTGTCCGTTTCTGGGGGTTACCACGGCCATGGACAGCGCCATCGGCATGTCGGCCGCCTGTATATTCGTCAACGTCCTGTCCGGGGTTCTCTGCTGGATATTTCAGAAGGCGGTGCTGGATACCCTGGGTCTGGAATATCTCCAGACCCTGGCCTTTATCCTGATCATCGCCGGGTTGGTCCAGTTTGTAGAGATGGTCCTTCAGAAGATGTCGCCTGGGCTATATCGTGCCCTGGGTATCTACCTGCCGCTTATTACTACCAACTGCATGATTTTTGGTGTGGCCGTGCTGAATATCCAGGAAGACTACGATTTTATGCATACAGTGGTGTATTCCATTGCTACGGCGGTGGGTTTCAGCGTGGCCATGGTGATCATGGCCGGCATCAGGGAACGGATGCGGATCGCACATATACCGAAGCTGTTGGACGGGGTGCCGCTTGGCCTGATTACGGCCGGGATGATAGGCCTTTCCTTTTTCGGACTGGCCGGCGTAGGTTGATGGATTTACGTTTACCAGGAACAAAATGAAATAAGAGGGTGGTATGTTATGGGACCGACAATTACGGCAATCGTAGCTATGGGGGCACTGGGATTGGGGCTGAGTGTAGTGCTGGGGGTGGCCGCCAAGGTCTTTTACATCTACGTTGACCCCCGGATAGGGGCAGTTACGGATGTCCTGCCCGGCGCTAATTGTGGCGGCTGCGGTTATGCGGGATGCAGCGACTGTGCGGCGGCTATTGTGGAAGGCAAGGCGCCGGTTAATGCCTGTAAGGCTGGCGGCGCCGGTACGGCCGCGGCCGTGGCCCAAGTGTTAGGTGTTTCAGCGGCGGTTGGAGAGCGCGAGGTCGCCAGGATCTTCTGTAAAGGTGACAGTGCCAAGGCCGAACGAAAGTTCAAATACATGGGTATTAATGACTGCCGGGCGGCCATGCTGGTCTCCAGTGGTGATAAATCTTGTAGCTACGGATGCCTGGGGCTGGGCACATGCGTAGCCAATTGTCCGTTTGGGGCGCTCAGCATGGGGGAAGACGGCCTGCCCAAAGTAGATGATGAGAAATGTACGGCCTGCGGGACGTGTGTCAAGGTGTGTCCGCGGCATATCCCTAAGGTGGTTCCGGTATCGCAGAAAGCGGCTAGTCTGTGCTCTTCGCATGATGTCGGCAAGCTGGTCAAGGAGATCTGCGATGCCGGCTGTCTGGGCTGCGGCCTGTGCAAGAAGGCGTGTCCGGAAAAGGCGATTGAGATCGTGAAATTCCTTTCCGTAGTGGATGCCAAAAAATGCACCGGATGCGGGGCATGCTTTGAGAAGTGCCCGACCGGTATTATTCAAAGCTTAGTTTTCACCGTAGTATGAGGAGGCGTTGAATGTCTCAGAAGATATTGATAGCCATGGATGAGTCGGAATATTCCATGAAGGCGGTGCGGTATGTGGCTGATACCGTGAATCCAAAGGCCGTGGAGATAACCCTTTTTAGCGTGTTGCCGGAGGCGCCTGGCACCGGCCTGGAAAAGGAGCCATCGCTGATTCCCCTTTTTCAGAGCCGGTTAACCGAGTTAAAGGGTCTTACGGAAGAGAAGCGCAAGATAATGGAATCCGCTACGGCTTCAGCCAGGAAGATTCTGGAGGGAGCAGGGATACCGGACAACAAAATAGGCGTCAAGATCCAGGTAAAGAAGGTTGGTATAGCCCGGGACATCATGTTTGAGGCCCAGGAAGGAAAGTATAGCGCCATTGTCGTTGGGCGACGAGGTGTTTCTGCCATAAAGGAATTTATGTTCGGCAGCATTTCGAACAAGGTGGTAAGTTTCGCACGAAACTGCACGGTCTGGGTTGTGGATTAAAAATGTCTCGTATTCGCGAAGAAGAAGGCGAAGTAATCGCCGTTGAAGGCAAGCAGGCCAAGGTCAGGATCAAGTGCAGTCCGGCCTGTGACAGTTGCTCAAGCCACAAGACGTGCGGGCTGCTTGGTGAAGGCGAGATGGTGCTTACGGCATTAAATAGCGTAGGGGCCTCCAAGGGTGAGAGGGTGCGCGTCTCACTCAAGGTAGAAGGGGAAGTAAAGGCGTCTTTTATTTTATATCTTGTTCCCCTGGTTGGTCTGATAGCCGGGGCGCTGATAGGTTATTACACGCAGTTTTTGGGCGATAAGGATATTTCAGGGGCCGTTTTTAGTCTTTTGTTCGTGGCGCTTACCTTCATCGGCATAAAATATTATGCCCACTTCAAATATAGCGGAGATCAGTCCTACAATCCAATAATTACAAAGGTAGTGGCTTAGTAGCTGGAAAGCCATAAGATTCTGGAGAGGATACTGGAGGGGAATACTTATGACTCGAGGAAAGTTGTCGTCGCTTTTTCTGCTGATATGTCTAACCGTGTTTCCATCGGTTGCGCTGGCCTCTGAGGCCGGGCACGGACATGGAGGGATTAATTTAGGAGAGGTGCTGCCTCTTTATAGCGCCATACCCTTTGCGGGAATGCTCCTTTCCATTGCCCTTATGCCGCTTTTCCTGCCCAAGTTCTGGCATCATCACTTCGGCAAGGTCTCCGCTTTCTGGGCGGTGCTGGTGGCTATTCCAATGGTTATCGCCTATACGGGTACGGCCGTGTATGAATTTATGCATGTGATAGTGGCGGATTATGTGCCCTTTATCATCCTGCTCTGGGCGCTGTTTACCGTCTCAGGTGGTATCCTCCTCAAAGGTTCGCTAAGGGGCACGCCGGTAGTAAATACGGTCATGCTCATCATAGGCACGGCGTTGGCCTCGTGGATGGGCACTACGGGAGCGGCCATGCTTATGATCCGGCCATTCCTTCGGGCCAACAGCTATAGGAAGAACCGGAGCTTTATGGTGGTTTTCTTTATCTTCCTGGTGGCCAATATAGGCGGGGCCTTAACCCCGCTTGGCGACCCGCCGCTCTTCCTCGGATTTCTGCACGGGGTGCCCTTTACCTGGACATTTAATATACTACCCCAGATGCTGGCGGTTGCGGCCATAGTCCTCTGCATATACTTTGTGGTCGATACCTACATGTATAAGAAGGAAGGGATAACCGCGCCGGTGGATGAGGGCGTCAAAGAGCCTCTTGGACTGGACGGGTCCCTGAATTTCCTTTTCTTGGCCGGTATCATTGGGGCAGTACTGATGAGCGGCCTGGTGGACTGGGGTTCCATTAATATGTTCGGCATACACCGTTCGGTGGCTGACCTGGCCCGTGACGGTATCCTGATCCTCATGGGCGTACTTTCCCTGGTGACTACCTCCAAGAAGGTCAGGGAGGATAATGACTTCACCTGGGCGCCGATACTGGAGGTGGCCTATCTATTTGCCGGCATATTCATCAGCATGGTTCCCTGCCTGCTCATCCTGAAGGCGGGAACCAAGGGCGCTTTAGCTTTTCTTATCGAGGCGGTGAAGGAACCGGCGCATTATTTCTGGGCCTCGGGCATCCTCTCCAGCTTTCTGGACAATGCCCCGACCTATTTGACCTTCTTCAGCACGGCGCTGGGGAGTTACTATCCGGGTATGCCGGAGGCACAGGCAGTGCCGAAGCTCATTGCAGAGAACGCTATATATCTCAAGGCCATTTCCTGCGGTTCGGTCTTTATGGGGGCCAACACCTATATCGGCAACGCCCCGAACTTTATGGTAAGATCTATTGCTGAGGAGGCGGGTACACCCATGCCGAGCTTCTTCGGATATATGGTCAAGTATTCTATCCCGGTGCTTTGTACGACCTTTGTGGCTATAACCTTTATCTTCTTCATGTAAGGGAGGGGTGTATGAAAAAGGTTCTGTTTGCGACTAAATTCAGGGAATTGGCCTTTGACGCCCTGGAGTCTCTTCTGGATTTGAAGGCGGCCGGGCTTAAGGAGGTAATCCTTACCTACATAATCCCACGTGAGGAAGTGGCCTTTGTGCCTTACGGGGGCTACATGAAGGATGAGGAGGAGCGCCTCAGGGAGCAGGCCCGGATCCGGTTTGAAGACTGGCAGGAGGCCCTTTCCAAGGCGGATGTGGATAGTAAAATCCGCATCGAGGTCGGTGAGCCGGTTCCAAAGCTAGTCAGAATTGCTGAAAAAGAGAAGGTCAACCTGATTGTAGCCGGACGGAAAAAGCGGACGGCCCTGGAAAAAGTCTATGTGGGTTCACATACCCTGGATTTATTGCGCCGGAGTACGGCCATCCCGGTCCTTATAAGCAAGTATATGGTCTATTGTGATATGGAGGGGCAATGTGTAAGGCGTGTTAATGAACACCCCTTCCAGAGGCCCTTGTTTGCTACCGACTGGTCGAAGCCTTCACAGAATGCTCTTGAATTTATTACAACTCTGAAGGGCGCCATGGATAAGGTGGATGTGGCCCACATCATTGGGGTTAAGATATCCAAGAGCCTCGATAAAAGTGAGCTGAACCGTATAGAAAAGGAGAGTAAGGTAAGGCTGGACAAATACTGCGCGACACTGAAGAAGGCGGGTATCAAGGCCGAACCCCATCTGACCGCCGGGCGTACTGCCAGCGAGATTATACGACTTTCCCGGGGATTAAACTCCACCATGATTGTACTGGGGACGACAGGAAAAGATCGCGTTAAGGAGTTTTTTGTCGGTAGCGTCTCTCACCGCATAGCCGAGGCATCTGAGCTTCCGACGCTGTTGGTGCCGTAAAATCCCCCCTGGCCCCCCTTTTCCAAAGGGGGGATGAATATTACCCTTCTTTAACGGGAAGGCGAGGGGAGATTTTAGTGAGATTAGCAATAAAAAACGCCAGCTCATTCTACATGACCTGGCGTTTTTGTTTTTGATATATCGATAAGTTATTTTTTAGGCCGTCTTCCAACCCTTAGAAGCGAATTTCTTATTCCCGCTGGTTATTATTACCATAGCCTCCACATTCGGCAATGCCTCTACAAGTCGCATGCCTTTTTCTATGCCTTCAACAAAGACGGTGGTAGAAAGCGCATCGGCCTCCATGACCGTGGGAGCGGTGATGCTTACACTGGCCAGATCCCTGGGAGACCGGCCGGTATGCGTATCAATAATGTGGTGGTAGAGCTTTTCCCGGTCAAAGTAAACCTCATAGTTACCGGACGTGGCCACCGCGCCATTGTTTAATGCTATTGTTTGAAGATATGGTTTTTGCTTCCTGGGATCGGTAATGCCGATTTTCCAGGACTTATTCGGGCCGTTCCCGCCGATAGCCCGGATATCCCCACCGGCGTTGATCAGTGCATACTGTACGCCCATTTTTTTCAAGGCGTTGGCGGCTTCGTCAACGATGTAACCTTTAGCTATGCCATCAAGGGTGATGCCCATGCCGTCTTTCAGAAAGCGGATACCTTGTTTATTGAACTGTATCTTATCGGCATCAACCAGGGCCAATTTTTCTTGGACTTTTTCTGATGACGGCGCATGGCCGGTCCTGGCAAACGTTTCTTTATAGAGGTCAACAAGGGGTTGGACTGTTATGTCAAAAGAACCCTGACTCAGGAAATGAAAGTAGGAGGCCTTGCTCATAACCTGTGCTAATTCCGGGCAGATATCCCTAAGCTGCCCCTTATGGTTTAACCGGGATACCGGGGTGCTGTTAGAGTAGCGGTCAAATACCTTGACCAGTTTCTCCATCCGTGCAAAGCCCTTTTCCACGGCCTCAAGGGCCTTGTCCTGAGATGGATGCAGCACGGTTATATTGACAAAAGTGCCCATAAGGGGAATGGTCCTGCTGACTTGATTAAGACCGTTAGAAAGTTTGGCCTCGGATGATGTTGGGAAAACATTGGGAACGGCCATACCGAGACCGAGCATGCCTATAATCTTAAGACAGTCTCTCCGGCTGGTTAAAGCCTGTGATCCATTTTTAATGCCAGTCTTATCCATTCTAACCTCTCCTTTCCGAATCTCCGTTAAACATTCTCACCAATGAGGTCCTTACAAAAGTCATTAATTGCGTCTGTAGCTGCAAACTTTAGCTTGCGCAGTTTACCAGTCAATACTTGATTTTCATAGACCATAACCATTCATTAGTCAAGGGTTTTCTGTGGCGTAATGGATAATTATTAATAGAGCAAAATGCCCGGTATTACAGCCCCGATTTGTGGATGGTTCATTGTGGGCTTGACTGGGGAGGGAAATACATTTAATGTATAATTTATAAATATTGCAACCGGTTATAAAAACAAATAACGGGGGGTTAGGGGATAATGAAAATATTTATTATGATAATCGCCTCTTTCTTATTTTTTACTTACGGCATGGGCTTGTTGTTTACCTTACAAACAGCGCAGGCGGCAAAGGGCAAGGCTACCTATGTGGGGATGGCAAGGTGTAAAGAGTGTCATCCTAAAGAGGTAGAGACATACTTAACGTGGAAGTACTCCAAGAATTTTCGAATTATCCAGATGAGAAAGAAAGACCGTGATCCGAATTGCCTTCGCTGCCATACTACAGGTTTTGGACAGCCGGGTGGTTTTTGCAGTGTGGAAAAAACACCGGATATGGCAAACAAACAGTGTGAATCCTGCCATGGCCCGGCCAGCCTGCATCTTAAGGCCCCAACGAAAGAGGAACATCAGAGGACTTTGACCATTCCTAAAAATCTCTGCACTACCTGTCATAGCGGACATAGACATCCAGGGTGGTACTGATTTATAGGCAATGTCACCGGGCATCAGTCATTAGTCATTGGTCAACTGTAGAGGATTGGCCGCTTTTAACGGTGGGAGATGACCGTTGACAAATGACGTTCACTACAGAAAGAAGGTCTGAATGGTGCATCTCAAAGAAAAACTAAGGGCTTTCCTCCTCTTGAGCAGTCTTCGGCTCAAGGTTATGCTGGGTATAGGGCTGATCTTGCTTGTAGGCATGGGCACCTTTACATACATAGATGTCATATCGCACCGTAAGGATTTCCTGGACGAAGAGGAGAGGAAGGCCGCAGAAACAAGCGATACCGTCATGAAGAGTGTTGAATATCCGATGCTCGACGGCGAGATGGAGCAGGTTCAGAGCATATTAGAGCGTCTGCGCATATTACGGGATATTGACGTTGTGCATCTGTGTGATACCAAAGGTGTTATACGCTATAGTGGTGTGGCAAAAGGTAACATAGGGAGGGTGACGGAATCCCGTATTACTCTGGAGGCCTTACGCACCGGTAAGCTGACCAAGGGGCTGGAGGTGCGGCGGGTAGAACATCCGGCGGAGGCGGAGAAAATCCTCCGCTATGCCCTGCCCATACATAACGAAAGGGCATGCTTTAAATGCCATGGAGAAGAGCCAGGGATCTTGGGGGTTTTGACGGTTGGTTATAAATGGACTCGTATTGAAGAAATGGTCGCTGGCCATCTGCGTCGCGACCTCTTTTATTTTATTATCTCTATTACCCTCATAGGCTTTTTTTTAAATAAGTGGCTCACAAAATCCATTACCCGGCCGATATCCGTGCTCACGGCGTGGACCGACGAGGTCAGTCGCGGCAACCTGGACGTTAAGCTTGATTTAGGCAAGAAGGTAAGGTGCTGGGAAATGGAAAATTGTGATAAGAAAGAATGCCCTGCCTATGGGCGCACCGATGTGATGTGCTGGTTTATTGACGGCACCCTCTGTAAGGGCCAGCCTATGGGGAAGTTTCCGGACAAGCTTGATGAGTGCCGTGAATGTCAAGTCTATAAGGAGCACGTGGGGGATGAGATAGTTCAGTTGGGTGATTCTTTTTGCCACATGGTCTCGGAATTAAAGAGATCCAGGGAAGCATTAAGCCGCGCGTACGAAAGGAACCTGCAGGCGGAAAGGTTAGCCACTATCGGCAAGGGCGCGGCCCATATTGCGCATGAGATCAAGAATCCCCTTATGCTCATCGGCGGTTTTTCCAAACAGGTCTTTGAGTCCCTGGGGCACGAAGACCCGAACAGAAAAAAATTGCAGATCGTAACCGACGAGATAAGGCGGCTGGAGAGCTTGCTTGTCGATGTATCAGATTTTGCGAGAATGGCCCAGCCCCAGAAGAGCATACAGAATATTAATGACGTGGCGTTGGATGTCTATAACTTGATGTCCGGAGAACTTCAAAAACAGGGGATAGAATTCACCAAATCATTTCGGCCTGATATTCCGTCCAGTTCTTTTGATCCCCGGCAACTTAAGCAGATCCTTATCAATCTGGCCAAGAATGCGGTCGAGGCCATGCCCCATGGCGGCAGGCTGGACATTGCCACGGATTTGGAAGGTCAGATGATCAAGATCGCGGTTACAGATACCGGTAAGGGAATTCCCGGTGAAAATCTCCAGGATATATTTAACCCGTTTTTTACCACAAAACCCAAAGGGACAGGGCTGGGGCTGGCTATTTCGCGGAAGATAATCGAGGACCACGGTGGGTCTGTCGAAATAAAGAGTAAGGTAGGAGAAGGCACCACCTGCATCGTTAACTTGCCGATTACATCCTAAGAGCGGGGTTTTACCTTGACAGGGGAAATGGCAATTGATAGCATAAATTATAAGGTAGTTGTCTTAACATCCCAGTGTCATGGAGGCGGCTATGAAAGAAATTAAGAAGATTTTGTGTCCGGTTGATTTTTCAGAGAGTTCAAAAAAAATCATTCCTTATGCCGTTACCTTTGCTGCGAAGTTTAGCGCCAAACTATATCTTGTTTATGTGGTCAGGGAATTGCGGCATTTTTCCGGCTTCTACATCCCACATGCCTCTATAGCTAACTTTGAAGCAGAGGTGTCCAAGGGCGCCGAGAAGAACATGCAGAATTTTGTGGAAGAACACCTGGAAGGTTTAAAAAATTTTGAAGCCCGTGTCCTGATTGGGGACGTCGGTGAGGAGATAAATAAATTAGTCACGGCCGAAGGGATTGATCTAATAGTTATGGGCACCCACGGACGGAAGGGGCTGGACAAGGCCATCTTTGGAAGCGTGGCCGAACAGGTTGTAAAATCCGCTCCCTGTCCGGTTATGACCGTAAATCCATATAAAGTTTGACGGCTTCGTAAAAAAGCCTTTGCACCGCTGAGCACGTAGAGTCCGCAGAGAAAAGCTGTAAACTATTCGATATGTTATCTCAGCGTTCTCTGCGATCTCTGCGGTAAAATTTTACTTTTTCAGCTTCTGCTCTTTGCATCAGATCTTCATGTCTCTGATAAATTTATTTATTCGTTCCTTGTCGTGGTTATTTAAACTTTCAAATTCTATTCCCATCCCTGCCCGGGGATGCCCGGCGCCTTTTTCCGGGGGACTGGTTGTGGACCAGACGACCACTCCATGCGTCTCGATGGGCTTATGGTCACCGGGTAGATAAAATTTTATCTCAACCACTGTCCCTATAGGGGCCGGCCTGTCGGTTTCGATAAAGATGCCCCCTTCATTCAGGTTTTGGCTGAGGCTGGTAAAAATATCCATTGGGGTTGAGTAATAGATCTCAAGCCTGACCGCCTTCCTGGAGACTTGCCTTCTTTCTTTTTTGTTCATTTAACTTTATGCCCTCTTTCTGTAGCCAATGTCATTGGTCAATGGTCACTTGTCACTGGCAATAGCGATCAGCTATCGGCATGAAGCCGATCCACCGTTCACTGTTGACCGTTTACCGAAAGAAGATGTCGGACAACGGTTAACGGATAACAATCATGCTGACGGCTGAAAGCTGATTGCTGAAAGCGTGAATCTGGAAACGGTATTCCCGGATGCATATAACTATCTTATCGGGAATTAACCCCCTTTTCCAAAATTTAGTCAGAGAGAGGATTGCAATCTTGAATGAAATATGTATGATGGGGTAAAACTAAAGTGCCTTTCATCTATGTTGCTTGAACTTACCATCCAGGATTTTGCCCTGATCGCTAACCTTAAGATTTCGTTTGGCCCGGGCCTGAACATCCTCTCCGGCGAAACCGGCGCAGGCAAGTCTATTATCATCCAGGCCATCCAGCTTGTCCTGGGTGGACGGGGAGGCCCACACCTGGTGCGCACCGGTAAGGAGGAGGCCAGGATAGAGGCTTATTTTGAGTATCCGGAAGACAGCCGGGTGGCTCAGAAGCTAACAGACATGGGCATAGACAGAGATGATGCCCTGATTATCCGGCGGACTGTTTCCCGTACCGGCAAGGGCCGGGTTTTTATTAACGGAACGGCCGCTACCCTGCAGATGGCAACACAGCTTGCCACTGAACTGATTTCCATCGCCGGGCAGCATGAGTATCAAATCCTCTTGCGTCCCCAAAATCATCTGTTTCTTTTGGATGCCTTCGGGGGGCTGACATATCTTCGCCTGGGGGTACAGAAGGATTATCGAAAGTGGCAGGAACTTCATGAACAGCGCCGGCAACTGATTGAACAGCAAAACGCTGCGGCTGCGCGTAAAGACCTTTTAGCCTTTCAGCTGCAAGAGATAAGAAAGGCGAATTTAAGGATTGGCGAAGAGGAGGAACTTATTCAGGAGAAGTCTTTGTTGGCTTCGGCGGAAAAACTGCGCGAGTGGGCCCAGCGCGCCTATGATTTGCTGTATGCCTCATCCGGTGCGGTTACAGAAAAGCTCAGCGAGTCCAGGACACTGGGTCAGTCGCTGGCCGGGATCGATGGCTCCCTGGCTCCGCTTGTGGAGTCCCTGGACGCTGCCTTTTTTCAGGTAGAGGATATAGCCTTACGGTTGAGAGATTATCTGCAGAAGATTGACAGCGACCCGGGGAGACTGGAGACCCTTGAAGATAGATTACAGGAATTGTCCCGGCTTAAGAAGAAATACGACGGAGACATTCAGAAAATCCTGGCCCTGAGCGCTGAAATGGAACAGGAACTGGCCGGCTTAGAAGGAAGGCAAGAGGAACTCGCCGGTCTTGAGGCATCCGCAGCCAGGGCCGAAGAAGAGGTCATCCGGCGGGCGCTGGATTTGTCGGCCAAGCGTAAGGCCGCGGCTTCACAATTGGCAGAGGCGGTCTGCCGGGAGTTGGAATCGCTCCACATGCCCCGTACCAGGGTTATGGTTGATTTCAGTCCGCTTAAGAAAGAGGTAAGGGATATACTTTCAGAAAATGGTATCGATGAAGTTCAATTTCTCATTGCCCCGAATATCGGCGAAGATTTAAAACCACTGGCGCAGATTGCCTCCGGAGGAGAGCTTTCCCGTATCACGCTGGCCCTGAAGAGCGTCCTTACAGAAAGGGATGGGGTGGAAACTACCATTTTTGACGAGGTTGACGCCGGTATAGGCGGGGCCGTGGCCGAGGTCCTGGGGCGCAAGCTGGGGGATCTGGCCGGACGCCATCAGGTTATCTGTATTACTCATCTGCCACAGATTGCCTGTTTTGCAGACAGGCACTACCGGGTAGATAAGGTGCACAAGGGGAACCGCAGCGAGACCATAGTCAAAGAACTCTCAGGGGAGGAGCGCGTGGAAGAGGTTGCGCGGATGTTGGGGGGTGTAGAGATTTCCGAAAAGACCAGGGCGCATGCCCGGGAAATGATAGAGCGGCGAAGGAGATAGGGTTTTTGACCAAGGTAAAGGCCCTGGCCCTCTTTTCCGGTGGCCTGGATAGCATATTGGCCTGTAAGTTAATGGAACAGCAGGGGATAGAGGTCGAGGCCTTACATTTTGTCTCTCCTTTCTTTGGCCGCAGGAAGGATCGGGAGTCATATCCTGAAGAGGTCTGGAGACGGTATGGAGTAAGGCTTTCTGTAATAGATGTCGGAGGAAGTTTTATAGAGGTCTTAAGAAATCCACCTCACGGCTATGGACGCTGTTTTAACCCTTGTGTGGACTGTAAGATCCTGCTGCTGACAAGGGCCAGGAGGGAACTGGCTTCGCGAGGGGCCTCGTTTCTGGTGAGCGGTGAGGTCCTGGGGCAGCGGCCCATGTCCCAACGCCGGGATACACTCCGCATAGTAGAAAGGGATGCCTCGGTTACGGGCCTGCTCTTGCGTCCGCTTAGCGCATTAAAGCTTCTGCCTACCAGTGTGGAAGAAGAGGGATTGGTGGATCGCACCAGGCTTCTGGGCATAAGCGGCCGGGGGCGCAAAGAACAGATGGCCCTGGCCCGTGAGCTGGGCATCCATGACTACCCTGCACCGGCCGGCGGGTGTGTACTCACTGACCCGGCTTTATCCCGGCGGATTAAGAATCTTTTTGGGGCCATGCCGGTGATTACGGAAAACGCCTGCCTTCTCATGCAAGTCGGACGACATTTTCTTCTCCCCGGGAAGGGTTGGCTGGTTGTGGGTAGAAACGAGGCCGAGAATAAAGAAATTAAAGGCCTTTTTCAACCGGGTGATCTGTTAATGAATATAACCGGTGGAGCAGGGCCGACCGGTCTGGTACGCGGGGCCGCTCCCTGTTCCGACAGGTCTCTGGCCGCCGGTATTGTGGCTGGTTATAGCCGGTTAAGGGGAGAACCAGAGGTGCAGATTTCAATCTGCGGGGATGGGTGCGAAACGATAAAGGCCGTGCCTGCGCCATCTGATGCGCTACGTTTATACCGGCTATAGGGGCATGTCCTCCAAGAAAGAGAGGTTTTGCCTGATCTCCGCAGGGATGACGGCAATTTTGTAATAAGCGCCCTCTTTTTTAGTCCGGCCGACGAAGAGGAGGCCATGCGACCGCAGGAGACCCAGGGGGGAGGTTGGTTTTCTTTTATCCCAGAAGTATCCATCGGTTTCTTCACTACCAAAGAGGTCGGTCAGTTTGTCATAAGGGTAAATCCCGCCATGGGTGTAAATAACCTTTAAGGCCTTTACTGCGGGCATAGATAGTGCGGCCAACCTTTCCACAATTCTGTTTAAGATTTTGAGGCTGGAGAGATTCTCCGCAATAATCTTAATATTCTTTCTTTTTGTGGTTTCCTGCGGGAGATCAAGATGTTTCTGAATGGCGGTTACCCACAGGGCCGGTATATTATTCAGCGCGGTGGTAAGCGAGGTGTGCGGGCTAACGGGTTTTTGCTCAATATTTTCACACCAGACTTTCTCAATTTCCCAGGTGACGGTATCAACCACATCTGTGGTAATGACCTGGCGGTGATCCCAGTTAGGGTCACCGATTAGCCCTTCAACTGTTTTCCTGCGCAGGTTGCCGGATAAGGTCTCTGTCTGTAGAATTTGCGTCATTTCTTCTATCTGTTCCAGTGTCCTGGTTAAAGCGGTTAGCTCTGTTTTTGTCCTTTTACCCTGCTCCAGGAAGTAAACAAGCCCTTGCAGCATGACATTTACTTCAGCCAGCCTTTGAGCCAGGGTGGTTGAGGTATTCCCCCCCGCCTTCTTAATAGCCATGATAAAACGCAGGTTGTTGTCGATCACGGTCATTATTTTTTCTTTTAGCTTTTGCCTTGTAATATGATCTTCCTGGAGCAGAGGGTGCCCGTTGAATCCCAGGATATCTATAAGACGATTGAAATCATAGAGACCTATCGACGACTTTTTAAAGGTAGCCAGGAGAGCAGCCAATCTATCCCGTTCTTTTTTGCGTTTGCTGCGGGCGCACTGGAGGGGCGTCAGCCCGTCCAGTGCCGGGATTCTTTCATGAACCCAGTGCACCTCAAAGTAGCTTTTAAAGAATTCAGGCGGCAGATGGGGAGATAGGTGATCGGGGAAGAGGGTATCTTTGCCAGCGGCTTTGCCTTTGAGAACAGAGGCCGGACTTTCACCAGAAAATCCCCCTGTATCCCCCTTTTCCAAAGGGGGAATTGATGAGACCCCGTCTTTCCCCAAAAGGGGACTTAACGGATTCCCCCCTTTATTAAAGGGGGGTGAGGGGGGATTAGTTTCATTGTTCTTTGTCTGCCGCAGGCGGATGGGTGTTTCATAGGTGGTTATCCGGTAGCGTAGATTTGGCCCGGCAACTGTTGATAGAATTTTTTGTCCCATAACGACGTGTGTTTTGGTTACACATTCCAGAATAAGTCTTTTGCGGCCCAGGGTTATAATCCCTAATAAGGGTTGACCGTCATCGCTTATCAGATGTGTCCTGTCCGGCCCTGCCTGCCGGCGGGCTATGCCACAGGTCGTGGCATAGGTCATGCCACAGTCAGATTCGCCGAGGCGAACAGGTTCGAAATCCGCCGGAGGCGGACATCCTCGACCTGGGCGAACCGGGTTGTGTATCCAAAGGATATTGGTTGCCCCATCCTCTTTTTTTTCTAATACCTTGAAATCAGGCCGGGCCTTTAACGCCTCGAGGAAATTTTCCGAATCCAGGACGTCGAAGATAACCTTACAGATGAGAATTGGGTCCCGATCCCTGTCGGTAGCCGTAAGCGGCATTGTGTACTCTTGCCTTTCGCAGATTAATATTTTAAATTAGGTTAGTTTCCATCCGAACCCCCCGGTTTTCTGGATGGAGCGGTCAGCAGTCAGCTATCAGCGTTCAGCTTAAGATGTTGTTTGTCTTATTTTTTGCTGACGGCTGAAAGCTGATCGCTGAGAGCTTTCATTCGGAAACGGCAGTTTCCGGATGAGCACTATGTTAACTTATGCCAGATATGGGCACATGGCAAGCATATTTTGTAAGAGGTTTTTAATCTGCTTGTGGCCGGGGTAATCATCTGTCATAATAAGACAAAAGACGGGCTGGATTGATGGGCATCAAGACGTTACCGTATTCTCCCCTTCGCCGGAAACTACTTTTCTGGTTTCTTCTCCTCTCCGTTATTCCCCTTATTATTGTCGGGGCGATGGCCTATTTTAGCGCCCGGAGCGCCCTGCAAAAAGAGATCGGCGAACAGTTGCAGGCTACGGCGCGCAATACCATCCAGAGCATCGATCACATAATCTTTGAGCGCATGGTGGACGTCAGGACACTGGCGCCGTCGCCTACCATCACGTTTGCACTTGAGAATAATAAAAAAGAAGAATTAACCCGTTTTCTGAACCAGCAGACGCTGGATCACCGGCTTTATGATTTCTTTCTTGTTTTCGATAAACAAGGCCGCCTTCTGGCCACAAATACCATAGACAGGCTTGGCCGCCCTATCCCCTCCCGGACGCTTTCTACGATACAAGGGCATAATTTTAGAGAAGAAGCCTGGTTTAAAAGGGCGCCCGTGCAGGGCCTGGTGGTCGGAGATTGGGACATCTCGCCTATCGGGGATGCCATTTATGGCGATGGCGGATATGGTTTAAATATAGCTACCCCTGTTATTTCTACATCTCAGTCCTATAGCCTGGCCGGGCTAACCCGCAAGCTTCTTTCCAGACCCATACCAGGGGCCGGACAACCCAGGATCATCGGTTTCTTGCTGGCCCGCCTTTCGTGGCAGCCGTTTCAACGGGTGATGGAGAATGTGCATAGGAATTTTTTACAATCAGGAATGGGTTCCAATTGCGTTTTCCTGACAACGGCTGACGGCGACAGAGTAATTGGTGACGCCGAAATAAAACTGGTAGGCAAAAGCCTGAAACGCGATGGCATCAGCATTGATTCGGGCAAGAGTTTGACTGATACCTACGGGCTTTTACGCTATTCCAGGGGCGGCCTGGCTAAAACCGCAGCTTATGCCGGCTCGGCAGGGTTTGAGGATTTTAAGGGACTCGGGTGGAAATTATTCGTCGAAGCTAATGAAAAAGAGATATTTGGCCGGATCCGTACACTTAGATATTGGTTTGCGGGCATTATGCTTCTGGTTGGCGGGGTCATTGTGTTTACTACAATTAGGGTGGGCCGGAGCATTGCCAGGCCCATTCTGACTATAACTAAGGCCTCTAAAGCGATTGCAGAAGGGCAATTTGGAGAGCGGGTCAGCGTCCCGTCGCGAGACGAGATCGGGGAGTTGGCGGAAAATTTTAATCAGATGGCCCGCAGCCTCGGTGAGTTTAAAAGGCAGGCGGAGGAATATCATCAGAGCCTTGAAAACCGTGTAGAAGAGAGGACGCGCGAACTGGAAAAGTCAGAGGAGCGCTACCGAACCCTTTATGATTTTTCTCTTAACTTGGGATCCATACTTGATTTCCAGGATGTCCTGGGTGTTATCTTAGACCGCATTTGCCGTTTCATAAAGGCACAGGCCGGTTTCATTGTTTCAGTCGGCCCCGAAGGTCAGACAAATATCGTGGCCAGGACTTCAACGCTGGATGAAAAAGTCGAGGGATTAAAAGAGAGGGTTTTGTCTGCCCCTGCCTTGCAGGCAGCCTTTAAAGACGGGGGAACGGTTATTTATCCCAAGGGGCTGTCTGAGATGGACATGTATGTTACCGGCAAGAAGATTCATTCTCTTATCGCGGTGCCTCTTGTTTGTAAAAGTAAGGTTATGGGAATGCTCTGTATCTTCAATAAAGAAGGAGAAGAGGATTTTACAGCGGATGACAAGGCATTTTTAGATGGTCTGGCCTCGCCCCTGGCCATATCTCTTGAGAATACCAGGTTATACGAGGAGTTGCACCGGGCCTTTGAGGAGCTTAAGTCCACACAGGATCAGTTGGTGGTATCAGAGAAATTTAAGGCCCTGGGACAGATGGCTTCGGGCATAGCACATGATTTTAATAACGTTATCATGTCTATTTTAGGCAACGCCCAGATATTGTTATTACAAATCGACGAACCCGATCTACGGGAAAGGCTCAAGGCCATAGAAAAGGGGGCCAGGGCGGCCTCGGATACAATTAAACGATTGCAGGAATTTACACGTATTCGCAAGGACGAAGACTTTGTCCCTATCAATATTAATGAGCTTATCCAGGATGTGGTCCAGCTTACCCGTCCCAACTGGAAAGAAAAGCCGCTGATGGAAGGTATAAATATCGATCTGGAGACGGAATTGGGTAAGATAGGGCCTGTAATGGGCAATCCTTCGGCGCTTAAGGACGTCTTTACCAATCTCATTTTCAATGCGGTGGATGCTATGACCACCGGCGGGAAGATAACAATCAGAACCGGCATACATAATGATCAGGTAGAGATTCGCTTTGCAGATACCGGCTGCGGCCTGTCCGCGGAGGTTAAGGAGAAGATATTCGATCCCTTTTTTACCACCAAGGGGAAGAAAGGTATGGGCCTGGGTCTGAGCGTTTCTTACGGCACCATCACCAGGCATGGCGGAGAGATAGAAGTAGAAAGCGAAGAAGGCCGGGGGACAGAATTTGTTCTCCATTTCCCCATAGCCAAGTTAAAAGGACAAGCAACGGCCGATGTCTCCGCTGATTTTTCTATGAAACAGGCAGATATCCTGATTGTGGATGACGATGAGGAGATTTTGACAGTGTTGGATAAACTCCTGGGCCGCGTTGGCCACCGGGTAGTTACGGCCACAAATGGCGAATCAGGCATAGAGCTTTTTCAGAAAAGCCGGTTTGACCTGCTTATGACCGATCTGGGTATGCCCGGCATGTCCGGACGGGTTTTAACCAGAAAGATAAAGGACCTGCGGCCTGATATACCAACTATAATGATTACCGGCTGGGGAGCACAGTTTGATACCGAGACCCTAAAGGACGACGGGGTGGACTTTCTCGTAACCAAACCCTTTGATTATGAGAAGATAATGCGGGTAATACAGGACGCCCTGGCCGGTTAGTGCTCCTCCGAAAACTTTCAAATCCCCCCCACCCCCCTTTGCTAAAGGGGGGAAATATTGAAATCCCCCTTTGGGAAAGGGGGATGCAGGGGGATTTTTGGATGAGAATCAACTAATTCGAGGTCATCTTGATAAGTTCCTGGAGCTCTTCATTTAATCCCTTCAGTCTGGCGCTGATTGTCTCCTCTTCTTCCAACCGGCCTTCACCCTTACTGTAGAGTTTGTTTTTTAGTTTGCGTATCTCCATCTCGATACGATTCAGATCGGGCATTACCTGTAACGCCTCAGTCTTGACGGTTTCAGCCTGTGCGGCTACAGGTGAAAGCTCTACGGTTTCCAGCCATTTTGGAGCCCTGGCCTCCAGCCAGAAGGTGCGCTCGATAGCCTTCACAAATTCCAGGCTGACGTCCTCTTCGCCGTGGACGACAAAGACCTTCAGGCGGGGATTGCTGAAGTTCCCAAGCCATTCCAGGAGTTCCCTTTGATCCGCATGGGCTGAAAAACCGCCCAAAGTGTGGATGTTGGCCTTTATGGCGATCTCTTCTCCGAAAAGTTTGATCTTTTGTGCCCCGTCGATGATCTGCCGCCCTGGTGTCCCCTGGGCCTGATAGCCGACGAAAACGATGTGAGCGCCAGGATGCCACAGGTTGTTTCGCAAGTGGTGTTTGATTCGGCCGGCGTCACACATGCCGCTGGCGGCGATGATAATGGCCGGTCCCTCACTCTGATTTATGCCCCGGGACTCTTCGGTCGTGCGCGTAAAAGAGAGGGTGGGCAAGGCCAGCGGATGATCTCCTCTTCCCAGAAGGACATGGGTTTGGTCATTCAGGAACTCCGTATTATTGCGGAAGACCTCGGTAGCGGAGATGGCCAGTGGGCTGTCTATGTAAATGGGTATTTCGGGCAGCAGCCCTTCGTGGTAAAAGCGGCTCAGGATGTAAATCAGTTCCTGGGTGCGTTCCACGGCAAAGGCCGGAATAATGACCTTCTCATGATTCTTTACGGCTTCCTGGATGGCATGCAAAAGTTCACGATGTGTCTTTTCCTTGCTCTTGTGCAGACGGTCGCCGTAGGTGGATTCCATGAAAAGGAAATCTGCTTCCTGGATGGCGGTCGGGTCGGAGACAAGCATTTGCTCTTTCTGGCCTATGTCACCGGAGAAGACCACCTTCATGGCCGGCGACGCGCTGTGATCCCAGATTTCAATGAAGGCTGAGCCCAGAATATGTCCGGCGTCCAGAAATCGGGCGCTAAGTTGCGGGGTAAGCTGGATGAGTTCACCGTAATCTATCGGTTTAAACAGGCGCATACTGGCTTCGGCATCTCTCACAGTATAGAGTGGGGCAGGGGGCAGCCCTTTTTTCCCTCTTCTTTTGTTGCGCTTGTGTTCCCACTCTGCCTCTGTCTCCTGAATATGGGCGCTGTCCCGCAACATAATTTTGCAAAGTTCATTCGTGGCCCTGGTAGTGATAATCTGGCCTTTGAACCCTTCTCTCACCAGTTTTGGCACCAGACCGCTATGGTCGATGTGCGCATGGGTAAGGAGGAGGTGGTCGATATCTCCCGGCGGATAATGAAATGCGCGGTTCCTCTTCTGTATCTCCTGGCTGCCCTGGAACATGCCGCAATCTATGAGGATGTGGATACCATTACTCTCCAGGAGGAATGATGAACCGGTAACGGTGCGTGCCGCACCCAGGCAGGTTACTTTCATGGGGATGTCCTTTTCGCGTGAGCCGTTGCTCTTTATTACTATTTTTTATGGATGGTTTTCAAGAGAATAGTGAATTGGCATTAGATAAAGCTCTTGCCTTTTCAACCACCTTAAGGCAGGTTATTATTATGAACCGCTGGCTGTCTTTTTTGATCTTCTTCTCGGTATTCTCATTGATTTACGGCGGCGTTCATTTTTATCTCTACAGACGCATTCGGTCCCATACGAATTTTCCGCGTGCTTTTTATAAGGTATTAGCCGTATTTTTCGGTATCATGGTGATCTCTCCGGTAGTGTGCCGGATGTTTGTCTGGGAAAGGTTTTTTGTCTTCGGTTATGTGCTGACCCATATCTCTTCTCTTTGGATAGGCTTTATTTTTTATTTCTTCCTGGTAAGTCTAATCTTTGATTTTGGAGGGTTGGCTTATGGTCTTTTGAGGCGGGTATGGGCCGGGAGTGGGAGTGTTGGTTTGCCCGGGAATTATAAGGTTTTTATTATGACCGTGATTATTCCCCTGGTTATATGCGTCTATGCAT
This sequence comes from Desulfovibrionales bacterium, assembly GCA_028715605.1. NCBI lineage: Bacteria > Pseudomonadati > Thermodesulfobacteriota > Desulfovibrionia > Desulfovibrionales > Desulfovibrionales bacterium. Next base: position 487,972 of record JAQURM010000001.1, read on the forward strand.
ATTACGAGGCCCTTAACGTCCGGGTGACGAATGTCCATATCCATACTGCGAAGCTGCCGGAAGGGATAAAAGATCTGGTCATTGCCCAGATTTCAGATGCCCATCTGGGAGTCATTATCGGTGAGGTTAGGCTTAAAAAGATAACCGGGTTGCTTCGCAAGATTAATCCGGACATGATTGTTTCAACCGGCGATCTGGTAGATCAGGGGGTAGATAATATAGACCATTTGGCGGGCGAGCTTAGGTCTTTGACCCCGCCCCTGGGTAAATATGCGGTAATGGGTAACCATGAGTTTTACGCCGGGGTGGGAAAGTCTTCTGAATTTATAAAAAAGTCCGGATTTAGGTTATTGAGAGGAGAGCGCATTAATGTAGAGGGAATAATTAACATAGTCGGTATCGACGACCCGGCCGGCAGGCCTTTTGGGGGCAAGGGAGAAACCGGGGCGGCGTCATTGGTGGCCCGGTGCGATCCGGGGTTATTCACACTTTTTCTCTTTCACCGTCCGCCTGATTCGGAAGATTACGTAACTAATTTGCCCATAGACCTCCAACTATCCGGCCACACGCATGGCGGGCAGCTTTATCCATTTGGCTTTGTCACAAGGATTTTCTTTCCGCTCAAGACCGGACTTTATGTGCTAAACGGCCGGAGGCTCTACGTTAGTCGTGGAGTCGGCACCTGGGGTCCGCCTCTTAGGTTCCTGACCCCACCGGAGATCGTGGTGGTTAGATTGATCCGGGATCCTTTTCACCAAAAATAAGGGCAGTGAATACGTATATCTCGGCCCCGCTGCGCCAGCAATCCCCATCCAGACCGGCCTTGTAACAGGTATGTTCGAGGAAGGTAATTTTATCCCACTTCTGTTCGGTAGCCACCTGGGGGAGTAAAACACCGCGATTAAACCCTCTGATAATATAGAGTCCATGCTTTCCTACTTCTATTTGGTCGATATTATCGATCTTTCTTAGAGGCGATAGCACCGATATCTCGATGTCGATACCAGGGAGTTCGTCGGCCGTAAGCGGCGCAAACCGCGGATCCTTAACGGCAGCAGAATAGGCCATTTCACGCACTGTTTGATGAAGTGGTTGAGCGGAAGAAAATATGCCGATACAACCCCGAAGGCGCCCCTGTTTATGGAGGGTGACAAATGCCCCGTGAGGGGCATGGAGCTCCCCGCCGGCGGGCGGGGCTGTCTTTTCTCCGGCGCCCATCAGGTTTTTTGTGATCTCTTCCCTCGCTACCTGGAGGAGAATCCTCTTTTCTTCCGGGGTCAGGCTGAACTCTTTCATTCCCAAAATACCTTCACCGCTCGTGCCAAAGGCAGATTCGCCGTGGCGAAAAAGGCGCAAAGCACGCAGAGAAAAAATTTTCAAAGTTTAGAGAGGCTCTTATTATACATCAATCAGGATAAAATTGGGCTCTTTTTTGTAGTTGCCACACCACGATAATTTTATTAAAGTCATTTTGGTTTCTGCGAGGCTGGATTTAGCCATGCGCCACTTTTTGCTGATTATTTTAACATGTATAATTTTTAGCACATCGGGCTGTATGACTACGGCCTATCGGTTGGCAACAGACGAACGAACGGTTTGTTGTTGTGTCGATGATACGGTCATTGCAACCAGGATACGCAAGAGCTTCATCAATGACCCTATACTAAGTGTCTTTGACATCAAGGTCATGGTTCACAAGGGGCATGTGGTCTTAGCCGGAATTATTAAACCCGGCCCCCAGGTTAAACGCGCTGTTTTTCTGGCGCGGAGAGCGCCTGGGGTGCGTGAGGTGAAAACTTATTTTTTGTCCGGACGTAAACCGGGGCATTCCCTTAATGGCTTTATTGACGATTGCCTGATTACGAGCCGGATCAATACGAAGCTTATCGGTGATCCTAATCTCCGGGTTTTTCAGATAGATGTGTATACGGTTTGCGGGCATGTGGTTATGGCGGGGATAGTAAACAGCAAAGAACGCGCCGGTCTGGCTATAAAATATGCTTATGGAGTCTCGGGGGTGCGCAAAGTCCAGTCTTTTATCATGGTCGGTAAAGGAGACAGCCTTTTTTAGATAGCCTTCAGCGCTCAGCTATCAGCATTCAGCTTTCCGTTATGAGTTATGAGCCATCAGCCGTGAACTATCCGCAAACGTCACACCGGTGAAAACCGGTGTCCAGAAGGGCTGTAACTGCTTGAAAGGACTGAATTCCGGCATTCGCCGGAATGACGGGAAACGATATTTTTCGACTTTTTACGAGACCATCTCTATTAATACGTTATTGTTTCTCTGTGTGCTCTGTGGTTAATCTTTTGACAAAATGGCTCTGGATGGAGGGAAGATGAGATGATCGAACGGTACACACGGCCGGAAATGGCCCGTATATGGTCGCTGGAAAATAAATACCGCACCTGGTTAAGGGTGGAGATATTGGCCTGCGAGGCCTGGTCCAAACTGGGGGTTATCCCTAAGGAGGCCTTGCAGGTAATAAAGAAGAAGGCATCTTTTTCTGTATCCCGCATAGACGAGATAGAAAAAGAAACGAGGCATGATGTCATAGCCTTTTTGACCAACGTGGCTGAGAACGTCGGGCCGGAGGCCCGGTTTATCCACTGGGGGCTGACCTCATCGGATATCCTGGATACGAGTATGGCCCTTCTTCTCAAAGAGGCGGCAGACCTTATTATCGAGGATGTGCATAAGCTGCTCTCGGTTATCAAGAGGCGGGCCCTGGAACACAAGGACACGGTTATGATCGGCCGGTCGCACGGCATCCATGCCGAGCCCATTACTTTCGGCCTGAAGCTGGCCATCTGGCATGATGAGATGCGGCGCAACCTGGCCCGCTTAAAGGAGGCCAGAGAGACCATTGCCTGCGGGAAGCTTTCCGGCGCAGTGGGCACTTTTGCCAATATTGACCCGGGGGTAGAGGCCTATGTCTGCAAGAAGTCCGGTCTCAAACCGGCCCCGGCTTCGTCACAGATTATCCAGCGTGATCGCTACGCCCACTTCTTTAACACCCTGGCCGTCCTGGCCGGTTCTTTAGAAAAGATCGCGGTTGAGATCAGGCATCTTCAGAGGACAGAGGTTCTGGAAGCCGAGGAATATTTTAGCGCCGGACAAAAAGGCTCTTCGGCTATGCCCCATAAACGCAACCCTATCAATTCTGAAAACATCTGCGGGTTGGCGCGATTGGTGCGTTCCTATGCCGTAGCCGCTATGGAGAATATCCCTCTCTGGCATGAGCGAGATATAAGCCATTCCTCAGTGGAGCGGGTTATTGCCCCGGATGCCACTATACTGGTTGATTTTATGCTGCATCGCGCTACAAATCTCCTCGATCGTTTGGTCGTTTATCCCGAACGGATGGCGGAGAACCTGCGGAAGACGGGCGGACTGATATTTTCGCAGCAGGTCCTTCTCCTTTTGACGCAAAAGGGGGTAAGCCGGGAAGAGGCATACCGTATAGTGCAAAGAAATGCCATGCAGGCCTGGGAAAGGGGAGGGGACTTCAAGAAACTCCTTCTGAAGGATAAAGATTTGGCGCGTTATATAAGCAGAGCAGAACTTGAGCAGACTTTTGATCTCAGGCATCATCTGAAACACGTGGATACTATATTCAAGCGGGTGTTTGGGTAGAGTATTTGGACGCAGATGAACGCAGATTGCCAAGATTTTAAATATAGAAAATAAGTATCAGTTTAGCTGTTTGAAAAAGTATTCTTAAATCCCTCCCAACCTCCCTTTTTCAAAGGAAGGAGAAAGACTTCCCCCTTTGGAAAAGGGGGATTGAGGGGGATTTTAGTTCTTATAACGCCTTGTTTAGGCATATTTTTCAAAAGCCTAAAGTGTTACGAGAATAATTTTCTGCGAATATCAGCGAAAATCTGCGTCCTATTTAACCTGTTAGGAGAAACACATGGATAGTGAAAAAGAGCGCCTTAAGGCCATCCTGGTTGAAAAATCTTACCAAAAACGGAAAGTTGTCCTTACTTCCGGCCGGGAGAGTGATTTTTATATAGACTGCAAGCAGACTACGCTTTCGGCGGAAGGGGCTTATTTAGTGGGAAAGATGATGTTTGAACGTATCCGTAAGGCCCCGGTGAAGGTCCAGGGCGTGGCGGGAATGACCTTGGGCGCTGATCCAATGGTTGCGGCCATAGCCGTGGCCAGTTATATGGCCGGGGATCCCATCCATGCCCTTATCATCCGCAAGGAACCCAAGAGGCATGGAACGGCTTCCTGGATTGAGGGTAAAAATAACTTACCAGTAGGGGCCGCAGTGACTATAGTGGAAGACGTGGTAACGACCGGCGGCACACTCCTTAAGGCCATAGAGAGGGCCGAGGCGGAGGGATTCAAGGTTGTCCAGGTATTGGCCCTGGTTGATCGTAACGAAGGTGGAAGGGAATTACTTAAAGAGAAAGGCTATGATCTTGAAGCTGTTTTTACGCGTGAGGATTTAACTAAATAGTACAAATCCCCCTGTATCCCCCTTTAGCAAAGGGGGGCAGGGGGGATTTTCAGATGAAAATGCAGGAAATAGCTGAGGAGGACGACGGATGCCAATTTATGAATTTCGCTGTCTGGATTGCCAGCATATCTTTGAGCTCCTGGCGTTAAATAAAGAGGACCGGATTGAAGCCAAGTGTCCCAAATGCGGATGTGATTCCTTCGAGCGAGTTATGAGCCGCTCTAATTATACTATGGGCGGCGGCCGGTCTGGAGCAGGTTCCAGTGGTACGAGCGTGAGTAACCGTTCTTGCGCGGGAGGCAGTTGCACGACTATCGACATTCCTGGACCATCCAAATAGCTTGCGGAGGTCAAATCTAGATAACAGATGGCGGGTGGGTCTAGGTGTTCTCTATTCCTTTCGATCCGGTTGCATACCCAAGGTATCTGCAAAATATTTATTCATATCATCTTCGATCGATTCGGAAAAATATTCCTCCGGCAATACAAAAACATCTTCTGCCGCGTCTTTGGTTATACCCGGATGGCGTCTTTCCAGGTCCTGGATCAGGCGGTCCTGCTCTTTCAACCGGCACATCATTTTGTGCGCCGCACGTAAGAAATCAAAATGTTTGAGGGTCTGACGGATGGAGACCTTTACCTCCTCATTATCCCAGGGTTTGGTAAAAAACCGGTAAACCTCGCCCTCGTTGATGGCCCTGAGGACCGTCGGGGTATCGCTCTGCCCGGTAAGAATAATACGGGCCACGGCCGGGTATTTTTCCTTGACTGTCTTCAACAGCTCAAACCCATTCATTCCAGGCATCCCGAGGTCGGAAATGATCAGATCGACCGGCGCGGTCTCCAAAATGTCTAGGGCCTCTACGGCGCTGCCTGCGGTGACTAGCGCATATTCCTCATTGCGCAAGGTCCTTTCCAGGCTCCTCAGTACGTTGGCCTCATCATCTACAAGCAAAACGGTATGCGCATAATTTCCCATCGGGCACTTCCGTATTGTCAAAAATTTCACCGCAGAGACGCAAAGAACGCAAAGAAAGCATACAGAAGTCAGGAGTCAGAATGCCTCGATTCTTTCATCTTTCTTCTGTTTTCCGACTTTGATCCCCTGTATTCTGACTCCCGTCTCCTGTCTTCCATTTTCGGAGTAAGGACATAAAAACTTTAATAAACTGGCTGGTCGCAATAAAAAATATAATGAACGAAATAGGATGCTTTGCTCGTTTATCTCTTTTAATGGATTATTTTTTTAGGCCGATATGAATTTAAGAAGCAGGTAAAGTTGTGACGTGACGACATAGCGCCGCTATAATCTTTCGGGGAATATAAGATGAAGAAAGAAGGCAAAAAAATTTTATATCTGTCGGATAAAACGGCATGGGTCGCTATAGGATTAGGGCTATCCTTCTGGTTCGTTGAAGCCGCTATCCATTCTTTTATATTACACGAGGGCACTCTTATCCGGCATCTATTCAGCCCAGCAGCACATGAAGCCTGGATGCGCAGCGCAGTCACGTTTATATTCATTATATTTGGTGTCTATGCCCAACTCCTTTTCAACGCTCGCAAAAAGTTAGAAGGGGAACTGTGCCAACGTGAACAGTTTTTATCCGGCGTATTTGAAAGCATTCAGGATGGCATCAGCGTCCTTCACCCTGACCTGACCATCCAATATGTCAATGGCGTGATGAAAAGATGGTACGATCAAAATCTCCCACTCTCGGGCAAGAAGTGTTATGAAGCTTATCATAACCGTGGTACGTCATGTGAATCCTGTCCGGCTCTGCGTTCCCTAACGTCCGGTCAATTGGAGTATAACATCGTACCCGGACTCCCGGGTAGCCCCGTTGAATATCTGGAGCTTTTCACCTATCCGATTAAAGCCCCCGATTCAGATAGACTTACCGGTGTGGTTGAGTTTGTCCGTGATATCACCATGCGCAAACATGCGGAGGAGAAATTAAAGAAATACCAGACCGGGCTTGAGAAACTGGTCAAAGAGCGCACCGCTGAACTAATAGCGACTAACGAAGAACTTCAACAGGAACTTGCTGAACGCAGGCAGATGGAAGAAGAATTATTACAGATTAAAATAAACCTGGAGGAGGCAAATCAGCAACTCAAACAGAATCAGGCCCAACTGGTGCAATCGGAGAAGATGGCCTCCATCGGTCAACTGGCCGCCGGTGTGGCCCATGAGATCAACAACCCGGTGGGATTCATCAACAGCAATCTGACCACCTTGGATGAGTACCGGCGGGACCTGACCACACTCATCAATAATTACCTGGAACTCGAACAGTTGGCGGACAGGGATCCGGCGCTATCCAATAACCATGACCTAGCAGGCGCTTTAGAGGCCATCCGAAACCTGAAAGAGAAAATGGACCTGGACTTTATCCTCGGCGACTTTGATAAGGTCATCAGCGAATCCCGTGAGGGAGCGGATCGGATCAAGAAGATTGTGCAGGATTTAAAGGACTTTTCGCACGTGGACAAGGCCGATCTGAACTGGGCGGATTTAAATAAGGGTATGGAGAGCACCTTAAACATCGTCTGGAATGAACTTAAATACAATGCTAAGGTGACAAAAGACTACGGCGATATACCGGAAGTTTACTGCTACCCCCAGCAGATCAATCAGGTCGTTATGAACATCCTGGTAAATGCTGCCCATGCCATTGAGGATAAGGGTGAGATAAAGATAAGCACGGCATATATTGATGGCGCTGAGCCGATGGTGGAAATCCGGATAAGTGATACGGGGAAAGGTATCCCGCCGGAGAACTTGCCTAAGATATTCGATCCTTTTTTTACCACCAAACCGGTGGGAAAAGGGACGGGGCTTGGTCTTAGTATGGCGTACAGCATTATCAAAAAACACGATGGAGAGATTAAGGTAGAAAGCGAGGTAGGCAAAGGAACCACCTTTGTCATTGAACTGCCAGTAAATGGACCGAGGACAAAAGAAGGCGATACTTCGGATACTGGTTAGTGAAGGTAGGGGGTTAGCATGGGAAACAGCACCATACTCATCGTAGATGACGAGGCCAATATCTTACAGGCTCTGAAACGCGTCTTCCGCCGGGAGCCTTACCGGGTGCTTACGGCCTCCAGCGGCGCGGAGGGGGTCGAAATCCTGCAGAAAGAGCATATTGACCTCATCATCTCTGACCAGAGGATGCCGGAGATGGATGGAACACAGTTTCTGGCCAGGGCCAAGGAACTGTATCCAGAGACGATTCGTATCATCCTGAGTGGATACACAGACGTCAATTCCATTACCGAGGCCATCAATGTCGGCAATGTTTATAAGTTCATTTTAAAGCCGTGGGAAGATGAGGCCCTAAGAACCACTATTAGGGAATCCCTGGATATTGCGCGTCTGCAAAGGGAAAACAAGGCGCTGACCGAAACCATTAAGAAACAGAACGAAGATCTTAAGTATCTTAATAAGAATCTGGGGAAAGAAGTGGAAAACAGGGTAGCCGAAATTAAATTGCAGAATGAGGCCCTGAAACTGGCCCGGGACATCCTGGAAAGTCTCCCTATAGCAGTGCTCGGTACGGATAACGAGGGGTCTATAGCCCTGGTAAATAGTCTGGCCCGGGGTTACTTTGAGCCGGAAGGCCAGGCACTCCTTGGTTCTAACTTAAGGCATCATTTTGGCGAGGAACTGATAGGGATTATTACTTATGCCATAAATTTCGAAGAGCAGAAAGAGGGGCAATATAAACATAAAGATGGTAGCAGCTTTGACGTGTACTGTATCCCGCTTTCCAGAGGTAATTTCGAAGTGCCCCGGTCTGGAACGGTGATTTCGTTTTTAAATCGGCCACGAAGTCACTAAGAAATGGTTGAGCGGTTAAATGGTTGAGTGGTTGAAAGGAAAGGATTCACGGTGGAAGACACAACGAGAACCATCCTGCTGGTAGATGATGAAGAAAATATCCTTTCTTCCCTTCAGCGCCTTTTACGGCGGGAAAATTATAATGTCATAACGAACGCCAGTCCTGAGAAGGCTCTTGAGATCCTAAAACACGAACCTGTCTCTCTCATCATATCCGACCAGAGAATGCCGGAGATGGATGGGACTGAATTTCTGGAAAAGGCCAGAGAGATCCAGCCAGAGGCTATACGCATTATATTGACCGGATATGCGGACATTAGCGCGGCCATGGCCGCCATAAACCAGGGGCAGGTCTATCGTTTTATAACCAAGCCCTGGAACGATCTTGATCTTAAGGCAACTATCAAGCAGGCTATCGATTTTTACCACCTGCGTAGGGAAAATCAGAAGCTCTTTGAACTAACGGTCCGGCAAAACGCCGAGCTTAAAGAGCTAAACGAAAACCTGGAAAGGAAGGTAGAGGAACGGACCCAGGAGATAAGCCGCCTCTATAAAGAACTTCAGTCGAGCTATTTCAAGACCATTCGCATTTTCATGGATCTCATGCAGATGTATGACCCTGCCTTGGGAGGCCATGCCAAAAGGGTAGCCGTCCTTTCCAGACTCTTAGCTGAAAAGTGTGAGTTACGGGGAGAGGAACTGGACGTAGTAGAGGCGGCGGGCTCCCTCCATGACGTGGGCCTGATCGGTATCCCGCGGGAGATAATAAGAAAGAAGGGATCAGAGCGGACCGCAGCAGAAAAAGCCCTTTACGAGCAGCACCCGGCCTTGGGCTATGCGATACTTAATTCCGTGCCTAAACTGGATCAGGTCAGCATCTTGGTCAAATCACATCATGAGCGGTTTGATGGCGCCGGATATCCGGACAGACTGAAGAAAGAAGAGATCCCCATCGGGGCGCGTATCATAGCCGTAGCCGATGCTTATGATCATCTTTCGGTCCGCGGGGATATATCGAGAGAGGATGTGCTGCATCGCTTACATAAATTAGCCGGAGATAAAATGGATCCCTCTGTAGTTTCTGCGGCCATAGAAGTATTTTCAGCGATCGCAAAGGCTGAGAAATCAGAGGTGGCAGTTACCCTTGCGGATTTGCGACCGGATATGGTTCTGGCCCGGGAGTTAAAGACGCATACCGGCCGGCTGCTTATGCCGAAGGATGCCGTTCTTAAGGAGGCGTACCTGGAGAAGATCAAGAGGTTTCATGAGATAGACCCTATAGTGGGATGGATTTATGTGTACAGATAAGATAAATTCGAAATCCGAAACACGAAATTCAAAACAAATTCGAATGTCCGAAACAGAAAGTCCGAAACAGTATGATTTAGAAGATCGCACTCTTATATTCGCAGGAAAGATAAGAACCTTTGTAAATAAGATGCCTAAAACAGTTGCGAATATTGAAGACGGGAGACAACTGATAAGGGCCTCCGGTTCAGTTGGTGCCAATTATATTGAAGCGAATGAAGCGCTAAGCAAGAAAGATTTTGTCATGAGAATTAAGATTTGTCGTAAGGAGGCCAAGGAGAGTCGATACTGGTTAAAATTGATAGACACCGATGGTGAACAGGGGTGTGAAAACGAACGAGAGGGTTTAGAACAAGAAGCGACGGAACTTATGAATATCTTCGGAGCCATTCTACGTAAGATTGAATAATAATGTTTTGAAAATTTGATATTTGAATTTTGTATTTGTTTCGTATTTCGATATTCGAATTTCGGATTTAGGGATTGATTATGTCTAAACGGTATGTGGTCAGGAATGTAAAAATAGATGAGGCCGGGCCGGGATCGGTGGTAGGCAAGGACATGCTGAATCCCCAGGGACAGATGATCCTGGCAAAGGGATCCAAACTGACACCGGACTTCATGGATAGACTCAAGCGGTTAGGTGTCAGCAGTATCCCTATTGAGATGGAAGAGGAGTCGCCCCATGTTGACCCGAAGGCCATGGAAGAAAAAATGCAAAGGGTTGACCTGTTAATTGAGCGGAAGTTCCGCCTCGCTTCTCCCGATAACCGCACTATGATGGGCCTAAAAGAGATATTCAGGGAGTTTATGAAAGGGAAGATCACCAATGGATCGTGAAGAGATCAGGGCGAAGATAAAGGAGACCGCCGAGCTTGCCACTATCTCGGCAGTGGCCTTACAGACCGCACAGCTCCTCAGAAATCCCGATGTAGCCGTTAATAAGGTCACGGAGATTGTCAGCCTCGATCAGTCATTAACAGCTAAGATGTTACGCCTTGTCAACTCCTCGTTCTATGGATTTCAGGGGAAGATTAGTTCCCTTCCCCAGGCTATAGTCCTTTTGGGTTTCAATACAGTGCGGAATGTTATCCTTTCGGTTTCTGTCCTCAAGGCATTTTCCGGTGATAAGGGGTGTAAGGTCTTTGACGCAGGCAAGTTCTGGGGACATTCCGTAGGCACGGCCTTTGTCGCCAAAAATCTGGCCGAACATATCAAGTTTAAAGATCCTGAGGATGCCTTTATTGGCGGTCTGTTGCATGACATAGGCCGGGTCTTCATAGTCCAGTTTCTGCGCCCGGAGATGGAGAAAATCATCGATCTTATGATCAAAGAAGATATACCTATGCGGGAGGCCGAGGAAAGAGTATTAGATACGGATCATGCCTGGATAGGTTATGTGATGGCCAAGAACTGGCATTTCCCGCCTGTACTCTGTTCTGGTGTAGGCCTTCATCATGCCCCGAACGGCAAGGATGAGGAATTTCTTCTGGCCTCAATTATTCATCTGGCAGATATAATCTGCCGGGGGATGGACCTCGGCTGCGGCGGCGATGACTTTGTCCCTAATGTCAGCCCGGCCGCCTGGCGGGAACTTTCCATGTCCCTGGAAGATGTAAAGGCCCTAATACAAAAAACAGATGAAAGCCTATACCAGATCGAGGAATTTTTAAGCATCTTACGTTCGTAACCTCTCCTCCCCCCTTTAGTAAAGGGGGGCAGGGGGGATTTGATTGGTCTGTTAGAAAAAATAGAGAGGCCTTTGAGGATATTAGTGGAGTTCTTGAAAAGATATGGAACTATCTATAATCACAAAATCTCCCCTCACCCCTTTTTTCCAAAGAGGGGATTACCATAAGAATGTCTCAAGAATTTCTTTTGGCAAAGAAGAAATGGTCGGGGCGAGAGGATTTGAACCTCCGACACCCTGCTCCCAAAGCAGGTGCGCTACCGGGCTGCGCCACGCCCCGAATTCTAAAAACGTCCAGATGAATTATTAACACGGGGTATCTTGCAACGCAAGGGCTAATTGTTATCAGTTTTGTTATCCCCGCCCCTTTTGCCCGCTTAAATCCTCTTAAGGTCCGCTTTGATATTCTTGGCATCGATTAAGATCTCTACGTATCCGCCATTTTTCAGCATCCCTGGATTTATAATCATAGTCTGGCCTATGGTGTCATGGCCTGCGGCCTCGTGAATATGGCCGGTGATACATGCCTGGAGCTGGTGCTCCTCAATGAAGGAGCGCACGGCCTTGCTTCCTACATGGCGGCCACCGGTGACGACATCAACGGCGGTATTAAACGGAGGAGCGTGGGTAACGAAGATTTTCAGGGCCGCGTCTTTAACCTTTGTAAACCCCTTGTAAATAAAGTCCTTAATCTCTTCTTCGCTATATTCTATTGGGGTATTAAAGGGCGTATAATTGGAACCGCCCACACCAAAAATGCCTATATTTCCTATTAGAAATCCGTTGGCGTGGAGGTTTATATGGAGTTCAGTCAGGTAATCCTGCACTGCCTTCTGATCAAAATTGCCCGCCTGGGCATAAACCTTAGAGTTATATCTTCGGATGTTTTCCAAGACCACTTTGGCCTTATCTATCCCTCCCACGTTTGTTAAGTCGCCGGTAATAATGACACAGTCAGCACGGGAGACGTCTTTAATTTTTTTTATATTTTCCGTGCGTTCGTGGATATCGCCGAAGGCTATAATATGCATAACAATTACTTGGGGTTCATCCGAAAACTGTCGTTTCCGAATTCAAGCTTTCAGCGATCAGCTGTCAGCCGTCAGCAAAAGAATAAGAGAAATAGCATGTTAAGCTGAGTGCTGATTGCTCCATCCGGAATTTTGGGGTTTTCGGATGGAAATTACTTAATAAAGTCCGTAAGGTAAGCGTTTGTCTCTCTTTCCTCTCCCAGGGTCGAGACAGGTGAGTCTCCATAATTATGTCCCGGCCAGATGATGGTTTCGTCCGGCAACACCAAAATCCGCTCTTTTATGGATTGGAGCAGAGTTTCAAATGAGCCGCCGGGGAGGTCGGTTCGCCCTACCGCTCCCACAAACAGGGTATCTCCTGTAAAGAGATTCCCTTCGCCGTAAAGACAGACAGCCCCAGGAGTATGCCCGGGTGTGTGGATGGCTTCAAGTACAGTATTACCCACGGTTATTGTATCTCCATCTTTGATACGGATGTCCGCAGGCGGGGCCGGATCAAACCCCATCTGGCGGTAAAACATCTGAGTCTTGGGTTCGGAAAAGAGATCGTCATCCAGCTCGTGCATGACTATCTGTGCCCCGGTTAATTCCTTTATCCGCCCGTTCCCGCAGGTATGGTCAGGGTGGCCATGCGTATTGACCACATATTGGATTTCAAGCCCAAGGTCTTTTGCGGCCTGTACAACTTCATCTTCATTCCCGGCCGGATCGATGAAAAACGCTTTTTTAGTCTGAGGACAGCCGACTATGTAACAACATACCGCCATGTGGCCAACTATCATCTGCTTAATAATCATGCCCGGGCTCCTGACCTTCAGCGCCTTCCCTTCCCTGTCCTTTTACATAGGTTGCGGCGCTTATGCCGGCCACACAACCTTCGCCCACTGCTTTGGCCATCTGGAAAGGTAGCCCGCAGATGTCCCCGGCCGCAAATATGCCCGGCACGTTTGTCGCCTGCCTTTTATCCGTTATTATGAATTGATAGGATTCGGGATCGAGCGCTATATCGAGATTAAGCGTCAGCTCCGAAATTCCTTTGGCTCCTAGTTCGACAAAAAGGCCGTTTAAAGGGAGGGTGCGGGTGTCTGTTAGCACAACTTCTTTAAGCTCATCTTCTCCCTTAAGTTCCTTAATCCAATTCCCTTCCAGGCGTTCAATAGCGCTTTCCCTGATCTGGCGTTCCAGAGACGGGACGACAGAGAGCTGTTTACAGATGAGATAGACCTTTGACGCATACTTGAGGAGGGTAAGGGCGCCGGTGGCCGCAGCCGAACCGTTCCCGATAACGGCCACCACCTGATTGCGGAAGAAGTTGGCGTCACAATCGACGCAGTAGCTTATTCCCCGCCCCAACAATTCTTTCTCCCCCTTGAGTCCCAATTTCTTGCGAGCCGCGCCCGTGGCCAGAATAAGGGCCTGGGCCTGTATTTCTTTGCCGCTTTCACTTTTGACAACAAAGGACCGATCGGCCTTTTCCAACTCCAGGGCGTCTTCTCCCAGGAGATGGGCACCGAAGGCCTCCGCCTGCTTTTTCCCCGTCTCAAGCAACTCAGCGCCGCTGGATTTTAAAACCGAACAATAGTTTTCAATATGGGCAGCAGCAAAAAGGCTACTCTTGTCCAACCTTCCCATGACTAACACAGAGACTTTACGCCTCGCCGCATGGATAGCAGCTTGCAGCCCGGCCGGGCCTGTTCCCAGGATAACCACATCATAATCGAGTGGTGTCACACACAACCTCCTCATAAATTCTCGCCGCAAAGGAAAAGCTTTTTTTGTAACAATTTAGATTTTTGAAAGCCTGTCGTAAATGCGATGTGTTGTAAAGCCTAAGGTGTTACCACTTATATGAATGAATATGGAAATCAAGAACTCAGGCATAGAACAGCATTTTTCTTCATGAGTTCCTGAGTTCCAAATTTAAGAATCTGTACTATTTCAGGCTGTTGAAAGCTGAGGTGATCCAATGTTTTCAAGTAGCTAAAATGTTACCATTTATTTATTTTTTAAAACTTACTTTTTTTTGCGTTCTTTGCGCCTTTGCGTGAATAGCTAATCCCCATCTTCCTTCTCCGTATCAGCCGTTGCAGTCTCCGGTTCACCCGGGATACGATAACCTTCGTCAATCCATTTACCGAGATCGATCAGTTTGCAGCGCTCGGAACAAAAGGGACGGAAGGGATTTCCTTCCCACGAAGTTGATTTATGACAGACCGGGCATTTGATCTTCACTATACTATCCAGACGGCAAGGTTCTCAGCGGAGGCCAGAATCTTACTGGAAACGCTGCCCATAAAAAATTCCCGGGTCTTAGATACCCCTCTCCTGGCCATAACAATCGTACCAAAATCCCGCCGCTGCGCTTCACGCAGAATCTCTCTGGCTACGTTGGTTGGCCCCTTTTTGATTTTATATTTGACTTGTTTTCCCGGAAGGCCCGCGTCCTGCAGTATCTTTTTCGCCTGTTCAAAGATTGCGTATATGTCTTCGGCCTCCTTTTCCATCCACAGATCTTCAATATCCGAAAGATCGATCTCTTCTTCAGCGGTGAAAAGACCAAGTCCGGGCAGGACGTGATAAAACGTGACTTCTATGCCGGGCAGGCCGGCAATCATAAAACCCAGGTGATCGACGGCTTTCAGGGATGCATCTGAGGCGTCCATCGGCATCAGGATCTTATTGGAGGTTATCTTTCCGTCTATCACCCAGACAGGCCGTGTTTGCAGCGCTTGTACAATCTTTGTAGATATACTCCCCATGATAGCCGATTCCAACTTGGATAGACCGCGGCGTCCAACGACCACGGCGTCATAATTTCCTTTTTCGGCCTCAAAGATAATATCCCTGGCCAATCCTATTTTTTTCTCCACGATTTGAGTATTAATGACTTCTTCGCCAAGACCCGCCTTCATAAGAATGGCCCTTCCTTTATCTATGACGCTCCGGGCCTTGCGTCTGTGAATATCCATCAGTTGCTGGGCCTTCTGGCTTAACACCTGCCAGTCGCCGTACCCTTCTCCTTTCTCAGTGAGAACAGGCGGCAGTGGGGGAAGAACGTAAAAAAGAGTTGTCCGGATATTGGAATCCTTACCGAAGAGATGCCCGATATAGGCTATAGATCTTTCCGAATGTATGGAACCATCAGTGGCCACGAGTATTTTTTTGTCCATGAAGCTGGTCTCCCTTCATCCTGGATTTCTACCGCCGGTTTCATTCCTTTGCCGCCGGTTCTCCGCCAAGGATTGTCTTAACATAGGGCAGGGCGTCCTCAAAAGTGATGTCCTTATTAAACCCGGGACAATTTTGTTGAATTATCAGAAAGCTGGCCTGATCAAGGAGGCTGGGGACAAAAGGCCATTCACGGCAACGACCGGGCTTAAACGCATGTATGGAACATTTGCCATTCCAGAATATGCAGTGGTTATTCACTACGTTCATCTGGACGTATGAGCCTTTGGAGACGCAATATCTTTCCAGAAATTCGCTTTCAGTAAGACCCAGGCCGGAGGCGATACGGCGAATATCAGCCGGAGTCAGGCATATAGTATTCTCGCCATAACAGCAGTCATTACACATCTGACAGGTAAATAATATTTCTTCTGATTCCATGTGCTTCGCTTTCCAACTCATGGTTGTCACTGGTCATCGGTCATTAACCAGCGCCATAGCTATGAGCCATGACTTCAAGCAAAGGTAGCGTAGTTGTTCTTAATTGGCAAGAATTTTGTTGTTATTGATGTTATGCGGGGGCCTTGAAATAGCCTTTTCCCGCTTTTCGGAAGATAGAAAATTCCAGATGGTATTCTGCCAGCCTCTCCCTGGCGACACCGCCGGCGCTTTCATCTATAGCCAGGGCCATGCCGCAGTCTGAACTGATTTCGCGCGGGACGGGTATGAGTTCACAGGGGATATCTTCTTTTTTGAGCGCCTTCTCCGCCTTGAGGACATAGTGGATGGAGTCAAAGATAAAGATAATTTTACAGTCCGCTGATTTCATAACCAACTCTAAAGCTGATAGCTACTTTACATCTTACTGATCTCATATATCGCCCTTATGGCCTGGTCAGCCTCTTCCCTGGTATTGAAATAACCGAGGGAAAGACGGACAGTGCCGTTCGGGAACGTACCGATGGTCTTGTGGGCTACAGGAGCGCACTGTAACCCGCCGCGGGTCATTATACCATATTTCCTGTCGAGAATAAGACACACCCCAGAGGGACTTTTATCCTCAATATTCAGAGAGACAATGCCCGTCTTTTTGTCGGCAGCCCGGGGGCCATAAATTTTTACGCCCTTGATACCGCTTAGCCCCTCCATCATCTGCCGGATAAGTTGCAATTCGTGGGCCCGGATGCGTTCAATACCTTGCTCCCGGATGAATCTTATTCCGGCATCCAATCCGACGATGCCCATGGTATTGGGCGTGCCGCTTTCATAACGGTCTGGAAGAAAATCAGGATGCGCCCACGACTCAGAACGGCTTCCGGTTCCACCCCTCTTAAGGGGATTCAGGCGAATATCTTTTGACAGGCAGAGTCCGCCGATGCCCGTGGGACCCAGAAGTGATTTATGGCCGGTAAAGGCCAGAAAATCGATCCCGGCCTCCTGCATATCAATGGGTATTACCCCGGCGCTCTGCGCCGTATCTACAAGAAAAAAGGCGTCCCCCTTGATTTCACCCACTGCTTCAATCGGAAGTATGGTTCCCGTCACGTTAGAGGCATGGTTGACCGCAACGAGTCTTGTCTCCGGCCGCAGGGCCTTTCGGATATTCTCCGGGTCAATCTGTCCCTGATTGTCACAGGAAACTACAGTAAAATCTACATCGCGGGACTCCTTGAGATATTGCAGGGGGCGCATAACCGAGTTATGTTCCATAGAGGTGGTAACTACGTGGTCGCCGGGTTGGAGGAGCCCCAAAAGGACGAGGTTCAGGGATTCCGTGACATTGGCCGTAAAGATGACCTGTTCGGAAGAAGGACAATTGAAGAAATCCGCTACTCTCTCGCGGGCCTCAAAGACTGCCCTACCTGCCTCTATAGCATATTTGTGTGCCGAACGTCCTGGACTTCCCGAGGTATTGGTAAGGAATGACGAGATGGCCTCGACTACTGCTTTCGGTTTGGGGAAAGACGTAGCGGCCTGATCACAGTAAATAGGCATCATGGTTTATGGGAAAATGACTTTATCGGCCTTGGCCATGGTTTCCAGGATGGAAAACATGTTGGAAATAGTGCCGACCGCTAATTTTTCCTTCAGGTGATAATAATCCAGGCAGGTGCCACAGACCAGAATTTCCATACCGTTTGCCGCCAGGTCTTTTAGTGCCGGGAGGACCTCTGAAGCGTCTGTGGTCAGATACACCCCGCGGTTGTAAAAGATCAGCTTGTTTGGTTTTTCATCCAGGCTGGACAAGGTCTTGAGCAGGGCCTGAACGAGTATCTTGCCCAGGGCTGCATCTCCGGTGCCCATTTGATCCGATTTAAAGACAAAGACGGTTTCCTTTTTTGAGGGCATCTTCTGTTGTCCCGGCTGACAGGTAAGACCTTCAGGAGGCATTATACCGGTCGCTTTGCTCTCTTCCTTTTCTCCGATGGCGAGATAGAAAACCCCCTCCCTTTTTTTAACAGAGACCTTACATCCCTGGCTTTCCGCAAAGCGGGTAACATTTCCTTTGGCGGCTTCGTTATCAACTATAACTATTATTGAGCCTGTGGATATCTCTTCCAAGGCTTGCTTGGTGCGGAGAACAGGCTGAGGACAGGCCAGCCCCCGACAGTCAATGGTTTGTTGCACAAATACTCTCCGTTACTCCTGACTCCTGTCTTCTGTATTCTTAACATTTGATGAATATCTACAAAAACGGTCGCGCAGTCAAATAGAAAATGCCAATCTATTATCTATTTTTGATAGGTTTTAGTTATAATGGCTGATGTTATGGGAACAGCGTGGTGAAAAATATTTCCACATCTGGATGTGTGAAATATTTTTCTCTATTTTCCAGTCTTCGTCCAGAAACTAATTAATTCCCAGCCGGAAACTTTCCCTCCCTTGGCGGGAGGGGATTAACGGGAGGGAGAACAACTTGAAATTGCACATTTTTTTCACCCCCACCCTGACCCTCCCCCGTCAGAGGGAGAGGGAATATGGGAGTTTCCGGATGGAAACTATATGGGATTTTTTATTGTCTAGAACTATATATTGTATTAACAGATTACATGGCAACTATATTTATAACCTGTTTGGGATATTATTAACTTATCCGTATCACCTTAATAATGGAAACTTTTTTCACACATGCCTGCTTCAGCCACATGGTACATATTTACGCATAAATTAATCAGTCGTAATTTCCACTAGTTATCAAATATGAGACTTTAAATCGAAATGGTGGCACAACTGTTGCAAAAATAATGAGTTGCCATTCACTCACACACGCACAGGTGCGCTTTCACCCGATTATTCTTATTCCTACTTTAAGTCCCCGCTCAAACCGCAATATTTCCTGTAGCTGTAGATTAAGATCAGGGTCTGATGTCTTGCCGGAATGGCGATGGATAATTCTATCTGATCTCCTGATAAATTTACGTTGGGCAGGTATGGTTGATGAACTCGTAAAAAGTCCAAAATATCACGCAAAGCCGCCAAGGACGCAAAAAGAATAAAATTTGGAACTCATGAACTCATGAAAAGATCTTTTATTACTGGAGTCTCTTGCAAAATTCTTATGATCGGATTGTCGTCATTCCGGCGAAAGCCGGAATCCAGTGACCCCGACCAGATTAAGACACTCATGGACACCGGTTTTCACCGGTGTGACGACTTTTGCAAGAGCCTCACTGATTTCTTGATTTCCAGATCTTCTTTTTTCCTTAGCGGTCTTTGCGCCTTTGCGTGAGAAATTGACTTCTTATGAGACCGTCATGATTGGGATAATAAAATTATAATTGACATGTTAGCACCCGGCCCACAGAATTAAGATATATCTACGGTTCAACAATAGGTAACCAGGGAAGGGAGGGATAACGGTGCGAACAGAGCCACGGATACCATTTGAAAGTAAGGTCGTCTTCAGTTGTCAGAATCAAGCCGTATCCGGGTCCATTACCAACCTCAGTTTGAAAGGTATCTTTATTAACGCCCATAATTGCCCCCCAAAACACTCTTTTATTGAACTTGCCCTGACGATGCCGTTCTTACCCGAGCCGCCTAATGTCATGGCTAAGGTAAAGAGAACGGATCATGGTGGATTTGCTGCCGAATTTTTTGGTATGAATCACGAGGTTGTTTCCTCTATATGGTCCTTTGTTTGTGCCCGGCTCACATCATTAAATAATTGTCCATACTGTGGTATGCCTGTCGGGGATAAACAGTCTTCCCATTGTCCTCACTGCACCTATTTACTATCCTTTGATGACCCGGACTATTTTGAAAAACGTGATACGGCTATCACCAGGAAGGGCCTTATAGATTTCATCGGGAAGCTTTCCGATCCAGAAGTCCACGCCATCGCCAGAACCATAAGAAGATACCTTTTGGGGCGTAATACTGAGATATCTGGCAATAGCGACGAAGAGATGGTCGGGACCTGTGATAAGATGAGGACTGTATTTCATTTGATTCGTAAGGTGGCCACAGCAGACGTACCTGTCCTGATTATTGGCGAAACAGGCACGGGCAAAGAGATGACGGCCAGGGCTATTCATGAAAGGAGCCTTAGGCAAAGCGGCCCGTTTATTCCCATAAATTGTGGGGCTATCCCTAAAGACCTCCTGGAGTCGGAATTATTTGGCCATGAAAAAGGGGCGTTTACCGGGGCTAAGAGGCAGGTGCGGGGCCGCATTGAGTATGCTGCGGGTGGCACCCTTTTCTTAGATGAAGTGGGAGAGCTACCCCCACCCCTCCAGGTAAAACTTTTACGGTTTCTGGAGGATTACCGGATCGAGAGAGTGGGCGGCCGGGAGAGCATCCAAGTCGATTTACGTATCATCGCCGCTACCAATCGCGACCTTGAAAAGGATATCGCCGAAGGTCGTTTCCGGGAAGATCTCTTTTATAGATTAAACGTCGTCACGATTCACATGCCGGCCTTGTGCGAACGGGGAGAGGACATCGTTATTATGGCGGAAATATTCCTGCGTAAGTATGCCCAAACGGCAGGCAAAAACATAGGTGGTTTTACCCGTGAGGCATTGACTGCCCTTAAGACTCACCACTGGCCGGGTAATGTCCGGGAGCTTGTCAACCGTATAAGACGGGCTGCCGTAATGGCGGAACAACGTTGGATAACCCCGGATAATCTGGAACTTGCGATTGGCCAGGATCAAGGGACAGGGCTTAAGGAAGCCAGTAAGCTTTTTGAGCATAACTTAATAAAAGAGACCCTGGGAAGGCATGAAGGTAAAATCAGCCAAACAGCCAAGACCCTTAAAATCAGCCGTTCCGAAATGTACTACCTGCTGAAAAAACACGGTATTCAGCGGGCCTAAAAGACTATATTCACCGCAGAGACGCAAAGAACGCAGAGAAAAAAATATTTTTCATCTGAAAAACCCCTTACAGGCGAGACGCCTGTCCTACTGGTAAATAATTGCCCTCTAAAAGTAGGTTGGGCGTCTCGCCTGACTTGTTTCCATCCTCCTTTATGAGTCAATAGCTCATAAACTTTTTGATGTTACCAGCTAATCAATAATAATTGAATCTATGTTCAAAACTTAGAACCCGTAACCAATTGATATAGTTTCATTTATATCATCACGGGGGAAAGCGTATAAACATTAGAACACTTTAGAGGGGGTGAAGAACGACCGGCTATGATACAAATATACGTAAAATCAATGAATTAAGAAGTTGGCATCCTCTTTGCGATATAGGGAGGTAAGGAGGGCGCCACGGTGAAGAAAGTGGTAGCAGGTCTAATCTTTCTTGCTTCGCTTTCAGCGTTTGCGGCTTTGGCCCAGGAAAGCGGCGATGCAGCGTCCTTGTTGGGCGAAAAAATTGTCTGCCTTGAGGACGCCGAGTTGCGTCGTATAGCCGGCCGCGGCTTTAGACCCGCCCTGCAGCAGGGTGAAGTCTCCCGGATCATCCTCTGGGATGAATGGCGGGCAAAAGGCGATAACGCAAACGCCACCGTTGCCCCTCGGGATATGGGCGCTACGGGAGGTGCGACTGTATCCATATCGATTAGTTCAGCAAAGAAGGGGGGGATGTAGGAAGCGGGAAAAAGTAGGAAAATTGATAACATCTGAATTTAGTGAATGGCAGAAAACCAAAAAATCGCAAGGAGGAGAGTATGAAGAAATCGTTAATAGTATTGGTCGCCATGGCCTTTGTTCTGGCCCTGAGCCTGCCGGCCCTGGCGGATGTGGGGGTAACGGGGACGGTTACCGTGTCAAAAGACAAAGTGGTGACCGAGACAGTCGACATCGAAAAGGCCCATTACATCGGGGTGAAACAGACTGCTACCCCGACGCATTCTGCTGAGGCTTCAGCAGTAAAAAATGATGTAAATACGATGAATCAAGTTAATGAATCACCCATTCCGGCTGAACCACCTGTATATATCTACAACGAGATCAACGAAACGTGGCAGCTTGATCCCAACCATCCGGGTAAGGCCGCAGTACCAATAACAAAAGGCGCCGTAATTAATACGGGCGTTGGCAATGATTCTGCCGGGGTAGTAGGGATCAACCAGTCTCCGGGCAGTCTGAACAATCAGGGGAATGCCACCTCTGTCTCTATGGCCGCTGACGGCAACGCTTTTCTCCACGCCGAATCGGCTGCCGAGAAGAAAAACGGCATAGTGGGGGAAAACGGGAGCGGAAATAGCGTAACTGTCAATGAAATTACTCGGCAGAACACGATAGATGATTCTCTTAAGGGTGTGGCTGGGATCCTGGGAGTAAACCAGTCTGCAGGCAGTATGAACAACCAGGACAATGCCGCCAGCATGGCTGTGGGGTCCATGTCTATGGCCGCCCTGTCTGAGGCGGACCTGGGGATGGTCAACAGCGGCAATTGTAGCATGGAAGTCGCAGTGACATTAGCAGACACCCTGGCCAATAATGCCCTCTCCGGGGCCGACGGCATCGTGGGCGTCAACCAGTCTTCGGGCTGTATGAACAACCAGGCCAATGTCGTGGCCGTCTGTGCAGTTTCTAGCCCGTTCTAAGATGTCTTATCGTTTGTGAAACGTGAAACTGGAGGCGAGGGAAGGGGGGGTTGTCCCCTTCCCTCGCCTCCTAAGTAAGTTATCGGTAATTATGTCATTGCGAACGAAGTGAAGCAATCTCCAGCGAGATTGCTTCGTCGTTCCCCAGAGGTGAACTCCTCGCAATGACAAGCTGGATAAAATTTTTAATCTTTGAGAGTCCTTAAACAGGCGATGAGAAGAAGTAATAAAATATCAGCCCTTACAGGTCTTATTTTTATTCTATTATGCGCCTTGCACTCATCTGCCTGGGCAGGCACTGTGGTAGTTCGGATGATGTACCGCGGACCGGCCATCTATAAGAAAGTTATCAGTCTGCGAGAAAAAAAGTTCATCAAGATAGTCCCGCAAAGTAAGGATTATAGTTGTGGCGCAGCGGCCATGGCCACCATTTTATCCTACCAGTTTGGCAAGGAGACTTCGGAAACGGATGCCATGCAGGGTCTGCTGGAGGTCGCAGACCTTGAGGTGGTAAAGAAAAAGGGTTTTTCACTTTTGGATTTGAAAAGGTATGCGGAGAATATAGGTTACCGGGCCGGCGGTTTCAAGGTCAAGGCCGACCTGCTCCCAAACATAAACAAACCGACGATTGTCCTCATCGATGTCCGGGGGTATTCGCATTTTGTAGTCCTGAAGGGCGTACGCGGGGAGAACGTCTTCCTGGCTGATCCGGCTTGGGGGAACCGCATTATGAATCTCGCGGATTTTTTAAAGGCATGGAACGGCATTGTCTTCGCTTTTGACGGCCCAAAGCTGGCTGATGCCACCGGGCTGGGGTGCGAAGACCGGGAGGCTATGCCGGTGGACTGTATTCTCCGAATGAAAAGCCTGGACAGCGCCGGACGATTCATCATGGATCCTTCCCAGCAGAGCGCCATTTTTAAGACCATTTATCGGGACAGCTTGTTATGACGATGAAAATACATAGGTTGCAATTGGCGATAGTGGTGTGGAGTATAGTCCTTAACCTCCTATTCCCTCACGCGCTAACGGCCGGTCCACCAAGTGATCTGTTGGGAGTGGAGGCCGAGGCTGTGCCCGAAGAGGAACTGGGAGAAGTGCGGGGTGGCTATGCCGGTTTCTATTTCGCTTTTGACTTCTCCGGATACTGGAACAATACGAGCGGATGGGGAAGCACAGGCACGGCGCAAAGCTCTGCAACCTATCACAGCGATCTGGGGAATATTGATGTGGTAGTCAATGATACAACTTATAATAGTGGAGATGTCACTGTCGAGGCATCCTCTACAAGCAGCTCCACCACCATGCCTTTTTCTTCTCCGACCAGCACGACCTTGAGCACTGGAGATAAGGTCGTCAAGATGAGCGCCTTTGTGGGCGACATAAACCAGACCCAGGGGGTTATTCAGATCTGCCAGGTGCCCGGCAGCAACAACATAGTAACCACGGTTATGAACCTCCAGCTTACGGTGATAAACCTGAGCGATCCGTCCAAGATCGACCAGTTGTCGTCCATATTGCCCGGGCTGGTTGTGAATTGATAGTGGGTGCCTATCGGAGAACTCTGACATGAGCACAAAAGACTTCAGGACAGTATTAAGAGTAACGGTTTTTGCTTGTATAATTTTACTATTTTCATGGTTACCAGCCAGCGCGGATATATCGGATACTATAACTGATACCACCGCCACCACCGTTACGGAAGAGACGACTATCGCCACGGATATTGTCGTTGGTGTCAGTCAAACGGCTGAGGTTGACCACTCGGCGGCCAGTTCCGGCACGGCTACGGGAACGAGTAATAATAACCAGATAATCGAGAGCACAGGGATAGAAAAATCTGCCGATATCTGGGCCGATTCATTAAGCGGCTCAAGCGGTATTATCGGCATTAATCAGGCCCCCGGAACGTTGAACAATCAAGGGAGCGCCGTGAATGTCACCTATGCCACCGAGGCTTCAGATACCCTACTCCAAGCCACGACGGCCTTGCAGAACCAGAGCTCTGGAAATGAACTAAGCGCCGACACTTCCGAGATAACTAATGAGATCCACGGCAATGCCTTTTACGGGGCCACGGGCATAATAACCGTCAATCAATCCGCCGGCAGCCTTAATAACCAGACCACACTGGTAAACCTTACCGTCGGCGCCAGTTCGGCCGTTTCTCTTTCCGATGCCGACCTCGGTATGCTCAATGCCAATAATAAAGTCATGGACGCAGGCGTCTCGCGCACAGATAGCCTGAGCACCTTTGCCCTGCAAGGGGCTAAGGGTATTATCTCCATCAACCAGTCTTCCGGGTGTCTCAACCACCAGGTTAATGCCATCTCCGTATCCGTGCGAGAATTTACTTTATATTAATAAACGACTTATGCTAGCCTAAAGGTAGGGTAAAAGATGTTTTAAGAAAGGATACCCATACCGTGCTACACAAAACCCTTGCCTTTTTGTTTGTTATCTTGGTCTGTTCATCTATATCTCCCCTTTATGCCCTGGCCCAGCAAGAGGAACGAAAGCCCGTCCCCGGCGTCTCCGTAGAAAAAGGCGGGGCGCTCCTTCCCACGGGGCGATTTGTGCTGGAACCGGCATTTCAATATGCCCATAACTCCAGCAAGCAGCTTGTTTCCATAAGCGGCTTTAGCATATTCAATGCCATTCTGATCGGCCGGATCGACCTGAAGGAGATCGAAAGAGATATCTATATACCTTCCATAACGGCCCGGTTAGGTTTCAAGGACATGGAATTAAACGTCAAGGTGCCGTGGATGTACCGGAAAGATAAGGAGACAAACCCGGCCGAAGCAGGGGCGACTGTCTATTCCGCTGATGACAGCGGCCTTGGAGACGTCGAGGGGGGGTTTTATTATAGGCTGGTCAATGAGAACGGCGCTGTTCCGGATATCATCCTTAGCCTGGGCGTCAAATCGGACACAGGACGTGATCCCTACGGGCTGCAAACTGAGACAGTCGGCGGCCAGTTACGCTACAAAGAGTTTCCGACAGGCACCGGGCACTGGGGTTATTCCGGAGGTCTGATCTTTGTTAAGACTACCGACCCCGCTATTGTATTCCTGAACCTGACGTACTTTTATAATGACTCCAGAGACATCGGAACAGAGAATGGCACATTTTATGGCGAGGTTGATCCCGGGGACAGCTTTGAATATAACATCGGCACCGTCGTCGCCCTGAACGAGAAGTTTTCCATGAACTTTACCCTTAACCAGCGCATTACCGGCAAGACTGTACAAGGCGGTTCAGAAATAGCAGATAGTGATCTTAATGCCATTTCTTTTAACCTGGGCGGCACCTATGCTATCTCTAAACGATTCTCTGTAGATATGACCGCCGGGATTGGGCTGACCTCCGATGCCAACGATGTGACGTTACTGTTACGAATACCCATTAATTTTGAATTCTAATTTATTCTCTTTCGTCATTCCCGTGCAAACGGGAATCCAGTAGCCATAGTTCTGTATTCCTGCCCGCTAGGGTCGGCGTCCTCGTCTCCGCCTGAGGCGGAGGATGTGGACGGCTTTCGCAGGAATGACACAATTTATACGAAGGCATTACTGTTACACCACACTGGCTATTGCCCTGTGCTTCTTAACCCCCCGCTTTCATATACAACATGGGCGTGCAGTTGCCCGCAAGCCGCCGATATATCGGCGCCCTTGCTCCGGCGGATCATCGTCGTATAATGGTTTTTTACCAATATTTGCTGGAAGGCCAGAACTCTTTCCGGTGGCGGGGGCTTGAACTCTGAACCCGGGTAGGCATTAAACGGGATAAGATTGATCTTGGCCCGGACGTTTTTGAGTAACTTGGCCAAAGCCTGTGCCTGCTCCGGCGCATCATTTACCCCGTATATAAGAAGATACTCAAAGGTTATCATACGCCGCTGCGGCAGGGGAAAACGCCGGCAGGCCTCAATCAATACCTCCAGGGGATAAGTCCGGTTTATGGGCATGAGGAAGCTGCGGGTATCATTATCCGGGGCGTGGAGGGAAATGGCCAGGTTAACCGTAATATCCCTGCCCAGTTTCTCCATTTGTGGGACAAGACCACAGGTAGATACCGTCACCCTGCGGCTGGAAAAGCCGCAGCCCTCATCTGCCAGCAGTATCCGCAGGCTCTTCAGAACATTTTCATAGTTGGCTAAGGGTTCGCCCATGCCCATAAAGACCAGATTGGTCAGCCCGCCGGGGGCGGACGTGGACGGCTTCTCCCCGGGGAGAAGTGTCCTTTGGATCGCTAAGACCTGATTTACAATCTCCGGGGCCTTTAAGTTACGTTTGAACCCACCCTTTCCGGTAAGACAAAACCGGCATCCCATGGCGCAGCCTGCCTGGGATGACAGGCACAACGTGTAATGCCCCTTTTCCGGGATGAGAACACTCTCAATATAGTTTCCATCGGAAAGCGCAAAAAGGAATTTTTGTGTGCCGTCTTGCGATCTCTCAATCTCTTTGGGATGAAGGTGGCTGATGTAAGAAAGCTCTGATAGTTTTTCCCGCAGTTCCTTCCCGAGGTTGGTCATCTGGTCAAAGGACGCTACATCACCGCGCCATAGCCAGCGGAAGATCTGCCCGGCTCGAAAACGCTCCAGACCGGCAGATAAAACCCAGTCCTCTAATTCGGGCAAGGTCATATCACGTAAGTCTATTTTTGTCGCTTCTATACTTGGCATCATTTTCTTGCAGCCGATTCTCCCGCTACCCAGCCGGAGGTGAAGGCCATCTGTAGGTTATAACCACCGGTCCTGGCCTGGAGGTCTATAATCTCACCGCAAAAGTAAAGCCCCTGAATTTTCTTAGATTCCATGGTAACGGGGTTGATCTCCCTCGTCAATACCCCGCCCGCGGTCACAATAGCCTCGGCCAAAGGCCGGGCGCCGGTTACGGTAAGCCGCCAATCGTGCAGAAAACCTGCCAGCTTGCGCCGCTCTTCTATGGTAATCTCTGCGCCTTTTTTCTCTCCCGGAATAGCAAGCAGATTGGGGACAATAGCCGCCAGCCGCTGAGGAAGCAGCGCTAACAGGATATTCTTAAACTGCCTCTTTCCCTGACTCTGGAATTCCCTTATCAATCTGGCATCCAGGGTCTGGGTGTCCAGGGCCGGTTTCAGGCAGAGGGAGATTTCTATCCGGCCCTTTTCCAGGTGGTCCACTACCGCCCGGCTCAGGCTCAGAATGATCGGGCCCGAGATGCCGAAGTGGGTAAAAAGCATCTCTCCGAATTCTTCGTCGATCTTTTTCTCACGGGCATAGACAGAGGCCCGGACGTTTTTGAGGGCCAGCCCCTGGAGTTCTTTGACATAAGGTTCTTTTATCAAAAGGGGCACGAGATAAGGTCTGATGGGGGCTATGGTGTGCCCTAACTCCTGAGCCATCCGAAACCCATCCCCGGTGGAACCGGTTTGGGGATACGAGGCCCCGCCCGTAGCCAGTATGACCCGGTCGGCGGCGAGATAGCCGCAACTCGTGTCTAATCCAACTACCTGGTTATTCTCCATCCGAAAATCCCCCCATCCCCCCTTTAAAATCCCCCTATATCCCCCTTTTCCAAAGGGGGACTTAATGGCTGTCCCCCCCTTTACTAAAGGGGGGTAAGGGGGGATTATTTCCATTGCCCGTTGCCCGCCGCAGGTGGATGCGGGTTCCACCCGGATATGTTTCACCGCACAGTTTTTAATAATGGATACACCGTGTTCTTTGGTGAATCGCAATAGGGCGCTAACTACATCAAGGGCGCGGTTGGAGGCCGGAAAGACGCGTTGTCCGCGTTCCACCACCGTCGGCACCCCCCGGGCATCTAAAAAGTCCGTGAGATCGTGATGGAAAAAGCGATTCAGGGCATTTATCAAAAAACGGCCATCCGGTGTAAAGTTGGCTACATAGTCGTTGATAGCGCCGATATTGGTAACATTGCAGCGTCCCTTGCCTGTGATGCCCAGTTTTAGGCCAAGCCGCGGCATTTTTTCCAGCAAGGTTACACTGGCCCCACAAGCCGCCGCCCTGCCTGCAGCCATAAGACCCGAGGCCCCGCCGCCAATGACTATGATCTTTGCCGGCACTTTATGCCCAACACCTGTTTGGATATTTAGACTTAGGATTTGAGTATTGTTTCGAATTTTCCGCCGTGGGCGGATCGACCTCTGTCGAACGCGCTTCGGATTTTATGATTTGGCCACTTTCATGGTGCGCAATTTGGCCAGTTCCCAGGCATAGTCATACAGATGGAGACCCTTACTGCTGGCGATGATCTCTCCGTCTCCCACGCCGATCTCCTGGGCCATATACTCCTTAAGCATCTGTATGGCCGCCAAATTAGCCGGAAAGCCGTTCCACAGGTCCCAGGAGCGGAAATAGACCATGAAATGGAGTTTGCCGTAGCGGATACGCGTATCAATACCGCGCAAACAGGGAGGGTCATTGAGGTATATGGTAGAGGGGTCGCCCACGGTCATATAGGCCTGATTGGTGCCGTGGCCGTCTTCTCTATACATGCGAATGACTTCCTGGATCTGCGGTTCCAGATATTGACCGTATGTATATTCTTCGTTCGGCCTGCGGGCCGAGGTCATGAGGTAAGGGAGATATTCCTCTACATAGCCCGGCGCTACAGGATTAGGGATGCCAAGGGACGGCGGGATGTCCGGAATAAGGGGCCGCACGCCGGGATATTTTATGCGCACGACCACAAAGTCAAACTCCAGCCGCTTTTGCCCTTCGTAACTGCCGCGTTCGATGGTATAGGTGTGTCCCTTTTCTATGATGTGATAGACACATTGGAACCAGGCATCGGGCAGGTCCCGGGCCTCAATATTTTCGATGTGCAGTCCTTGGTTCATTTTGGCGTTCATTTTTGAAAAAATATCTTTGCCGCCAGGAGTAGCAGGACGACGGCAAATATCTTCTTAAAGGTACCTGTAGAAACGTTTTGCAATAGTCTTGCTCCAACCTGGGCGCCTAAAATTCCACCCAGGCCAAGCAGGGCTCCTACTTTGAAATCCACGTGCTGAAACTTACTATGGGCAAACACCGCTGAGAGGGAAATAACCAGTATGGCCGCAAAAGAAGTCCCCACCGCCTCCTGGGCTGAAAAGCCGATGAAGATCAGGAGCGGAACCATGATAAAACCCCCGCCCAATCCGGTAAAACTGGCCGCTATACCCACTATTATCCCGGCCATTATAAATAAAAAGTTGCTGTAGGTGGGGTTGAACGTCATGACACCTGGTAATTTAGCCAAAGAGCGCCCATTAGTCAATTGTTTTCCCTTGATGCCGTAAGGTGAAGGGTTGCTTATCCGGTTCTGTCAAAATTTACGTGGCAAGGGGTGAGGCATGAAGGCTATTTGCCCCTGCTCCAGAAAATACTCATCTGTCATCCCGGCGATAAAATCGCGCACTACTTCGGCCGGCTCTGTTTCTTCCAGGTAGGATGGACTCATCCCATCTAGAAAGTCTTTGAAGATGCCTGATTCTTGATTGTTGTCCAGGAGATCCTTTAGATATTTTGCAAAGAGATCAGCGTAGAGGCGTTTGATCTTTGCTGCCTGGGTCTTTATCGCCGGATTTCGATATATCCTTTCGATATTGAAATCTTTCAGTTCCTTCAGGGTATTGGCCACTTCCGGACTGAAGGCAACAAAATTTTTCCCCATACTCGACAGTAGAATATCTTCTACCAAGTTATAGACTATCGAGCCGTTTGTATCACCCAATCTTTTTTTACAGCGCTCAGGAATATCTTCACGCCGGATAAGATTAAGGCGGATGGCATCTTCTACGTCCCGTCCTATGTAACTGATGGTGTCTGCTATGCGCACTACACATCCTTCCGTGGTCATGGGGATAAGTTCCGTCATGGGAGTTTTTTTCTTACTCTCCATCTCCTGTTCTAACGCAGAGAATGTTTTTTTCTTATGCGGGGCAAGACGGGCGCTGTGCACTTCACCATCATGGCATAATATGCCGTCCAGAACCTGTAAGGATAGGTTCAATCCACGGCCTTTACGTTCAATCTTTTCCAGGAATCGCACGCTCTGGATGTTGTGTTGGAACGCACCTATACCGTGCTTTACACATATTTCAGAGAGATAAGTCTCTCCATCATGGCCAAAAGGAGGATGCCCGATGTCATGGCCCAGGGCGATAGCCTCAATAAGGTCCTCGTTCAGTCCCAGGTACCGGCCAATAGTCCGGCCTATCTTTGACACCAATTGGACGTGAAGGACGCGGTGCGTAATGTGGTCATTTTTGATAAGGGAGAAGACCTGGGTCTTGTCAATATAGCGGGTATAAGCCTGGGAGTGCAGGATGCGATCGGCATCGACTGAAAATTCCTGTCTATGGCCATGGAGTAAGCGTTCTTCCGGTTGTCGGCGCACTGCTTCAGCGCTGAATGTAGCATAGGATGAGAGATGTTGTCGTTCTCGCGCATTTAATCTCTCTTTCAACAAAACAAGTTCGTTAGCCATAGTGACATTAATATAAACGATAGGTCAAATTGAGCAAATATTTTTAAATCCCCCTTTTCCGCACTCAGACGGACATCTTCGACCGAGGCGAAGGGAAAAAGGGGATTTAGGGGGATTTTCATGGTTCGCGGGTGGTGCCTCACAATAGGCATTTACTTATAATATCGGAGATGCGCCGTAGGTGTGACGGATATAGGTCTTTTAAATGTTACTGGACTGGAGCGGGGAGAAGATAAAAAATCGCTTCGCGGCTACGAAGGTCTTCTTATAGTAAGGCTTTTCCAAGGAAGAAATGGTCACACTCCTGTCTCTCCGGGCGGCATGGATCATCTTGCCTTCACCTATGTAAATTCCAGTATGCCCAATTTGCCCTGACGATGGAGACCGCCTAAAAAACAGGACATCGCCTATTCGGAGCTTTGACCAGTCAAATTTATTTGTCACCAGCATGCCTACTTTTATTTGTTCCCGGCTGGAGCGGGGTAAGTGCACGCCGAATTTAGCAAAGACCTTTTGTACAAATCCGGAGCAGTCAATGCCACTTAACCCCGACACACCACCCAGCCTGTAAGGAGCGCCTAACAGTTGTTTTGCCGTTGTCAGCAACAGGTTGGCAAAACGCTTGCAGTAGCCTTCTTCTCTGGGCTTATCTGTGTGCGAGAGGCCTGTTGGCTCGGGGCTGACCGCCTTTAAAGAAATGGGGTCACCCCGGGAAGATACGGGATTTGGGGAGGGTTTTAAACTGCCGCCAGAGCTCAGGGAGTCTGCTATAGAGTTCTTACCCTCCGTATCTTCCTGAGACTTGTTCTGAACATTACTACCATCAACACGCCCCGGCGTATCTTGGAGGGGTTTAAGGAGATAATCCCCATTTTCCAGGGGGATAACCTTCATAAGGGGCTTGCGATCGGGGACAAAATTTTCTTTTTGAACTACGCTGGATGCCTTAGCGCCCGAGACGTTGGAGGCGACATGTCTTTTTAGTCTTTTCCGTGCATGGCGAGATTTTGATTTCTTGCTAGAAGTCTTCTTATGAGCTACTATCTTTTTGGCTTTAGCCTTAACAATCAGTGGTCTCTTAGTTTTAGCAAGGCTGTCAGATGCAGGGAATACCAGGCAGAGACTAATAACGGAAAGAATCACTACAATAAAGCGGATAAATGAGGACTTATCTTTTCTCCTGGCTATGCTTTCCTGCCATGGAAAGCTCATTCGTACCTCCATGTTCGACCTTACATTTAGCTTCTATTTATACTTATCGAGCTTTAAAGAAATTACTTTAGGATAATTTAGGAAGTTTTTTTTTAATATCTGATTCTTACCGGATAGTCAAGGGAAATGTGAAAAGCTGTCAGCACTCAGCTAAATTGTTTGAAAAGTGGAGGTGACTCTGTTATACTGATTGCGCTTTGTTATTTATAACTTATTGAAATTACAATAAAAGGAGTAATAATGGCCTCTTTTTCCTTTAAGCTTGCGACATCTATAAGATTTGGGGTCGGAGTGATTGACGAACTGCCGGATGCTGTCAAAAAACTAAAGGGGACTAAGCCTCTTTTAGTTGCCGATCCGTCCCTGCGCAAGGCCGGTCTGTTAAACAAGCTGGAAGAACCGCTCAAGAAGACAGGCATTTCGTATGCACTGTTTGAAGAGGTTGATCCTGAACCGGGTCTGAAACTGGCTGACCGCGCTACGGAGATAGCCCGCAAAAACGGGTGCGATTGTGTTATCGGGGCCGGCGGCGGCTCGGCTATGGACATTGCCAAGGCAGCGGCTGTTCTTCTGACAAACAAGGGGAAAGCGGTCGATTATGTCGGGCTTAACAAGGTGGAAAAACCAGGTGTCCCCAAGATCATGGCGCCCACTACGGCCGGGACTGGCAGCGAGGTCACGTTTACGGCGGTCTTCATCAATGAAAAGACCAGGTCTAAGGGAGGGATAAACTCTGATTTCCTTTATTCGGAACTGGCTATTCTCGACCCGGCGTTGACTGCCTCTGTGCCTCCTTTAGTGACCGCCTATACAGGCATTGATGCCTTTACCCACGCCCTCGAGGCCTTTGTCTCGCGAGCCGCTCAACCTTTCTCCAACCTCTGGGCCCTGGAAGGAATAAGGCTTATCAGTGGAAGTCTGCGGCGGACCTACTGCCAGGGTGATGACCTGGAGGCCAGAAGCGATATGCTCCTCGGCAGTCTCTATGGCGGACTGGCCCTGGCCACGGCCGGGGTAGGGTTGGTCCATGCCATGGCCTATCCTCTGGGGGGGCTATACCGGATACCGCACGGCCTGGCCAACGCGGTGCTGTTACCTTATGTAATGGTCTATAATCTGGTCGGAGACCTCCCAAAGTTCGCTACCATTAACGACGCCATGGGAGAAGATGTATCACACGGCTCACTGCGCGAGACGGCCGAGATGGCCTGCGAGGCGGTGCGCCTCCTGTGCGCGGATGTGGGCATTCCTGAGTCTCTTAAAGACCTTAACATCCCTGAAAAAGATATACCGAAGATGGCCGAGATCGCCATGACCGTGGCCAGGCCTATTGCCAATAATCCGCGCACCGTGACCGTGGACGAAGTGATCGCACTTTATGAGATGGCCTATGAAGGGCTCGATTAAAGGCCATAAGGAAAGGAGACTGACCAATGCCTGGATATGAAGTCTTTGGCAAAGAAGAACGGAGACAGATAATGGACGTCCTGAAAACAGGCGTCCTCTTTCGATATGAGTTTCCTAATGAACGCAAAGGCATCTATAAAGTCAAAGAATTTGAAGAGGCCTTTGCCCGCTACTGTGGCGTAGCCCATGCCCAAGCCGTCTCCTCCGGGACAGCGGCCCTGAAGGTGGCCCTGGCCGCCATAGGTATCGGCGCCGGCGACGAGGTCATAACCCAGGGATTTACCTTTGTGGCCACCTGGGAGGCCATCTTTGCCATCGGCGCTATACCGGTGTTCGCAGAGATAGATGAAACCCTGAATATGGACCCGGCAGATGTGGAGAAAAAAATAACCCCGCGCACCAGGGCCATTATCCCTGTGCACATGTTAGGGGCGCAGGCCAGGATTGAAGAGATCGTGGCTATCGCCCGCCGCCATAACCTGAAGGTGATAGAAGATACCGCCCAAGCCGCCGGGGGCCGGATAAACGGCAAACATGTAGGCGCTTTCGGCGAGATGGGCACGTTTTCCTTTGATCCGGTTAAGACCATCACTACCGGCGAAGGCGGTATGGTCATTACCAATGACGCCGGCCTCTACCGAAAGGCCTGCGAATACCACGATCACGGCCATGATCATGTGCCCAATCCCGGCGGGAGGGGCGGGGAAGGGCGGAGTTTTATCGGTTTGAACTACCGTATGATGGAACTCCAGGGAGCCATCGGCCTGGCCCAATTGGCAAAGCTTGACAGCATCATTGCCCGGCAGAGGAAAAACAAGGCCCGTATAAAGAAGGCCCTTAAGAAAATTAAAGGGATAACCTTTCGCAGGCTCGTCGATGAGACCGGGGATACGGCTACTTTTCTGGCCTTTTTCCTGCCGGATGCAGAAAAGGCACGGGCCTTTAATGCCGTTCTCAAAGAAAATGGCGCCGGGGCCATCTATTTTGCCGAAAATACGTGGCATTACTACCCGAAATGGGAACATCTCCTGGCTGGTTCCACGCTGGCGGCGAGTGGCTGGCCGTTCCAGCATAAAGAAGCCGGCCGTGACCTTAAATACCGGCCCGACGCCCTGCCCCAGTCGGCAAGGATCGTGGAACGGTGTCTGGTCTATCCCATCCCGGTAAAGATGCCGAAAGAGCGCCTGGCCCAGATTCTAGGCGCCATTGAAAAGGCCGCTAAAGTCCAATGAAACGCGCATCCGCCAGCGGCGGACAAAAGACAATGAAAATAATCCCCCCTCCCCCCCCTTTAGTAAAGGGGGGGACATCCATTAAGTCCCCCTTTTCCGCACTCAGGCGGATTCGCCGGGGCGAAGGAAAAGGGGGATACAGGGGGATTTTCGGGTGAAGATCGTGGCCATAATCCCGGCCCGCTACCCATCGACGCGCTTTCCTGGAAAGCCTCTGGCAGACATCCTTGGAAAGACCATGATCCAGCATGTCTATGAGCGGGCCAAACAGGTGCAGGAAGTGGCCAGGGTGGTCGCGGCTACGGATGATGAACGCATCTATGATGCTGTGCTCGGGTTTGGCGGCGAGGCGGTCATGACTGCTGCCAGCCACCCCTCCGGCACAGACCGGATCGCTGAAGCCGCGGATAAGCTATCCCTGGCCGATGAGGACATCGTCGTCAATATCCAGGGCGATCAGCCTTTGTTCCCGCCTGAAATTATCAAAGACCTCACCGCGCCTCTCCTGGGCGATAAGGCCATCCCCATGTCCACTCTTATCTATAAGATCGTGCGGCCGGAGGAGCTTACCGACCCCAATCACGTAAAGACCGTATTTGACCGGGATGGTTATGCCCTTTATTTTTCCAGGGCCACCATCCCTTTTTTTCGCGGAGAAGGCGCACCACCTGACTACTACAAACACCTCGGTTTCTATGCCTACCGCAAGAGTTTCCTCACGCGCTTTGTCGTCCTGCCCGTGGGGGTCTGGGAGGCGTCGGAGAGGCTGGAACAACTCCGCGCCCTCGAACACGGCTACCGTATTAAAGTAGTTCTGACCCCGCACGATTCCATCGAGGTGGATACCCCCGTGGATTTAGAGCGGGTCAGAGAGGTGATGTTGGCAGAGAGCCGATAAAAAACAAGACGAAAGCTGAATGTTGCTCAATTAGTCATTTCTGCCCTGATGGTTTCATAACGTACTCCCAGGCATTAACTCCTGACGGTAAAATGGCATCCAGGGCCGCCGAGAGGGCAGAAACCTTTTCTTCAAGTTCTTGAGTTTTTTCGTCCGCCGCATCGGGAAATCCCTTGAATATCGCCACGGATAACCTTTCAATCTCTCTCAATTGCTGTCCCATCCCGGCACCGATTAAGTTTAGATGATCAACCAATACCTGACACACAAAGGTATTGCATACTGGAGACCTGTATTTGTTTAAGGCACAACCGGTGGAGGTCAGGTATCCGCATCCTTTCCCACTGGTCAGGGGATATTTTGTGGCCCTCAGGATAGAGATATCTGATGCAATGCCGTTGACTCTGATCTCGGTGATGCGCGGGGTCTGGTCTATGCAGCAGTCACGTTCCTCCTCATCTTTCACACAATAGCCTACACAAATAGGCACAGTATAACGGTCAAAGAATCCCCTGAGAATCCGCTCGGTTTTCAGATATTGCTCTATAAGCAATCCCTTGTCGATAGACATGGAAGATTTATGTCTTTGCTTTATTTCTTACATTTTCCAAATAGGTCAGTAGTATAAATAGCATATCATCGATATTAATAGGAACTTTTGGCTTGGCTGGAAGAGGTATATTATAGATGGATTAGGACCGGGGGGAAATAACTATCCGCCGAAAGTGTGATAGCCGTTCATAACACGTTGCCGATAGTAGAGGTTTTGTTTAATACAGGCGACATATTGAGATAGCGGCAACGGTTTACTGATTATCACCCGTTTTAAAATGGATTTCAAGGAGTATATGTCTTTGAATTTTGACCAATAAAATTCTTCGAGCTCTGTAGGACTAAAATTTTTCGGGGAAAACAAGACTCTTGTCCCATTGTAATGGGACCAATCATTGTCGAAAATTCTACCCTCTTCTTCAAATCTGTTTCTTAAAGCTGTCCCAACAACGGGTGTCAAGATGAAGATATGAACCACGCTTACCCTATTGTCCTCTAAGAAATCGACTGTTTCTTGCAAGGATTCAGGGGTGTCTTCATCGAAACCAAAAATGATACTGGCTTGAATCCAAATACCGGCTTTTTTGAATAATTTTATGATATCCTGATATTGCTCTACCTTATTAAAGCCCTTGCCAATGCCTTTAAGATTTCGTTGTGAAATGGATTCGAATCCGACGAACATTCTCTGGCAACCACTTTCAGCCATCAGATCAATTAACCCCTTGTCTTTTAAAATGGTAGTGCTACATTGTCCACTCCAATTAATTTTTAAGGGCTTTATTGTCTTGAATAATTGACGGGCGTAGACCGGATTCCCAATGATATTGTCATCAGAAAAGAAAAAATTAAGAGCTCCTTGGCTCCGATAACAGGCAATTTCCTTATAGACATGTTCTACTGGTTTTGTCCTGAACCCCTTTCCCCAAAACCGTGTGACTGTACAAAAATCACAGTTAAATGGGCAACCCCTGGTTGTCTGGATGGGCAATCTTGGCATAGTAGAACCGTGAGTAATTCGATAGCTGTCTAATTTAACATACTTGTATTCCGGGATAATCAGCCTTTTAAGATCCGGTTTTTTATCAGATTGATAAATCGGTTTTAGCTGGTCTCCTTTAGCGTCATCAATTACATTTTCCCATATATCTTCCGCCTCACCTATCACAATAGAATCCGCATACTGTCTGGCCTCATCAGGGAGAGTAGTGACATGAATCCCTCCCATGACAACCTTTTTGCCCCGTTTTCTAAATTCACCAGCAATTTGATAGGCCCTGGGAATTTGGGATGTCATGCCGGTAATTCCTACTAGGTCTACTTCCTGGTCAAAATCGATTTCCTGCACATAATCATCCACAATGGATACATTTACGTCTTTTGGCGTCAGGGCGGCAATGGTAGCCAAGGCGTTACTGGGCATAAGTGAGATCTTATATTTTCTTACTTGTCTATATTGGTCAAAATGAGAAGGCTGAATGAGTAATAACTTCATAATAATCCTAAAAAATATAAAGGCTGATCAAATGCTTTTTTCAAAAACCGCCATAGAAAGTTTGCCCTTTACTAAATCCCTTTTAGTCTAAAAAGTTAATACAGTCTTTCTGTGGCTTGTCAAGCTAATTTTGCCGCTCTAGAATTAGCTTTCAATGGATTTGGGTTGCGGAAACGTTTACTTCGGCAGCTTATTGTGGTATTTTTACATAAGATACAGAAGATACAAAACCTGTCGCTTTTAGGTGATGGATTAAAACTGCTAATGACATTGCAGGTGAAAATTCTATGGGTTGCTAAAATATCGGCAAGAGCATGCCGAAACGGTTTATTAAAAGGATGAGTATAAGGCAAGGGGATCTATACGCAAAGCATATTCTGTATGTGTACATGTAAATATACATAAGTAGTTAGGCATGGAAAAACATCATAGCTGTATCAACACGTTGTCTGTCATTGAATATTTTCAAGAGCATGCTCCCGGGCTTGTCGACGAATTGCTTCA
Organism: Desulfovibrionales bacterium; assembly: GCA_028715605.1. Classification (NCBI taxonomy): domain Bacteria; kingdom Pseudomonadati; phylum Thermodesulfobacteriota; class Desulfovibrionia; order Desulfovibrionales; species Desulfovibrionales bacterium. Next base: position 526,280 of record JAQURM010000001.1, read on the forward strand.
ACAGTTAGGCCCGGAGGTGGATGACCTTCCAGATGTCAAGGGCTTCCTCATGGATCCGAACAACTGGGTGTCCGGCTATGTGTTGATTAACATGTATAGAAATGCCAAACGGCTCCTGGGCGATGATGTTATCTTCAAGATTGGCTATGATTCGGTGATAAAAAAACGTTTGGGCTACATACAAAGAATCCTCCTATGTGCCCTTCGAGGTCCAGAACAGGCTATCAAGAGGATTCAGACCCTAAACGATAAATTTAACCGGAATAAAGCCATCCATACGGTTGACCTTAATAACAAAGGCGCGATTCTGCAACTGCACTGGTTCCGTAACGTTCCCCTTTCCGAAGACTTCTGTTCCGTAAATAAGGGCATATATACTGCTGTCCCCGTATTCTGGGGTCTGCCGCCCGCTCATCTTGAAGAGACCAGGTGCTTTTTTAAGGGCAACGAGTGTTGCGAATACCATTTAACGTGGAAAAGGGAATCCCCTCTTAAAGAATACTTTTTAAAGGTTTTCCTTCCATGGAAGGTTATTGAAAACAGTGTTAAGGTCGTTGAAAATAGTATTAGAGAGGTAGAAAGAGACAAGGAACTAATAAAAAAGAAGTATGACGAGGTACACAGGCTAAACATCCAGCTTAAGAATAAGATCGACCAGCTCTTAAGCCTTCAGGAAGTGAGCACAGCGATCCTTTCCACCCTGGAGACAGAACGTCTATTTGATTTGATCTTAAGACTACTGGTCAAGGTGGCCCGACTGGACAGGGCGGCCATCTTTATTGTGGACGAAGAGAAACAGGCCCTTTCTCTGGTACACGCTGTCGGCGTCTCGCCGGAAGATTTTTCAGAGATCAAGGATTACACGGTATCTTTATCCAAAATAGATAACATCATTGCCCGAACTGCGGCCCGGAATGAGCCTGTTTTTGTGGAAGATGTGGCAGGATCGGCATTGAACAAGGATAACCCACTCATCAGAAAATTCAGACCCAAAGCGTTCATTTTGGTTCCTCTGGCCGCTCAGGGTAAAATACTTGGTGTGCTGGTAGGTGATCAAGTCCAGGATAGCCTGAATGTGGCCTTTCCTGATAAGGAATTCTTAACCAGTTTTGCCAACCAGATCGCCATGGCCCTGAACAATAGCAATCTCTACAGAAAACTTGCCGAATCCGAAAGAAGATATCGACAGTTGATAGAGAATGCCCATGATGGCATCTGGGTCCTGGACGATAAAGACAACTTGATTTTGGCCAATCGGCGAATGTCAGAAATCTTTACTAATGGACATCTCATAGGCCAAAATATTCACCGCTACGTGGATGGGGAGAATGAGAGGATTCTCAAGAGGCTGCTTGACCAAAACAGGGCTGGTTTAGTGGCCCAGGGAATGATGGAGTTAAAGGGTAAAGACGGCGGGCAGATCTCAGCCATAATCAGCAGTGTGCCTTTAATGGAAGAAGGACTGTGCAAAGGCAGTTTTGCCATAGTAACTGATATTAGCCACATAAAGAGATTGGAACGGCAATTGTACCAGGCCCAAAAAATGGAATCCGTAGGGACTATGGCCGGTGGGATCGCCCATGACTTTAATAATATTTTGACCAGCATCCTGGGGTATACGGCCCTTCTCAAACAGCAAGTTCAAGATATGGATGCCCAAAAACATCTCGACGTTATAGAAAAGTCGAGCTTAAGGGCCGCAGATCTGGTCAAAAAAATGCTCACTTTCAGCCGGGGAGGCCAGATTCAAAACCTGGCGCCGGTTGATGTCAATGAAATCATCCTGGAAACAGTACGGTTGTTAGAAAACGTTATTGATAAAAGGGTGGAGATTCAACTGGGGCTGGATGCTAGCCCGGCTACCATTCTGGGGGATGCCACCCAACTACAGCAGGCCATGCTCAACATCTGTCTCAACGCCCGTGACGTAATGCCGGATGGCGGAGTACTAGGCATTAAAACGGAAATTTGTACGATAAGTAATGGTTACGACACACACTATCTCTCGGTCGCACGCGGCAAATACGTAAAAATCAGTATATCTGACACCGGGCCGGGCATTCATGAAAAAGACCTGGGTAAAATTTTCGATCCGTTTTTTACGACTAAACCACTGGGAAAGGGCACAGGGTTAGGCTTGGCCGTAGTCCACGGAATCGTAACTGGTCTAAAAGGCCGTATATATGTGGATAGTAAGATTGGGAAAGGAAGCATCTTTGAATTGTTTTTCCCGGAGGCAGACATCGAAGCTGTTGAACAAGCGACAACAGAACATACGGTAAAGGTTGAAGGCAGAGAAACGATATTGCTGGTAGATGATGAACAATACAACAGGGAACTGGGAGAAAAGGTGCTCACATTTCACGGCTATAATGTGCTATTGGCCAAAGATGGCCTCGAGGCTGTTGACATATATAAATCTGCGAAGGACGCGATTGCCCTGGTTATTTTAGATTTCATGATGCCAAACCTATCGGGCCTGGATACCTACAAACGGCTTAAGGAGATTGACCCGGCTGTGAAGGTGATCATTTGCACCGGTTACGGCCTTGACCATGAGGCCATGCAAGAGCTGCAAGGTGGGATATGTGGCTTTATTCAAAAGCCGTATAATCTTGAAAAACTGGCCCAGGCAGTCCGCAAAGGTATTGACTCAGGGTTTGTCTTGCCTAACTAGTTTTCATCCGGAAACTGCCGTTTCCGAATAAATGCTTTCAGCGATCAGCAAAAAGTCAAGACAACCAATATGTTAAGCTGAACGCTGATAGCTGACTGCTGACCGCACCATCCAGAAAACTAGGGTTTTCGGATGGAAACTAACTAGCTTATATCTCCTCTGACTTACTGTTTTCCCGCCATAATATCACCACGCGACTCCGAATTTGACATAGTCTTTCTTATCGCAAAAAAAATCTTTTTTTTCGTTTTGTTATGTGATAGGCATATTCAGCGTTTGAGTGTTTCTTACAGCTAAGCGATTAACTTCTTTTCTCGTGCGGTCTCACTCAAAGCCTCTCTCCACTTAGTGAAGGTCAATCAGATATACCTTTAGTGCGGTCGAGGCCGATGACCAACTCTGCTGCTAATAATCGTCTCCCGTCAAAAAACACACTATCATATCTTTTGTCATCAATATTGTTGATACCTACGTCCAATCCAGTCTTTTTGGATAATGGCCTATATAAAAAATATTACGAAGGAGGTAATTATTATGAAAGGAACAGGCAAACACATATTCGGCAAGGTCGGACTGAGCCGGTTCTTGCAATCGCGGATTAATACGTACATAGTCCGCTTTCTTCCCCTGGCCATCTCCCGGGCCTATTTGTGCTTTTTGGGGGGCATATATTACGCACTCAACAAGGGGGAACGAAAAGTCATCGAAAATACCATAGCGGCTATATTGGGAGGAAGATGTCACCCCAAAGAAATAAAAAGGATTACCGAATTGGCGATCAAGGGGATTTTCACCCACTACCATGAAAAATTGTTGATGGCTTATGCCAACTATAAGTGGCTGCGTTCCTTCGTCTTCCAAAACACCCGCCTGAGAAACCAGGAATTGCTCGATGCGGCCCTTAAAAAAGGCCGGGGCGTTATCCTGGTGACCGGTCATTTTGGAGCGGTAGAACTCATGCCCCTGACACTGGCCCTGCGCAATTATCCTTCGACTATGACCGTTCGTTTTAAGACCAGAAGGCTAAAAAAGGCCTTGCTGGAACGGGCCGTACCTTACGGCGTTCGTCTTTTGGATGCCAACGCAGAAAATATAATGTTTGCTGCATTCAGCACACTCAAGGAGAATAGAATACTTATTACCGAATGTGATGAGTTCGAGTCGTGGAGACCGCACAAAGATAAAAGTACAGAGTTTCTGGGAGTTACCTCTCCAGTGGATAGATCCCTGGATGCACTACAGAGGAAATATCAGTCCCCAGTCATCTTTACACTCTTAAAGCGCGGCTGGAATGGTAGCTATGTTCTGGAATTTCAAGATGTTACTGAAGACGAGGAGACGAAACAAGGCCTTTCTATAGCCGAAAGGGCCCTGTCCATCCTGGAGAATTATATTTACACCTATCCCGAGCAGTGGTATCAATGGAAACAGGTTGGCCTATTCTTGAGAATGCAGGGAGTCATGGAGCAGAGCAATGAGGTTGGAAGCGCTGGACATCTTTCATCTCCGCATCCCGTTTTTGCTTCTAGTCAAACATAGCCTGGCAGCCAGACAGTGTTCGGAATCTCTCGTGGTGCGGGTAGAGACGGAATCGGGCATCTCTGGTTATGGGGAAGGGGCTCCCAGAGGCTATGTAACCGGAGAAAGCATAAGCGAAAATATCGCATTTTTTGAAAAAAATCTTATACCCATGCTTGCCGGGCACATTTTCCCGGATCCGCTAAGCATGCGCGGGTTTCTTGATGCATTGTCCGCGCAGGGTGACGCATGCAAAAACCCCTCAGCGGTTTGTGCCCTGGAAACTGCCTTGCTGGATGCGGCCGGGAAGGCATGGCGGCAGTCTGTATCGGAACTACTCGGCATTGAATGCAAAAAAGGGGACCTTACTTATAGCGCCGTGGTTTCCATGTTATCTTTAGATACATTTCAAACCTATCTGCACATGGTCAAACAGAGGGAAATGAGATTCCTTAAATTAAAGGTGGGTAACGAGTCCGACCTGGCCCGTCTGGCATTGGTCCGAGATATCCTGGGAAGCGAGGTTGATCTCAGGGTAGATGCGAATGGTTACTGGACGGCTGATGAGGCCATCCGGAAGATCGAGGAGATGAAACGATACGGGGTTTCGGCTGTAGAGCAGCCGGTAGTCAAGGAAGACTTTAAAGGTCTTAAGAAGGTTTTCGAAAACGCCGGCGTTCCCATTATCGCCGACGAATCGCTCTGTAGTGTCGCCGATGCCGAACGTCTGGCGGAGATGAAGGCCTGTGAAATTTTTGATATTCGTCTCTCAAAATGCGGCGGGTTCCGGAATGCTGTTAAGATATTGGAGATAGGCCGCAAGACGGGTATAAAAGCCATGCTCGGAAGTCATGTCGGCGAAACGGGTATCCTCTCGGCAGCAGGCCGGCGCTTTGCCCAGTGTTTTGATGAACTTGTCTATATCGAGGGTTCCTTCTCTTCCCTGCTCCTGAAAGAAGATATCATCCGGGAAGATCTGGTCTTCGGCAAGTGGGGCAGGGCGCCTTCGCTTAAGGGGCCGGGTTTGGGTATTACGGTGCGGGAAGACGTATTGAAAAAATATGCCGTGCAACAGATAACTTTTCAAAAGCTGTAGGAGATACTGACCGCCAGAGAATGTGAGGTCTGCTGGTATTCCCCGTTAGTGCGGTTGTCACCGGGTACAACGTCTGCGCCAATGGTATTGTGCTTGTCCCGTTTTTTGCCCAGGATGTAGTTGTAGGCCATACCAATAGTAAAATCATTGAGCCGATAATCCCCGCCCAGACAAAATATATGCCGGTCGGCATCCGGGATGGATGGATCCATGGTCTCATCCGGAACCGGGGATTCATCGAAAATATAACCGGCCCGGATGGTGGTGGACTTATCCCATCGATAATTAACCCCGAAACGATAGGCGAACACATCGTTCCAGTTCCTTGGTTGAATCGATACCGATGTCTGGGCAGCGCCTACCGGTCTATCCAGGTCAACCCTTAATTCCTCAAAGGTGGACCAGCCCATCCAGGTAAGGTCGCATTCAAAGACCCAGGGGAACAGCCCCTTGTAGGCCATGCCGGCGAACAGAGAAGGCGGGAAGACTAGCTGACTGTGTGCCCCGCCGCTTGGGAAGAGGTGAGCTACAGCCGCGGGCACGCTGAATTCTGCCGCGCCATCAATTTTGACCTTGACCTTGCTCCGGTAGGAAAGGCCAATATTTGTGGCGGGAGTCAATTGGTAAATGAGACCCAGGTTGTACCCATAGCCGTAATCCGCTCCCTTGAATAACCGGTCACCGTCGGGAAGTGCAAGCGCGCTCAGGTTCAGCTTTCTTCTGAGATCGGCCTCTGTGCGCATGACATTGGCGCCACCGGCAACGGATAATTCAGGAGATACTCTCCAGGAGAGAACCGGGTTAATATTTAAAGTCTGTAAATCAGAACTTGTGGCCAGATAGCGGCCGGTCCAACCGCCGTCCCACTTCGTCCCCAGTCCAAAGGGGGAAAAGGCGCCTAGACCTAAGGCCAGATTTGGCATCAACTCGTGTGTCAAATAGAATTGAGGAGGAGAATATAATTGCGATTCGGTCCTGGTTTTTGCGCCCAGACTATCTTTATACTCGGCTCGCGGGGCAATGGCTGTAGCTCCCAGATAGACTTGGGTGCCCTTAAGCTGATTTATCCCGGCCGGATTGAAAAAGATAGCCGAAGGATCGTCCGCCTGGGCGACAAAGGCATTTCCCTGCGCCATAGGCGCGGTGCCCTGTTGGAGAATGGCAAATCCGGCGGCAAAGGCGGCGAGAGGAAAGAGAAGACAAAGCACGCCTGTTGCAGTCGCGATAATTATAATTTTATTCATCAGCTTCCCATACTATCTTGTATCTCCCCGGAAATTCAAGGCCAAAATGCAAGGAGAAGATTATACATCCAATCTACCCACCTATCGCTCAGAAATATCATTCTTAAATTCAAGTCTTAGCTCAGTCATATCGATAACACATAATAAGCACAGTGGTATATAAAATCGGCAATAGTAATCGGCTATGAAGATAACGAAGTGGCATAGAAAGCTTTGCCATAAGATAACGTTAATTTTTTTGCCGCATAGCAGTTTGCGGCCATTCCAGTTTCACTTATATCTTCCCTCGTTACTTTCTATTGTTTCGATCGTGCTCGTTGTTCTGGGATGGTCATTATATGTGAATTCCAGCTATCTCTGCTACAGGTACCTGAGCTACTGTAATGAACAATTAAAGACCAAGGCTGTATATATTAAGGATGAAGTCAAGCGCATTAATTCCCTTGTGCAGAAGGTCGGCAAGCTCGAACGATCTCTGATAAGCGTGCTTGAAATGGGTGATCGGCATGATATTATCACCAGAACCGAGAAGGGGCGGGGTGGTCTGAATTCAGATGATAACATCGGTCTTTCAAGGGTGCTCCGTAGCGACATCGAAGAGCTAAAAGAAGAAGATATCTATTTAAGCTTTATAGAGTTAAGGGATAAAGTAAAAGCCCAGATAGATAGGTATGAAAAGATTTCGGATTATATTAAAAAGCAGAAAGATATATACGAAGCCACACCCAATGGCCATCCTGCTGATGGATGCATAACTTCTCCTTTTGGTTATCGCAATGATCCGATCTCTGGCGAGCACGAATTTCATACCGGGATAGATATTGCCAATCAGGCGGGAACACCTGTCCATGCCACTGCTACCGGAGTAGTGGCTTTAGAAGGACATCACGCCAAGTTGGGTAATTTTATTGTGCTGGAACACGGGTACGCCTTTACAACTGTTTATGGGCATAACAAGAAGAACCTGGTTAAATGCGGAGATTATATTCGACGTGGGCAGATTATTGCCTATATGGGGCAAACAGGCTCAACTACCGGGCCACATGTCCACTATGAGGTGTGGAAAAAGAAGAGACCGGTTAACCCGGCTACTTTTTTAGCCAAGAAAGGAGGCTAATATGTTTTTAAAGGAGTGGACTAAAAGTAAGGATCGGAGCGGTTCTTATTTGGGAGATAATATTGGAGGTACAGGGGAGATTAATACCAATGGCTTAATCCGTATCGATGGCCACTGGGAGGGAAATATTAATGCAGATTCTATCGTTATTGGAGAGACATCTCTAGTAAAAGGGAATTTAAAGGCCCAACATATTGTTATTAATGGCACTGTTCAGGGTAAACTCGAAGCCGCGGAACTTATTGAAATCCATGATAAGGGCAATGTGCAGGGGGATATAAAAACAGCGCGCCTGGTAGTTGTAGAGAAGGGTGTTTTGCAGGGTAAATGCCATATATTGCGGGACATGGATGAAAAGGTATTAGAAATTGCTCCCAGAGAAGTATCAAAGGGAAAGAAGGTTTCTGAAATATCAGAATGAAAGACATTTCTGAGCGAAGAAACTAAATCTGCGGAACGCAGAGGACCGGACATGGCAACAGACGCACCACCTTTTCGGCAGTACTGCCAAAAAATATCTCGTCTATCTGTCCTCCCTTGCCATGCTGGCCATATCCTCCCATAACGATCAAGTCAACCTTGTCTTTCCTGGCTTTAAGGGCGATCTCGTGGAATGGAACGCCTGCGGCCACTTCCGCGGTACAGGACGCCTTGGTGTTATCCCACTTTTTGATAAAATCCTTGAGCGCTGTTTTGGCACGACGCATCATCTTTTCCTGTATTTCTTTTAAAGGCGCGCCCGTAAATTCAGCAATGCGTTCGATATGCCGGGCGTCAATCACATTAAGTAAAATTACTTTGGCTGGAAAAAGCGCAGCCAGGTCCAGGGCATACCTGAATGCCGAGGCCGAACATTCGGAAAAGTCTATAGCTACCATAATATTCGAGACCTTCATATTTCCTCCATCCGAGAAATATCTCATTTATAAGCAACGTCACTGGTCATTAGTTAACCGTGGAAGGTTGATCACTTTTACCAGTGACAAATGACTACTGACTAATGACATCCACTATAGTAGCTACTTATATCTTTCTCCGGGTATTTGTCAACAGTTCTCGCCAATAGGACTTTCTAGAAATGGAAGCCATCATTCCTTCGCTTCACGGCTTGCGCAGTGACCCTTTCGGGACTCGCAGGCGGGGAAGGCTTACCCCTTCCAGCCACTAAAGGGCTGGCTTTCCCCTTCCTGCTCGTCCTCGATCCGCCTGCGGCGGACTGCTCCAGCAAGTTACGCTCAGGAACAATGGCTTCCATAAACATGGGGGAAGTCCTATCTTCCCGATCAGGCAGGCTTCTTGACAGTCCCGGTGAATAACAGTATAAACGGCATCAGAGAAACGTATGAAAAAGATCAACGTCGGCCCTGTAGAATTTTACCGGTTTGACCTTCTGAGCAACTTTCCTGAAGTCACACACGCTGTATTCACCCGCCGGGGGGGAGTAAGTCCGGTTCCTTTTGACAGTTTGAACGTCAGTTATCACACCGGAGATGACGCAGCCCTGATCCGCAGGAACAGAAAAACAATAACAGCAATAATCGGCGCCACCCATCTGGTCTCGGCGCATCAAGTGCATAAGAACGGCGTCAGGATTATAGATCACCCTCCCGAGAGCGAGCATGAACCGCAGGGATTTGATGCCTTGTTCACTCATCTCACGGACGTGGCCCTAATGATAAAGCAGGCCGACTGCCAGGCCATAATCCTCTACGACCCCGGGCGTAAAGCCATCGGCAACGTGCACTGCGGCTGGCGGGGAAATGTCCTGGATATTATCGGTCACACTGTTCAGGCCATGACAGATGCCTTTGGGAGCAGGCCGCAGGACATCCTGGCCTGTATCAGCCCTTCTCTTGGTCCATGTTGCGCCGAATTTAAGAATTTTCGAGAGGAGTTTCCTCCCACACTCTGGCGATATGAGGTAGCACCCGGACATTTTGACCTTTGGGCCATAAGCCGCGACCAGTTGCTTTCAGCTGGTATTCTGCCGGAGCACGTTGAAATAGCCGGAATATGCACGAAGTGCCGCCGGGATGAGTTCTTTTCGTATCGTGGGGAAAAGATTACCGGCCGCTCGGGTACGGTAGTAGCCTTGTCTAGCAATGCCTTTTCTAGGCAGCGTCACGGGTCATTAGTTAACTTGGAAAGATCGGTCGCTTTTACCAGTGACAAATGACTATTGACTAATGACATTCACTATAGTTTATGGTACGCGGGGCCAGGAGCAAGATGGATCAAAGCACAGCCACTGTTTTAGAAAACCGGTTCGCGGCGCCCGGTGTCTATAGGCTGCGCATAGAGGCGCCAGCCCTGGCCAGGGCTGCCCGGCCCGGTCAATTCCTCATGCTACGTGTTGGACAGACCCTGGACCCGCTCCTTCGCCGCCCCTTTTCCATACATGCCGTTCATGGTTCCATGACTGTGGATATTCTCTACCGCGTAGTGGGCAAAGGTACGAATATGCTTACTACTCTCAGAAGCGGCGAAGGCCTGGATATTGTGGGCCCTCTCGGCTGTGGTTTTTCCTGGCGAGAGGAGTCCCCGTCCCTTCTTGTGGCCGGCGGTATGGGTATTGCCCCCCTGTTTTTTCTTGCCCAAATCATCGCCCAAAATGGCGCAGGAGACAAGACTTCTGCACTCATCGGCGCCCGAAACAAAACAGAGCTCCTTTGTGCGGAAGAGCTAAGGACTATGGGGCTTCAGGTGGAGGTGGTTACTGAAGACGGCTCTGCAGGAAAAAGAGGGCTGGTCACGGATTTGATTACAAACAGAGTTGCCGCCTCAAGGCCCGTTATTTATAGCTGCGGCCCCTATCCCATGCTCCATGCCGTCGCATCTCTGGCTATGCAGTACGGCCTTTCCTGTCAAGTCTCCTTAGAGAGCTTTATGGCCTGCGGACTTGGCGCCTGCTTGGGCTGCGTGGCCGAGATGAGAAGCGGCGATTTAGTCCGGGTCTGTAAGGAAGGCCCGGTCTTTGATGCTTATGAGGTGGCCTGGAAATGAAAAAGACGAGACCTGACCTTTCCATCCGGATCGGCCTCCTTAGACTGCAAAACCCGGTGCTTACTGCCTCGGGCACCTTTGGTTATGGCCAGGAATATGCCGGCCTGCTTGATCTTAACCGTCTGGGCGGGATAATCGTCAAAGGTCTTTCTCTTAACCCTCGTCCGGGGAATATGCCGCCGCGTACTGTAGAGACCCCCTGCGGCCTGCTGAACGCTATCGGCCTGCAAAATGTAGGGGTAGAAAATTTCATCGCAGACAAGCTTCCATTTTTACGCAATCTCTCTGTTCCGGTCATCGTCAACATCCTGGGACAAGACATCAAAGAATATCGAAAACTGGCGGAAAGGCTGAGCAACGTCGAGGGCATAGCGGCCCTGGAGGTCAATATCTCCTGCCCCAACGTGAAGAAAGGCGGCGTGGTCTTTGGGACAGACTACAAGGCCGCAGCGCGGGTTGCCAGGGCAGTCCGTGCGGCAACGCGGCTTCCAATAATTATCAAACTCAGCCCTAATGTGACGGACGTCGTGAGCATAGCCCGCGCCGTGGAAGAGGCCGGGGCAGATTCCATCTCCCTCATCAACACCCTCACGGGCATGGCTATTGATGTTGAGGCAAGACGCCCCAAGCTTCATAATGTCACCGGCGGCCTCTCCGGGCCGGCCATTAAACCCATTGCCCTGCGTATGGTCTGGCAGGTAGCCGGTGCGGTGAATATCCCGGTAATCGGTTGCGGCGGCATTATGACCGCAGCTGATGCCCTGGAGTTCCTCATTGCCGGGGCCTCGGCCGTCCAGGTCGGAACGGCCAACTTTGTCAACCCCAAGGCTACTATGGAGATTATCTCCGGGATAGAAGAATACCTGGTCAGACATAATCTTAAAGACATAAAATCTTTGGTGGGCAGCCTGATACTATAGATTTCTTGATTTTTTATGGGGTCATCGACTTTCCCCTGCCAATTTCCTTGACAGGGGAATTTTTTGTGCTATATTATTGGCATATGCTAATAATTAAAAGAGACAATCATGCCGCGACCTTTTAAATGCAGACGGGTTTGCGGTCTTCCCCGCGCAGCCTACTTCAAGCCTGCGGGAGTTCCAGTATTTGCCCTGGAACAAGTCAACCTTACGGTGGATGAATTTGAGGCTATCCGGTTGGCTGATTTAGAGGGGTTGTATCAGGAAGAGGCCGCTAAGCGGATGGATATTTCGCGGCAGACCTTCGGCAATATCATCGAATCTGCCCACAAGAAGATCGCGGATGCAATCGTTAATGCCAAGGCGCTACAGATCGAAGGCGGGGCGGTTCAGATGATGCAAAGACGTTTCTTATGTTCGGACTGCACAAACGAATGGGCTATTACTGATGATACCGATGTGGCGGTTGAGTGCCCGAAGTGCCGGAGTAAAAATATTCTCAAGGCGCTCTGGGATCATGATTGGACAGACGGCGGAGGGCTGGGCAGAGGACGGGGCAGGTGCCGCCGGAGAGGCGGGGTATGAAGGTATGCAATTTCAACTATAAATAATGATAAATAGGAAGAGGAGGTGAACGGGCGTGAAGATAGCGATTAGTGCAAAAGGTAAGGGGTTAGATGATGAGATTGACCCGCGGTTTGGCAGGGCGGCATATTTTATTATAGTTGACCCCGAAACCATGGAATTTAAGGCTGTGGATAACACGCAAAATATCGAAGCCATGCAGGGCGCCGGCATTCAGGCCGCGCGGACTATAGCGGAAGAAGGGGCCGGCGTGCTCATCACGGGCCATTGCGGGCCGAAGGCCTTTGTGACCTTGCAGGCAGCGAAGATAAACATGGCGGTTAATGTGACAGGAACAGTTCGAGAGGCGGTCGAGAAATTCAAGAGAGGCGAAATTTCATATGCAGCCAGTCCCAATGTCGAAGGACACTGGCGCTAAAGGAGGTAAGATATGCCTATGGGAGATGGAACCGGACCGGCAGGAAAAGGGCCGGGCACAGGAAGAGGTTCGGGTCGGGGCGGCGGCCGTGGCCGGGGCGGTGGTTTGGGTCTGGGGTCAGGCGGAGAGTGCGTTTGCCCGAGCTGCGGGCGGACGGCCCCCCATCAGCGGGGCGTCCCCTGTAACACTATTAAGTGCCCGAGTTGCGGCAGCCAAATGACAAGGAAATCTTAAAAGGCTGGTAGGCCGAAAAAAGAAAGGAGTAAGTACCTAAGATGGTAATTACTATAGCCAGCGGCAAAGGTGGCACAGGGAAGACGACGGTGGGTGTGAATATGGCTGTGTCATTGGATAAAGCGGTAAGGTTTTTGGACTGCGATGTGGAAGAGCCTAATGCTCATCTATTTTTAAAGGCAGTTATCAACGAACAGACTGTAGTTGATACCTTTGTCCCGGAGGTAGATTTTACCAAGTGCACCTATTGCGGAAAGTGCGGCGAGATCTGTCAATTCAATGCCATTGCCGTGCTAAAAGACTATGTGCTCACCTTCCCTGAGCTGTGTCACAGTTGCCGCGGCTGCCTCCAGGTCTGCCCGGAGAAGGCGGTGCAGGAATCAAGCCGGGAACTGGGCATTATTGAACAGGGCCGGGCAGGCCACGTGGAATTTATCCATGGCCGCCTGCGCATCGGGGAGGCCATGTCTCCGCCCCTGATCAGGGCAGTTAAAGAGAGGATAGATAAGGGGCAAATAAATATTATTGATGCCCCGCCCGGTACATCCTGCCCCGTGATTGCCGCCTTAAAGGGCGCTGATTTCGCCCTGTTGGTGACAGAGCCTACGCCTTTCGGCCTGAATGATCTTATATTGGCAGTAGAGGCCGTGCGGGCGCTCAAGATGCCTCTTGGGGTGGTGCTGAATCGTGCGGGTAATGGTGATAGTGGTGTGCAATCATATCTGGCCAGAGAAAATATCCCCCTTCTCCTGGAAATACCCATGGATCGAAAGATTGCAGAGGCCTATTCACGGGGTCAGATGATAGTGGATGTCATGCCGGAATGGAAAGAAAAATTCAGGGGATTGTACCAAAAAATAGAGGGCATAGTTAACAGGCAGGGGGACACATGAAGGAACTGACTGTAATCAGCGGCAAGGGCGGGACCGGGAAGACCAGCCTGGTAGCGGCCTTCGCCGGCCTGGCCGAAAACAAGGTGATGGTGGACGGCGATGTGGATGCCGCGGATCTGCACCTGATCCTTAAACCGGAGATAAAAACCCATCAGGAGTTCAAGGGCGGACGGAAAGCAGTAATTAATCCTGTTTTATGCACAGCCTGCGGTCAATGCATAGAGTTATGCCAATTCAAGGCCATAAGCAGAGACTATGTGATAGATGAGTTTAGTTGCGAAGGGTGCGGGGTCTGTGTGCATTTTTGCCCGGTTGAGGCCATAGAGTTTCCGGAAAACATCTGCGGTGAATGGTTCGTCTCGGAGACCAGGTTCGGCCCCTTCGTTCATGCGAAGCTGGGCATTGCCGAGGAGAATTCCGGCAAGTTGATTACCATGATAAGGCGCCAGGCCGAGAAATTGGCCGAAGAGCGTAACCTGGGCCTGATCCTCATAGACGGACCTCCGGGTATCGGCTGTCCGGTCATTGCCGCCACCACCGGGGCCTCAGCGGTGCTGGTTGTCACCGAACCGACCGTTTCCGGTGTGCACGATCTGGAGCGCGTAGGCGATCTGGTCAGACATTTTAAAATTCCAGCCATGGTCTGTATCAACAAGTTCGACATTAATTTGGATGTGGCGGATCGTATTGAGAAGTATTGTGTTCAGGAGGGCTTTGAACTCGTGGGCAAAATTCCCTACGACCCGATTTTTACAGAGGCGATGATAGCAGAAAAGACGATTATCGAGTACTCCCCAAACGGGCTTTCGGAGATGGTTCGTGGAATGTGGGGAAGGATAATAAATAGGATGAAAACTATCTAAAAATTTTTAGGTCTTGGAGGTATGAAGTATGAAAATAGCATTGCCGGTTGTTGACAATAAGCTTTGCAACCATTTCGGTCACTGTGAAAAATTTGCCATTCTGGATATCCAGGATAACAAGATTGCAAACAAGGCATTGGTCATCCCGCCGCCCCATGAGCCGGGCGTGTTGCCCAGATGGCTGGGGGAAATGGGCGTTAACGTCATTATCGCCGGCGGCATGGGGCAGAGAGCCTTAACGCTGTTTACCGAAAGGGGGATTAAGGTCATCACCGGCGCGCCCGCTTCATCCCCGGAAGAGCTGGTACAGCAGTACTTAAGCAATAGCCTTGTGTCCGGCCTGAATGTGTGTGATCATTAAATACATCTCCCTTGTCCCCTCTTTCTCAAAGAGGGGACTAACAATATCCCCCCCTTGAAAGGGGGAATAGGGGGAATTTAAAAAGATTTTCTAGGTAGCATGCATGAAGAGGGGAGCGGCGCTATCGCCCGGACAATGAGGTTTGAAAAGAGCGAAAAATTAGCCTGTTACTCTATTGTCCTTAGCGTCTTTCTGGTAGGTTTCAAGTATTTGCTGGGGACCCTTTCCGGTAGTATGGCCCTGATCGCGGACGCGGTCCATTCTTTTGCCGACGTTATTTCTTCGGTTGCTGTTTTTATTGGTATTCGGCTATCAAAGCGTAAATCCCGTGCCTTTCCTTACGGCCTTTATAAGGTCGAAAATCTGATCTCGCTGGTCATCTCCCTGCTTATTTTCGGGGCCGGGGTTGAGGTCGTAAAAACGTCCATAACGCGGGAGAGGGAGCTGATACTTACCCATGTGCCTTTGTCTATAGGGAGCTACCTGTTTATCATGACTGCCATCTATGCCTTCTCCCGTTATGAGCTTCGTCAGGGAGAAGAAACAGGATCTCCCAGTCTGATAGCGGACGCCCAGCAGCTCAAGGCAGATTTGTTTTCATATCTGGTCATTATTGGTGGTCTCATAGGAAGTTACTTTTACCTTTCTCTGGACCGGATTATGACAGTTATAGTCGCTTTTTTTATAGGACGTTCAGGATGGCGTATCTTTGTAGATGCCATCCGGGTCCTGCTGGATGCTTCGGTGGACCTTACCACATTGGACAGAGTGAAAACCATTACGTCGCAAGATCCTCATGTTCGGGAGATAAAGGAACTTCGGGGCCGAAGCTCCGGACGCTACAAATTCATCGAGATGGTTCTAACGCTAAAGGTTCGCAGTCTGGGGAAAGCGCACTATATTAGCAAAAACATCAAGACCAGGATTAAAGAAAGCATCCCGCAGGTGGACCGGATTCTCATACATTACGAGCCGGAGAAGAAGGACACGGTCACCTATGCCATACCTCTGGAGAAAGATAGGGCCTCGATATGCGCTCATTTCGGCAGTTCACCCTTTTTTGCATTGATTACCGCAAAAGATAACGATATTTTTAATGAAGAGATAGTGTCTAATCCTTACTCCCAGGAAGAAAAGAGGAAGGGGATAATGACCAGCAAGTGGCTTATTCAAAAGGGGGTGGATGTTGTGTTAAGTAAAAGCAGCATGGAGGGCAAGGGGGCCGGATATCCCCTGACCGATGCAGGAGTAGAGATAAAGACCGTGCCTTATGAGAGGATAGAGGAAGTAGTAAATTTTATCACGCATCTTTGAGCAGATGAGTAACTTTTAAAAGAGGAGGGAGAAAAAATGGCAAAAATAGCGATTCTTTCTTGTAAGAAAATCAAAGACGTCACCTGCGTATCGTGTATTAAGTGTTTCAAGGCCATGCAGGCCAGAGAAGGAGAATTTGCGCGCTACAAGGACGAAGAATTGGATATAGTGGCCATGGGTGATTGCGGAGACTGTCCGGGACTGGCTATGCCCAAGTTAGCCCTCATCAGTGATGTGGCCAAACAATATGGGCGTGACTTTGATACCGTACACTTAGGGACTTGTATAGTAAAAGCCACGACCACCGCTGCCTGCCCTATAAATATCGACCGTCTCAAGGAGATGATCGAAAAGAAAATGAACAAAAAGGTGGTGGTCGGCACCCACAATTATTAAATCGGGCCGCTTTATTACTCCGGCAGGCAAATACATAAAAAATGTCATGCCGGATCCCCAATCAAGTTGAGGACAGGCTTGATCCGGCATCCAGTTCCTTGCTGGATTCCCGCTTTCGCGGGAATGACAGTATTTGGGTATTTAATTGCTGGAGTAATAGTATGAAGATCATCATTGTTTATGATAACGAAGCCTTGCGGGAAGGCCTCAAAGCTGACTGGGGCTTCTCCTGCCTCATAGAACCAGAAAATGGCCAGCGGATTCTCTTCGACACCGGGGCGAGCGGCTCGATTCTTCTCCATAATCTGGAAAGGCTCAACATCGACCCTTGCGCAATTCCCGAGGTCTTCATTTCCCACGCCCACTGGGACCATACCGGGGGACTTTTGGATTTGCTTAAGCTCAATAAAGAAGTCAAGGTTTACATTCCCAATTCCTGTCCTAAGCCTCCTGGTGCGGGTAAGGTGATCAGCATTACAGGCCCTGTTCAAATCCATGAAAACGTATTTTCCACTGGTGAGCTCGAAGGCATAGAGCAATCTCTTGTGGTCAGGGCCAGAGAGGGTCTGGTCGTGGTTACCGGCTGCTCCCACCCCGGTGTGAGAGCCATCCTTCAGGCCGCATCAAGCTTCGGAAAGGTCGATGCCCTCATTGGAGGTCTGCATGGGTTCAGAGAATTCGATCTCATTAGGGATCTAAAACTGGTTTGTCCTTGTCACTGTACTCAGTTTAAGTCGGAAATAAGGCGTCTCTATCCTGAGAAATCTCTTGACTGTGGGGCGGGCAAGGTTTTGGAAATTTAAATTGATGCTCAGATGCCATACGCCTTATAACAGGTACGGCATCCTGCCGGCAGAGGATTTCGGGACAGACCGTTTTTCAGTATCTTTTCAGCCTCCTCCAGTTCATGCCGGTCTGTTGTAAAAGGGCCCATATGGCCATAAGTCTTTTCGAATACATCGAGCCTGTTTTGATAAACTTTTCTGAATTCCGTATATTCGGGGCTGTTCCATATTTCTATAAAGTCTTTCTTGGCCACATTACCAAAGCATATCCTCGGTATCTCGTGATATGAGCCGCAGAAGATTTCGGGTATTGACCCCGACTTGGGCAGGTTGAGATACACGCAAGGCGAGACACTGCCGTCATGAGAAAAAAACACGATCTGCAAGGGATTGAGTTCACACATGATGACCTCTTCCATCTCGAGTGGGTAACAGCGAAAGGGTAGCTTTATTCCCCGCGCTTCTTTTTCTGCTTCTTCCAAGATTCTTTGCAATCTGCTATCAGTCCCGTGGCAGGAAAAGACTTTTAGATCGTATTGGACTTCAGTTGGGCAATAGTCAAGGTTGTTGGCTACCAGTTCGTTTACGCCTATTTCTCGCGCCAGACGCACGGCATCCGGCAGTTCTTCGATATTTGTCTTGGTCATCAGGTAGGAGAATACCACCTTTGGGGTCTTTGATTTTAGTTTTGCCTTAAGCTGAACGAGGATTTTTACGTTAGCAAGCAGGGTATCAAAATGCGAGCCGCACCGTATCGCCTCGTGAGCGCCTTTTGATGCCCCGGCCAAAGAGATGGCAATTATGTCCAGACCTTCCTTGATCAGTGTTTCTGATCTGTCAGGGGTTAGAAGGACCCCATTTGTGGTCAGACTCACCTGGCAACCCTTGGCCCTGGCGATACGAATCATGGCAAGTAATTCGGGGTAGAGGAGTGGCTCCCCCCAACCCTGGAGGTGAACATCCCTGGTGAGGTGAAAGTATCTGCTTATCTTTTCAAAGACAGGAAGAGGCATATCGCCCGCTACCCATTCATCCTGGAAAGCAGTTTTCGGGCACATTACACACTTAAGCTGACACCTGGAGGTGGGCTCTATCTGAAAAGACAGAAAGGGTCTTTTCCGGGTTTTAAACTTTGCAAGATAGCTTCTCATAAGACCAGACACAATAGTCTTCACAGCTACATTCTCTTTTAACCCTTATAGGATAAAAACACAATTTTGGTTTCACTTTAGTCTTTTGAAAATGCCGCGAAACCCAGGACCAGATCATTATGCTAAGGCTTACAAGTGAAGACACAAAATTATTGCGAAGGATAACCAAAGCCAATGCTGCCAGAATGCACCCGCTTCCTGGTCCATTATTTCACTTTCTCCGTTGGGGACTTGCCTTTTCAAGATTGTATGCGATGTTCGCTGTATGTCCTTTTTGCGGGCGGGTTGGTTGCCCGGTTGGAGCCGGTAGCGCTGGTTTGGTGGGTGGATTCTTTGCTTTATGTATGCAGACCTGGAAGACACCAAAGCGCACTTTACTAAATAAGTCTGACATCACGCATTGATCAAGGAACCTATGGGTCAGAAAGGTTATATTAAATTTATTTGAAGGCATGATAGGATTAACATATTGATCCAATAATTTCGCACTGGAGGGGAAATATGAGGATTGCGGTATCAGCAAACCAGCCGAGTCTGGACGGTGAGATAGACCCCCGTTTTGGAAGATGCCAATATTTCGTTATCGTTGATCCGGAAACCATGGAGTTTGAGGTGGTTGAGAACCCTAACGCTGGGGCAAGCGGAGGAGCCGGGATTATGACGGCTCAGCTTATCGCCGGCACACAGGTTCAGGCGATAATTACGGGAAGTATCGGTCCTAATGCCAGCCGGGTGTTGTCGGCAGCAGCAGGGATTCAAATGGTTACCGGAGTTACGGGCAAAATCGATGATGCTATCGAAGCATATAAGTCCGGCCGAATTGAGATAAGCCCGCAGCCTGGGATAGGTAGAGGCATGGGGATGGGTATGGCTGGAGGCCGGGGAATGGGTCGAGGTCCAGGTTTTTCGCCGGGGATGGCTCGCGGACGAAGGCCAGAGACCGGTTCTGCCTACCAGCTAAGCCCTGGAGAGGAAATCTCCGACCTCAAACACCGGGTCCAAGCGCTAGCTGAGGAGCTAGCCGAAATCCAGCGTCGCATTAAAGACCTGGAGAAGAAAGATTAAGAAAAAATCTTGAACAGGCTCCGATATGAAGATGATCGTCGGCTATGATAAGGAAGCCCCTAAAAAGGACGTTAAGGCTGACATGCTGGGTAAGACCTTATGAAGAAAAGCAGGCTGGAAAAAGGAGGGTTTCCTCTTGAGGGTATAAATTTGGCCCTCTGCGAAAACCCTCTTCCCCCCATAGATGAAGCCATAGAGGCGGCCAGGAAAGAGATCCGTCTGGGCAATCACTATACAGAACCCTATTCATGGAAGCTGAAAGAGAGAATATCAGACTATGTCAAGGTTCCTGTGGAAAATATCCACATAAATGCAGGCTCTGAACTTATACTCCGCCAATTGTTTTTACTTTATGGCCAGAGGGCGCATTTAATCTCTCCTACCTATTATCTTTTCGAGGAAATTGCAGAGAAAAAGACTTGTACTTTTTTGGCTGAAAAGGAAGATTTCCTTTTTAATATGAAAGGCCTTGAAATACCGAAAGATACAACTGTGGCAGTAATCGTTAACCCGAATAATCCTACCGGCACCGTCTTTAATATAAAGGAGAATCTTTCGCTTATCGAAAGACATCCTGATACCATGTTCTTAATCGATGAGGCATTCATTGAGTTCGGAAGCAACACAGCGGCAGATCTGATTTTTGAATACAAAAATGTTATTGTAACTCGTACGTTCTCAAAGGCATTTAGTTTGGCAGGTTTTAGGGTAGGCTATGCCATCGCAGATAACGAATTGATACGCTGTCTGAATAATCATAATGATGCCTATCCGCTGGCAAGGACTGCCGAGGCTGCGGCAATGGCATCTCTTGAACATTTGGATAAAATTGATGCCAGAGTTGTAATGCTGAAAGACCTGACCAAGGATTTTACAAAATCATTACAGAATTTAGGCATTACGACGTACCCTACAGAGACCTATTTTTTTCTGGGCAAGATTCCTCATATGAGCGCAGATGAATTTGCCAAGGTTTTAAGTGAAAAAAACATCCGCATAAGGCCCCTTCATCAGGAAGGGCTGGGAAATAATTTTTTAAGGTTTGCGACTTCCACCTCTGAAAATAACAGGATAGTCCTGGATACCATAAGAGAAATCTTGTGAAAGTCTGTAGCCATGAAGGTTAGCATTTTCAAGGTCGATTCTATCCCGGATTAAAATCGATATGGATGAGTTCAGTGTCATAGTGGCCACGCACGGGCATTTAGGTGAGGAAATGATCCGCGTGGCTACTCATATTATGGGCCATAAGCTGCCCGTGATGGCGGCATTTTCCGTCCCATTTTCAGCAGATAATAGTTCCGGGCTTAAGGCGGCCCTGAGAAACCAAATAGCCAGGCTTGACTGTGGAGGAGGGGTGCTCATCCTGACCGACATACTGGGGGGGACCCCTACCAATCTGGCGCGTTCCCTCCTGGATGAAGGCAGGATAGGCATCGTAACCGGTGTCAACCTCCCCATGCTGCTAAAGCTGCCTAAAATTAAAGACCTGACCTTAGAAGATGCGGTGGCAATTCTGGCCGGCCTGGCGCGGAAGACGATCCAGCCGATCAGCAGGAGCTCATGAAGATGCGGCCATACAGGCTAGCCGAGATTCTTATGCGCAGGACGCTCTAACAATGATCTTGACTTACATCATCATATTCAGTTTTGCGGGCAGTATAGGCGCCATCGCCGGGGCGTCCATTCTCATGTTGCTCGGGGATAAGGTTAAGAAGGTAATTCTTTATATTTTAAGTTATGCCATAGGTACCTTATTGGGTGCCGCCTTTCTGGGTATGCTGCCCAAGGCCATGAATATGCTCAGCCCGGTCCTTGCCTTGAGATATGTCCTAATAGGTCTCTTATTTTTTTCCTCCTCGAAAAAATAGTTATCTGGCGGCATTGTCATGATCCAGAGTGCGATGTCCACAGTGCGGCTGGTTACTTAATCCTGATCGGAGACGCCTTTCACAACTTCATGGACGGCATCGTCATTGCCACCGCTTTTATGATTTCCATACCTCTTGGAATTGGGACATCCCTGGCCGTAATAGCCCATGAAATTCCTCGGGAGGTAGGGGATGTTGCTATACTCCTGGACTCCGGGATTGCCAATACTGGGTCTTTGCCAAAAACAGATTCCACTTCTCTGATTATCTCCTAAATGGAAGGTTTTCCGGAAAGCTCTCTTAAGACGGGCAGGTTAGTGTCGAACTTTTTATTTCCGAGCCTTAGCAGCAGAAAAAGCAAAAACGTGTGTATGTTTTTAACTTGACACACGACCGGGGCTCTCCTATATTCCCGGCAGTCGGAAGCAACGCCTAATCCGTTGTTTCTTGCATACGCGATGGATTTAAAGGAGATACCATGCCAAGACGTGAGGACATCAAAAAGGTAATGATCATCGGTTCCGGGCCTATTGTCATCGGTCAGGCCTGTGAATTTGATTATTCCGGTACCCAGGCCTGCAAGGCGCTGCGCAAATTTGGTTATGAGATAGTACTGGTTAATTCCAACCCGGCTACCATCATGACCGACCCGGGCACGGCCGACTTCACCTATATTGAGCCGCTTAATCTCCAGAGTCTGGTGGAAATCATTGAGAAAGAACGGCCTGACGTCCTGCTGCCCAATCTGGGCGGCCAGACTGGTCTAAACCTCTGCTCTGAACTGGCGCATGCGGGCGTACTTGAGAAATACGGTGTAAAAGTAATCGGTGTAGAGGTAGAGGCCATCAAACGCGGCGAAGACCGGATTGCCTTCAAGGAAACCATGGACAGGCTGGGTATCGAAATGCCAAGAAGCGCACCTGCTTTCACCGTGAAGGAGGCTGAGGTCATAGCTAATGAGCTCGGCTACCCGGTGGTCATCCGTCCTGCTTACACCTTAGGGGGTACGGGAGGCGGCCTGGTCTATAATGTAGAAGAACTACGCGTTATAGTCAGCCGCGGTATATCAGCCAGTCTTGTGAGGCAGGTATTGGTAGAAGAGTCCGTCTTGGGATGGGAGGAACTGGAGCTTGAGGTAGTCCGCGATGCCAAGAACCAGATGATCACCGTCTGTTTTATCGAAAACGTGGATGCCATGGGCGTCCACACCGGAGACTCATTCTGTGTCGCCCCCATGCTCACCATCGATCCTGCCCTGCAGAAGCGCCTGCAGAAATATTCCTATGACATTGTCGAGGCCATCCGGGTTATCGGAGGGACCAATATCCAGTTTGCCCATGATCCCAAGACCGGCCGGGTGGTGGTAATCGAGATTAACCCCAGGACTTCCCGGTCTTCTGCCCTGGCCTCCAAGGCCACCGGCTTCCCCATTGCCCTCATCTCTTCCATGCTGGCCGCCGGTATCAGCCTGGATGAAATCCCTTACTGGCGGGAGGGGACGCTTGATAAATATACCCCATCCGGCGACTACGTGGTTGTGAAATTCGCACGGTGGGCCTTCGAAAAGTTTGAGGGCGTCGAAGATAAACTCGGCACCCAGATGCGGGCCGTGGGCGAAGTCATGAGCATCGGAAAGAATTACAAAGAAGCATTACAGAAGGCCATCCGTTCCCTGGAAACCAGCCGCTATGGACTTGGTTTTGCTAAGGACTTTCATAAACGTTCTCTGCCGGAACTCATGGAGACCCTGGCCGAGCCGTCCAGTGAGCGCCAGTTTATCATGTACGAGGCGCTGCGGAAGGGCGCTACAGTAGAGGATCTCTATGCCAAGACCTATATAAAACCCTGGTTTATCCGGCAGATGAAAGAACTGGTAGAGATGGAAGGGCAAATCCTGCGCTATAAGGGAAAGGACCTGCCGGAGGAACTTTTGCGACAGGCAAAAAAGGATGGATTTTCCGATCGCTACCTGTCGCAGATTCTCGGTATTCCAGAGGCAGAGATCAGGCGGCAGCGTACCCAAGCCGGGATAGTTGAGGCCTGGGACTCCCTACCCGTGAGTGGTGTGGAAAATGCGGCTTACTATTTTTCCACCTATAATGCCCCCGATAAGGTCGTGACCAGCAAAAGGCGTAAGATAATGGTCCTGGGCGGGGGACCCAACCGGATCGGCCAGGGGATTGAATTTGATTACTGCTGCGTTCATGCCGCTTTTGCCCTGCGTGACGAAGGCTATGAGTCTATCATGGTCAACTGTAATCCCGAGACCGTCTCTACGGACTACGACACCTCAGATAGGCTTTACTTTGAGCCGCTCACGGTAGAGGATGTCCTGAGTATCTATGAGAAGGAGAAACCGGAAGGGGTAATCGTACAGTTCGGCGGCCAGACTCCGCTTAACATTGCCAATGAGCTGGCCCAGGCAGGCGTTAGAATCATCGGAACCTCGCCGGAGGCCATTGATCTGGCTGAGGACCGGGACCGCTTCCGCCAGATGATGACCAAAATAGGCATACCGGAGCCTGAATCCGGCATGGCCAGCAACCCGGAAGAGGCCTTGGCCGTGGCCAAACAGATCGGCTATCCGCTGATGGTGCGGCCATCCTATGTCCTGGGCGGACGCGCCATGCAGGTGATCCACGACGAGGAGATGCTCACCCATTATGTTTCCGCGGCCGTAGATATTTCACCAGAGCGGCCCATTTTGATTGATAAGTTTCTGGAAAATGCTATCGAGGTCGAGGCAGACGCCATCGCTGATGGCTCAAACGCCTTTGTCCCCGCGGTTATGGAACACATCGAGCTGGCTGGTATTCACTCCGGCGACTCCGCCTGCGTGATTCCACCTATCAGCATACCAGCCAAACACCTCGACACCATCTACGAATATACAAGAAGAATAGCCCTGGAGCTTCGGGTGGTCGGTCTGATGAATATCCAGTACGCCATAGCCAATGATACCGTTTACGTTCTGGAGGCGAACCCGCGGGCCTCCCGGACCGTTCCTCTGGTCTCAAAGGTATGCAACATTTCCATGGTGCGCCTGGCCACCCAGATACTTCTGGGTAAAAAACTTTCCGATTTGAATCTCAAGCGGCAGTCGATTCCGCATTACGGCGTCAAGGAAGCAGTCTTTCCGTTTAACATGTTCCCTGAGGTTGACCCGCTACTTGGTCCGGAAATGCGGTCCACCGGAGAGGTATTGGGACTGGCGGACTCTTTTGGGCTCGCCTTTTACAAGGCCCAGGAGGCCGCCCAGCAGTTGCTGCCTTCCGAGGGAACCGTCTTGATTACCGTCTCTGAAAACGATCGGCCGGCAGTGCTGGAGGTGGCCCGCCAGTTTAGCAAGCTTGGGTTCAGGATCAGAGCTACCGCCGGAACCCAGTCCTTTTTAGCCGCGAAGGGAATCCAATCCGAGCCTATCAATAAGATGCATGAAGGACGTCCCAACATCGTTGATACTATTAAGAACGAAGAGATCCAGCTAGTGATCAACACCCCTAGCGGCAAGCTGAGCAAACACGACGACTCCTATATTCGTAAGGCCGCCATAAAGTACAAGGTGCCCTACATTACTACTCTGGCCGCAGCTCTGGCCGCAGCCAGAGGGATTGCCAAGCGCCGGAAGGGTCACGGCCAGGTGCGGTCTCTGCAGAGCTACCATGCAGAAATTTCATAGACGTGTCACATGACGACTCAAAAAATCCGGGCGGCCTCTCCGGGAAAAGGCTTTCCGTGTAACGTGGGGCCAAACTGTCTTTTCCTCTTGGCTGGTGTCTGTCCGGAAATTCTTCTCCCCCTGGCTATTTCTTTTCCCGCAGCACCCGTTTATCCCCCACCCGAATAGTGACCTTCGCGGCATCGAAGTATTCCAGGAGAGGGATCATGTACTTGCGTGAAAGGTTGGTCACCTCTTTGAACTGGGCCGGGGTTATCTCCTGGTGTTTTCTGAGAAAATCTACGATGCGGTCTCTAAGGTCAGTTAAGGGCTTGTCATGGAAGCAGAGGTCTTCCTTTACCTTTATCAATATATTTTCCCGGATGAGGAGGTCGATAAATTTCCCGGCTTGGGCGCCGTCTTTCCCCAGAAGCTCTGATACTGCGCTACGCGAGGGCGGCTCCCATCCCGCCTCAAGGTATATCTTTTCTATCTTATCCTTCAGGCCCTTTTCATCCACCTGCAAATCCACTTTATGACCGGGCAGGCGCAGGAGTTCCTTTTCGGCCACAAGCCTTTTGGATTGAACCAGATCGTTTATTAAAAAGGAGAATAACCTTGGATCCATCCCGGAAGAAAGTTTGCTTCTCAGCTCTTCCTTCGGGATGCCAAAGAGAAGCGGATTACGTTTGTGGTAATCTTGCAGGATGCCTAGGACATTTTCCCTGGCTCCCTCATAGACCCCGGAGGCCACAAAGGCCTGGTTTTCCTGATTGAAGAGCAGAATATCCCTGCTCTTGGTTAGTTTGTGGATTGTACTGGCCAAATCCTGTTCATTTAATCCGCCAAGAAGAGCTAACCGCCTGCGCGTCAGCCCTTGCGCCTCCGCCTTGTTTACATGTAAAAGAACGATCTCTTCCGGGCTTCCGGCCTCCAGGGTTTTTAAATCCGAAAGAGTGGCTTCGATGAAGCGTTTATGCCGTTTGGGGACAGGATGTAATATTTCTCCTCCGCCGATAGTGCGCGTCGGTGAATAGCTGCGCAGCACATAGCGATCTCCGGGCAAGACGGCTGCTTTTTTAAGCAGTCTTAACTGGGCATAGGTCTTTTCTCCCGGCTTTAGTTCATCACGGTCCAGCAGGGTTACCCTGGCGGCGATCTCACATGTTCCGGTATGGAAGCGCACCCGGGCGCTATTCTTTAATGGCTTAGAAACGCTCGGCAAGTAGTAAAGGCTGACATCCAGCAGGTAGGAGTTTTCCAGGCTGTTTGCCGTAGCCAGGACGTCTCCTCTCTCAATGGTTTCTTTTTCTATGCCCTGAAGGTTTATAGCCGTACGAAGCCCGGCCTTAGCCTCGCGCACTTCCTGGTTATGTACCTGGAGGCCGCGTATCCTGGCCGGCAGCGCACGGGGATAGATGGTAACGCTGTCTCCGGCGCTTATTTTACCTGAGATGGACGCGCCCGTAACCACGGTGCCGAAGCCTTTGATGGTAAAGACCCTGTCTATAGGCAGGCGGAAAGGCCCGCTGGCCGGTTTTTCCATCACCCCGGCGGCCAGGGATTCGAGCGCTCCGGTCAACTCCGACAACCCATCCCCGGTTAGTGAAGAAACGGCCATAATTGGCGCTTCTTCCAGGAAGGTTCCCTTGAGAAATTTGCTCACGTCATCCCGCACCAGTTCCAGCCATTCTTCGTCCACCATATCCTTTTTGGTCAACACTACCAGACCGCTCTTGACGTTAAGGATCTGACATATCTCCAGATGTTCCCTTGTCTGGGGCATGACCCCTTCATCAGCCGCTATAATCAGAGCCACTATATCAATACCGCTGGCCCCGGCCACCATGTGTCTGACAAAACGCTCGTGCCCGGGAACATCGACGATACCCAGTTTTTGGCTGCCGGGCAGGGTGAGATGGGCAAACCCTAACTCTATGGTGATGCCGCGTTCCTTTTCTTCCTTGAGCCGGTCGGTGTCAATGCCGCTAAGGGCCTTGATAAGGGATGTCTTGCCGTGATCGATATGCCCGGCCGTGCCCAAAATTACGTGTTTCATATTTAGCCTGGTCTTGGGAGTGGATTATGCTTATGGCATAGCAAAGATTTTGAAGGTTGGCAAGGTAAATTACCCTCCAAAAGGCAAGGCGGCAGGAGAGGTTTTAAACGACTCTCCTGCCGCTGTCAGAACTACTAACGTTTCAGGCTAATCAGTTCGGCGAGCATATCGTCGGTGGTGGTGATGATCTTGGAATTGGCCTGGAATCCCCTTTGCACGGTGATCATGCGGACAAATTCCGCGCCGAGATCCACATTGGATTGTTCCAGTGAGTTAGGGGCGATGCTTCCCAGTCCGTTCGTGCCGGGCTGGCCGGTGATAGGCGCTCCGGATTCGGTGGTCACTGAGAAGAGGTTGCCGCCCAGCTTGGAAAGGCCGATCAGGTTGTTGAAATCGGCCAGAGCGATCAAGTTTCGCGGGATGATCTGCCCGTTAGAATAATGGCCGGTGATTATACCCTCGGCGCTGACGGAGACGGACTGCAGGAAGCCTGCGCCAAAACCATTCTGGTCCTGAAAGATAGTGGTTGAGGCGCTGGCATATTGGCTGCTGGCCAGGGCCTCTTTTTCCCAGGCTGTGGTATAGGCACTGCCGAAATTGAGATCGACGGTCTGGTCCGTTGCCGCCCCCGTAAAATTGGCTGCAAACTGGAAATAGCCATTAGGGGTATTCGTACCGGCAACCAAAGCATCCAATGTACCGTCAGATGCGTCAACCGTGCTAGCGTCAATATCAGTTATGTCTCCAGAGGTGTTGAATTCTATCGTACCATAAAGCAGCGCACCGGCCCATTCATCCGTAGCCGGGTCTATCCCGGATCTTTGATCTTCGTCCGGGTTACAGGTCACCAGGTACTCCCAGATGTTGGCGGTAGAGGTGGGATCAAAGTAGATTGTTATGTCGTGGCTATTGCCCAGCGAATCATAGACCTGAATGGCGCTGTGGTACGTGTATGAGCTCGCACTTGCCGGCGGGTCGTCGGTCCCGTCCCAGTCACTGTCCCCCGGCACAACATCATAAAGATCATTTGTACTAGCCGCAGACTCCCGCGAGTCTAAGTTGCTAATGACCTCTATGGCATCTGTCGCTACCGGGGCAGAACTCTTGGGAACCAGGATATCCCCGATCGTGCCGGTAACCTCACCGGTATCCTGATCCAGTGCCCAGCCCTGTGCTACGTATCCGGCCGGATTAACCAGGTAACCGCTCTGATCAAAGCGGAATTCACCGGCCCGTGTATAATACAGGTTATTTTCCGTACCCGGGGCCCGCACGATGAAAAAGCCGTTGCCGCCGATAGCCAGATCGGTCGGCTGTGAAGAGCTCTCGAAAGACCCCTGGGCAAACAGGCCGCCTACGCTGGCCAGCGTGACGCCGCGACCGACCTGGGATGACCCGGAGGCCGTGGATATCTGCTGGGCCAACACGTCCTGAAAGGTAGCCCGGGACGATTTAAAGGCCACGGTGTTCACGTTAGAGATATTGTCGCCAATAACGGACATGGCATTGCCCATGGTAGAAAGGCCGCTTATGCCCGCATAGAGCGAACTTGAAATAGACATGATTTATCCCTCCTTTAATTAAGTTCAAAGTTCAAGGTTCAAAATTCAAATCAATGACAAAATCCAAACCACAAAATTTGACATTTGGGCATTTGAACTTCATTTGAAATTTGAATTTTGTCATTTGAAATTCCCCATCTTTTTTATTATTCAAATCATCCTTCCTAACTGTTTGCCTCTTCACCGCTAACATCGGCTGGCGTGTTTACGACCCTGACCACATCAGCCACGCCGATCTTTGATCCGTCTTCCATTACCAGCATGGTCAGGCCGCCATCAAAGTCCAGACCGGTGATACGGCCGCAGATGGAGGTATTAACCGCGACCTCCTGCCCGGCGGCGTCTTTAGCTACGACATCGAAATAATAACGGCCATCAGGGAGAATGGTGCCCCTCTGGTCCAGGCCATCCCAGGCCAGCGTATAACTACCGGCATCCCCGGACCCAAGGTTGAGGCTGCGCACATTCGTGCCGTTTTCATCATAGATATTGATGACGCAAGAGGTTGCTTCTTCCGTTAATTCATAATAGGCTTCAGTTGCCTTTCCTTCTTGCAGTGTGAGCTTATCCGTTACCACTTCTACCTTCTTATCTATTAAGGAAAGGAGTTGCAGGTTATTCTGCGAGGTCTGGTAGGCTATCAGGTTAGTCATATTTTCGTTCAAGTTATAGAGCTGCTCCAGACTGCTGAACTGGGCGAGTTGCGCCGAAAACTCATAGGCCTCCATAGGATTGAGCGGGTCTTGATGTTCCATCTGGGCCACAAAGAGCTTTAAAAAAGAATCCTTATCCAGGACCTGGCCACCCCCGGATTGTGTTTGACTGGCCGAAGTGGCCATTCCCAGTCCGTTTATATCCATTTCTCATCCTCCTTTTAGTCAGGCAAATAGGTCAATCCCCTGTATCAGGGACGTGGGGGAATTAATAGGTACGGATTCTCTCCCTTCTCCCCCGGCATAATACTCGTCTTCATCACGATATAATGGCCATGGTCTGCGATCATGCCCTGCATACGGTTCATGTTCTCTGAAAAATTGGCGAAAATCCTGGCTCAATTCCACATTGCACTCCCCCATTTTGATGCCCTGTTCGGACAAGGCCGTTCTGAGTTGCGGCAGGCTGCTCTCCACTATCTCCTTTACTCTGTAATTATCAAGAGTAAATGTGGTATGGAGCTGGTCGTTTTTGAAAACCAGGTCGACCTTTACTTCGCCCAGGTGCGGCGGGAAAAGCTTAATAATCACCTGATCTTCCTTCAGGCGAAGTGAACCGGAGAGACGGCCGGTAATCTGCGAGAAAATATCCTCCGGATAAACAACCGGCCTTATAGTGTCTTTTGCCGCACTACTCATGTTATTTGCCGCTGACGCCGGCGGTGCTCCGTCTAATATGAAGAGCGGTTTCTGCACCAACTTTTCGCTGTGCGCCCATTGTTCGGCCATTTCCTCCAACCAGACCGGGGCTATTCTACCCTCCACAGACAGCTTTCCATTGGACCAGCTATCTAACGTGAGCGCTTGTTCTTTCAGATCAAGCCCGGCCCTTACTTCTCTGAGCCTCTCCAGCCACCTGTCCTGCCAGGAACGGAGAGCGGCCATACGGCTGTCTCCGGCAGGTTTGACCTCTGTTTCAAGCTTTATTTTGTTGAGAAGGTGCTCCAGGTTGTGGAAAAAACTATCTGCATCAATGGGATTTTGTTTCCGTTCTACGACCTCGGTGGTCTTGTCCAGTATAGAAACGAGCTTCGGGAGAGAAAAACTTTTATCGCTTAGGCCGGCCTCAACGGCAATCTTACGGATTTCTTCCTCAGTCAGACCCAGTTTAGCGAGCAGATTAGCAAGAGAACCCTCATGCCATTCCTCAAGGGGCATACCGGATAGAGGACGCTTACATTCCTCTTGCAGCGTTTTCACCAGTTGGCCAATTTTTACAAAGCCGTCCTCTGTCAGACACTTCTCCGAAATGTCCTTTATCTCTTGCGGCGTCAGCCCAAAACCCTCCAGCATGGAGCTTATGGCCGATAGATCCGAAAGGGTCATGCGGTGCTGTGGAGAGAGGAGGGATTCATGGCCTTCCGCTTGCGCCTTGTCCTGTAAGGCCTGCGGGTCCAGCATGGCAAACAGGATATTGATGTTGTATTCTTCCCCTTCGCCTTTCATTTTTGCTGTAGCCTGAGAAAGTTCGGCTTCTTTCAGGCCGCAGGCACGTAAGAACTCGGCAAGCATAAGCTCGTCTGGATGCTCTATCACCAGGCCGGTTCCGCATAAGCTTGTCTCTTTAAGTGTGTCTTTTAACGACCGGAGAATATGGCGCAGGTCATTACGACAAAGCTTTCCCCCGGGAACAGGACTTAACAGGGACCCTTTTTCACTGATACCCGTCCGTCCCCCACGTTGAACCGACCCGCCAAGACAATTTCTGGTCGGAGAGGAACTGTTATTTAAAAAAGACAGGAACGAGGCGCTCTCTCCACCTTTTGTTGCCGGGGCCTCAAGTTTCCCGGTGAATGCGCCATCTGATATTCCGGTCAAAGTAGGCGTTGTATATAGCAATATCTTCACCTCCTTTCGGTTCCGTCTTGAACTCCGGCCATTTGTACTGCAACGCCTGTGCCATTTGTTTATTTCTTATAATTACTAATTATTTCGGATAGTTATTTTGTAAACAAAATTGCCCTGTCCCCAAAAACAAAAAAGGGCGGCAAATTTTTCAGTTTTGCCTGCGGGATGGCGGAAAAAATTGCCGGGTGGGAATTTTGGGAAAGTAGAATACGGGAGACAGAAGTCAGGAGACAGGAGATAACATTACAACGTACTTTTTAACGCTTATTATCACGCAGGTTATACGGAACGTCTTCTGAGTTCTGTATTCTGTATTCTGTCTCCTGCATTCTGTCTTTATCTGGCCAATCTCTGGGAAAGTCTGGCTGCCTTCTCTGTATCTACAAAGCTCAGTATGGCGCCTACATCCTTGCTCTTCATGGCCGAAAGGATCTGCAACGCCACATCGTCGTTTAACTTTTCAATAAGGCTGGCCGCCTTATCAGGCTTCATGGCGCTGTAAGCCCCGACCAGATGTTTTAACCGCGTCTCCTGAGACTGCCTGGCGGCGTCGCCATTTTTCTGAAACTGGCCCTGTAATTCTGTTTGTAGCTGGGAGAGATTAGCCAGTTTGTTTTCTATATCCTTCTTCAGGATCAAAAGCTCCTCTTCCTTTTTTCTTAGTTCTTCTTCTCTGGCTGCCAGCTCGCGGCGTTTATTTTCCAGCTCTTCGAATAGCCTAAGATCATCTAAGTCAATAGCCTGCTTGTTCTTTACTTTGTCCTCGGCTATAGCCTGATTATGGCCTGGTGGTTGCCAGCGAAATCCACGTTCATAAAAATAAAACCCGAGCATGCCCAGCTTGACACAGATAATCGCTAAAAAGAAGATCGTTATGTGCCTGAGGGTATTGAATCTACGCATGTCCCCGTCCTTCTGAAAACACATCCTTAGCCTGACGCCTTATAAGAACCAATTCATCGTTTTCTTTCTGTTCCAGACGTATCATCTCCTGCGTAAAGGCGTCAAAATCTTTTTTCTTTAATTTCTCGACCATCTTCTTTTCCCTGGACAACTTGAGAAGCTTCTGCCTGGCCTCTTCAACCGCCCGGGTTGATGCCTGCACCACTTCTTCCTGTGCGGCGATGTCCTTAGCCAACAGGTTAAGGTAGTTTATATAAAGTAAATGCTGCGCTGCCGGGATGCCTTTTGTCCTTTTTTCTATCAACTCAAACAGACATTCCTTTTCCCGGGTTCTTAGCCGATTCAGCTTCTGTTCTGCCTCTGCCAGCTCGGTCATCTTTTGAGCCAGTACCTGCTGGGCGACCTCCTCCAGGCGTTTCTTGTAATTTAGCAAGGTCTCAAATTTAAAAGAATAGCGCATAGCAAACCCGATCAATTCGTAAAAAAGCTTTTTCACCGCAGAGTACGCAGAGAAAACCTGCAAGCTATTCAATACGTTATCTCAGCGTTCCCGGCTGTCTCTGCGGTAAAATCTTACTTTTTATTATGAAGCCGTCAAACTTAATTTATCCCGCAAACAAGGCCGCCAGTTGAGCGGCGCTTTCGCCATAGCTTACCCGTTCCTCTACTTCCTGTTGCAGATATGCATTAACCTTATCGATCATCTTGACGGCATAGTCTATTTTGGGGTTGCTTCCTTTTACGTATGCCCCGATATTAATGAGGTCTTCGGCCTTCCGGTATGTGGCCAGTATATTGATAAGTTTCTTGGCGTTTTTTCGCTGATTCTCCCCGGTAATATCCCGCATCACCCGGCTGATACTGCCTAGAACATCTATAGCCGGATAGTGATTCTCATGGGCCAGATCACGGGATAAGACAATATGCCCGTCTATGATGGAGCGTGAGGCATCGGCAATAGGCTCGTTCATATCATCTCCCTCGACCAGCACGGTATAAATACCCGTAATACTCCCGCCGCCGCGCTTGGTCCCGGCCCGTTCCAGCAATTTAGGCAGTTGAGCAAAGACGGAGGGGGTATATCCGCGCGAGGTCGGCGGTTCGCCGATAGCCAGCCCAACTTCCCGGTAGGACATGGCGAAACGGGTTATCGAATCCATCATCAGGATAACGTCTTTGCCTTTGTCCCGGAAATACTCAGCTATGGCTGTGGCCAGATAAGCTCCACGCATCCTTATAAGCGGCGGCTGGTCTGAAGTGGCCACCACCACTACCGAACGCCTTAAGCCTGCCTCTCCCAGATCCCGCTCGATAAATTCTCTTACCTCCCGGCCCCGTTCCCCGATAAGGGCTATGACGCTGATATCGGCGGCGGTATGGCGGGCGATCATCCCCATGAGCACACTCTTCCCTACACCCGAACCGGACATAATACCGATCCTCTGCCCCTTGCCTATAGTAATAAGGCCGTTTATAGCCCGTATGCCCACATCTACCGGTTCACTTATACGCTCGCGCAGTAAAGGGTTCAAGGGCTCGGCATAGAGAGGATAATCTATTTCATATTCTATGCGATCCTTTTGATCGATCTGATTCCCGAGTCCGTCTATAACCCGCCCCAGGAGTGTTTGGCCTGTCTTGATATTGGGACTCTGCTGTTTAAGCCTTATTCTGCTGCCCGGTTCTATGCCCCTCATCTCACCCAGAGGCATAAGCAGCACCCGGTCGTTTCGAAAACCGACCACCTCCGCTGGAATGCTGCTTCCGTTATTTTTGAGATCAATCTCACATATCCCACCCACTGCCATACCTGGTCCCCGGCCTTCAATGACCATGCCGATGACCTGGGTTACTACACCCTGCACACTAATGGTCTTTGCCTCTTCGACGGCCTGCCTATAGGCCCCCCAGTTAATGGCCGGGTTACTGGCTGGAGTCATTCGTTATCCCCTTGCCGGTTTTCAGAACCTTTTCTATAGCAGCCTCAACAGCCGCCAACTGTCCGTCTAAAGTAACATCTATATCACCAAATTCCGTTTCCAGCAGGCAACCGCCCTGCGTAATATTTTTGTCTTCCACTATCTCTACATGCTTTAGCCCGGCAATCCCCCTTAAAAAATCTTCTTTAATCTCATCGACGAACGCGAAATCGTAGGGATGAGCCCTGATTCTTACTTTTGAATTTTCCACCACGTGATTTAGCGCCTCCCTAATGGCGTATCTTATCAATTCCGGTGAAGTGATAACTTCGTGATGGATGACTTTTCTGGCAATCGCAAGGGTCAGAGTTAATATCTCTTCCTCCCATTTCTTGTAAAGCGAAGACTTAAGGTCGTTGATTTCACGCATTATCCTGGCAAAATTTTGCAACTCAATTATGAGCTTTTCTTTGCCGAATTCAAAACCGTCCTTTTCTCCCTGGGCGTATCCTTTCTCGTAGGCCTCGTGTTCAATAAAAACGGATTTCTCTCTGGCCTGGCGAATGATTTTTTCGGCCTGCCTCCCGGCGCTATATTCATCATCCCCCGGTCCCTTGCCTGTCCCCTGGCCATCTCCCGGATTACCCTGGAGGAAGGCCTCCAGTCTTTCGAAAGAAAAATCCGTCTTTCTTTTAGTACCTACTTTTTGCTTCATAAGCCTTGACGTAAACAGTCCTTGGCTCTTGGCCAAACGCCTTGAGCTGTCGGCCGTTTCACTCCGACGTCCTACTTCTTACTTCTGTCTCCTGTCTTCTGTATTCTATCTTTTGACCGCTCCTAAACTATACAAAAATGTCCTCCCCACCCTTGCCGCCAAGCATAATTTTACCTTCGCTTTCCAGCCTCTTGGCCACCTTTATGATCGCCTGCTGGGCCAGTTCTACATCCCTTAATCTTGCCGGCCCGGCGATCTCCATGTCTTCCTTAAGCATCTCAGACGCACGCGAAGACATATTACGGAATACCTTATCTTTAAGCTCCTCCGAGGCAGTCTTTAAGGCCATCTTAAGTTCATCACTGCTGACCTCTTTAAGTATGGCCATTATGCTGCGGTCGTCCACCTGCAGGAGGTCTTCGAAGATAAACATTCTCTTGCGAATCTCATCGGCCAGGTCCTGTTTCTGTTCCTCAATCTGTTCCATGATGGCTGCTTCCGTGGCCCGGTCCGTCTGATTCAATATCTCCGCGGCCGTTTGAATACCGCCGATAGTATGCGTTCCCTCTGTGCCGCCGATAACCGTCAGCTCTTCCTGAATAGCCTTGTCAATCTCTTCAATAACCTCAGGGTTGACTTTTTCCAGCATGGCAATGCGCATCAATACATCGGCCTGTATATTTTGCGGGAGCTCCATAATGATACTGGCGGCCTGCGCTTGTTCCAGGTGCGCAAGAATCAGGGCGATAGTCTGGGGATGCTCGCTCTTAATAAAATTACCAACCGTTTTACTATCTAACTTCCTTACCTTCTGAAAGAAGTTAAGTTTCCA
Source organism: Desulfovibrionales bacterium (assembly GCA_028715605.1). Classification (NCBI taxonomy): domain Bacteria; kingdom Pseudomonadati; phylum Thermodesulfobacteriota; class Desulfovibrionia; order Desulfovibrionales; species Desulfovibrionales bacterium. The sequence goes on from JAQURM010000001.1 coordinate 562,000, forward strand.
TTCCTGTTCAATCTCTTCCAGAATACTCTGGGCCTGTTCGCCCTTAAAGGCATGGCCTACCGCCTTCTTGAAGAACTCATTGCCATCTACCGCCAGTCCTCTGATCGATCCGGAAGAGACAAAACCCTGGAATTCCGTGACCAGGCCTTCAACAATATTCCCCGAGACAGGTTCAACCTTGGTCATCTGCCTGGCCAACTCTTTGATCTCATCTTCTTTCAGTCTCTTAAAGACTTCAGCCGTAAATTCCTCTCCCATGGCCAGGAGAAGAACAGCGGCCTTTTGCGGACCAGAAAGGAGCTTCTCACCCTTCTCAGCCATTTATTTTTCCCTCAACCACTTTTTTACCAGTTCTGCCGCCCGGTCAGGCTGGCCTTGCACCAGTTGCATTGTCTGATCTCTTTCCGCCTCTTTAAAGTCCACTAACGCCCCTTTTTCCAGATCCCTGATTGATGCCGGCAGACCCGTTAAAACCGTTTTTTCCGGCCTGCTTGTAAGCAACCACTTCAATAGCGGCTTAGCCACAAAGAAGATAAATATCAGAACCAGAATAATATTAAATAACGGCCTGGCTATCTTGGAGAAATACTCTCGCCAGGGGACAGATGCCGACGACTCTTCTTCCGGCGCGCCCCAGGCGAAGGGTATATTTACAACTTCTACCTGATCGCCTCTTGCCTCATCGAAGCCGACCGCCTTTTTTACTATGTTCTCAAACTGACTCATTTCAGCTTGCGTGCGCGCTGCATATTGCCGGGCGCTTTTTCCTTCCTTGGCCGCCGTCTCTTTGTAAGCGCCGTCTATCATTACCGCCACAGAGAGTCTTTTAATGGAGCCGGCCGGTCCCAGCACCTGCCTGTTTATCTTGTTTATCTCATAATTTGTGACCTCGCTTTCCTTTTGATAAAGGGATTTATTGCCCAAATTGGCGCTTCCTTCTAACTTGCCGGCCAAGCTCCCTTTTACCCCCGGGATACCGGCCGGAATGTTGCTCCCGCCTTCTGATTTTTCTTCCGAGCGCTGTTCACTTCTTACAACCGCGCTATCCGGGTCGTATTTTTCTTCGGTTATATTTATCTGCTGGAAATCAATGTCCGCTGAAACACGGGCGATGGCCTTGTTGGTACCTAAGACCTCTCCCAGCATGCCTTCCACCTTTTTCCTTAGCCCATCTTCTATGCCTTTCTGGTAATCGAGTTGTGCCGTGGAAAGAGATCCGGTTATATCAGAGCTGCTTTTTTTGTAGAATAACCTGCCTCCGACATCGGCTATAGTTACATCTTCAGGGGCCAGTCCCTGCACCGCACTGGCTACCAGATGGACAATGCTCTCTACCTGGTTATTGTTAAGGGTCATACCGCCTCTTAACTTTAAGATAACCGAGGCCGCGGGTTTCTTTTCCTCCTCTACAAAAAGAGACTCCCGGGGGATGGCAATATGCACCCTGGCCTGCTCTACTTCCCGAAATTGACTGATGGTACGGGCCAATTCTCCTTGCACCGCACGTTGATAATTGAGTTTCTGCACAAAATCCGTAGTCCCCAGGCTGGTCTTGTCAAAGATTTCAAAGCCCACGCCGCCGCCCCGAGGCAATCCTTCACCCGCTAAAGTCAGGCGCATCTCATGTACACTTTCCCGGGGGACCGTTATGACCGTGCCGTTTTGTTCCAACTGATAAAGTATTTTTTTCTCTTTAAGTTTGGCTATGATACCGGCGGCGTCGTCTTGATTCAGGTTGGTATATAACACTTCGTAATCAGGGCGGTTTGCCCAGGTCATAAGCAAAATGAAGCCTGAGACCACCGTTCCAATAACAACCAGGGTCATAATCTTCTGTTTTATGCTGAGCGACTGGACAAATTCCAAAAGCTGCTGAATTTGCGGCATTTTTTACCCCTTATGGCCTGGCAAGTATTGTCAAAAGATTAACCACAGAGCACACAGAGAAAATAAGAATATCAATAAATTAAGATCAGCTTTATGCACTTGTGGTTATTTTTCACCTGAAAATACCTTTTATCTGTCATTCCGAGCGGTCTTATCCCGGCTGACGTCAGAAGTTTATATTTAATATCCTGGAAATCTGCGTTCATCTGCGTCCGAAATCAAAGATTAGAACTGCATACGCATGACTTCTTCATAGGCTGAAATAATTTTATTCCGGACCTGCATCATCATGCGGAACGAAATGCCGGCCTTTTCCACAGCGATCAGTGTTTCATGCAGGTTGGCATTCCGGCCGGAAGCCAGCTCTTCGACCTTTTTATCGGCAACCTGCTGTAATTCGTTTACTTCAGAAAGATATTTTTTAAGCTGATCGCCAAAGCCGGCTCCGGATGGCTTTTTTATATTTTTGAAACCAGCCCCAGCGTTATTAAGGGGCGCAGCAATATCAGGGGTTATACTCTTTGGACTCATGGAAACAACCTCCGTTTGTTTTAGCTATCAGCAGTCAGCATGTTTGTTATCCGTTAACCGTTGTCCAACATTTTCCTTCGGTAAACGGTCAACAGTGAACGGTGAACCGGCTTCATGCTGATAGCTGAATGCTGAAAGCTTCTTTATCATTTTCCTATCTCCAGCGTCTTTAATGCCATGCTCTTGGCGGCGCTGATAGCGGTTACATTGGCCTCATAGGCACGGGTTGCCGAAAGCATGTCCACCATTTCTTCCATGACATTAACATTCGGCATGCGGACAACACCGCGTTCATCGGCATCCGGATGGCTCGGATCATACACCTCTTTGAAATCCTCCTTATCCTCAATCACACCTAAAACCTCTACGCCCCGCATGCCTTCATTCAATTTATCGGCCAGGGCGGCCTTAAAATCTTCTTGTACCGGTTTGGCCATAAAGACTATAGACCTGGCCCGGTACGGCCCTCCCTCCGGCGTCTGCGTCGTCTGAACATTAGCCAGGTTGCTGGAGACTACGTTCATACGGGCGCGCTGTGCCGTTAGCCCCGAAGCGCTGATGCTAATCGCCGTTAAAAGATCCATAATTATTTACCCCCTTCAATTATGGCCGTCTTTATTACTTCAAATTTTTTTGCCAAAAGCTGTATGGAGGCCTGATACATCAGGTTGTTTTCCGCCAGTCCGGCCATTTCCTGGTCTATATCCACCCCCTGGCAAGGGGATTCGACGACGCGGGCTGATAAATTATCATCATCCCCGACAGGCAGATGGCGGCGGCTGGTCCTGGCAAGTTGCAACTCACCCCCTTCTACGGCCGTGCGCATGGCATCCTTAAAGGATATGTCCTTTGGTTTAAAACCGGGGACCTCGGCATTGGCCACATTACTCGTAGTCAGGCCATGCTTCAGGAGACGGACATCCAGCGACCGTTTAAGAACCTGCATGGTATGCGTAAATAATCCTTCGCCCATGTACTTTCTCCCTTCCTTCTTTCGAGTTGCGGGTTCCGTGCTACGGGTTTCAGGTTAAAAAACCAGCAACCGAAACCGTCTCCCGACTCATCACTCTTTACTCTTTTTCTGACTCCCGCATTCTGTATTCTGCGTTCTGTCTTCTCTGTGCGCTCTGTGGTTAAATTTTAAAGCAAATTCCATACCATGTACTACTTAACCCACCCCTGTAAGCGATATTCCTGTAGCTTATTACGCATGGTGCGCACACTAATACCCAGGATTTTAGCCGCATAGGTACGATTACCGTCGGTTTCGTCCAGGGCCTTTAAAATCTGCTCTCTTTCTATGTCCTTAAGTGGAGCCGTACCGGTCGGGGATGCGGGCTTTTCTCCGGGAGGCTTTACGGCCATATCATCGAGCATAAGACTCTGTCTGGTTACCTCTTTACCGGTACAGAGCAGTACCGCTCTTTCAACGGTGTTTTCTAATTCGCGCACATTACCTTTCCACGGCAGGGTTATGAGATATTCAGAGGCCTCAGGCGATACGCCTTGCACCGGCCTTCCATACAACTGACTATACTTTTTCATAAAGTAGTCGCAAAGGGCAGGGATGTCTTCTTTCCTCTCTCTTAAGGGCGGTATTTTGAGGGGGATTACGTTCAGGCGGTAGTACAGATCCTCGCGAAACTCTGCTTTTTTAACCATTGCCTCTACATCCCGATTTGTGGTGGCAATAACCCGCACATCTATAGCTATGGGAACCTTACCCCCGACACGGTCTATCTCATTTTCCTGAAGGACCCTCAGCAACTTGGCCTGTAACTGGATCTGCATCTCGCTGATCTCATCCAGCAGGATGGTGCCGGTCTGGGCCAGCTCAAATTTTCCTATCTTACGGGTTATGGCCCCGGTAAACGCCCCTTTTTCATGTCCAAATAGTTCACTTTCCAGTAACCCTTCGGGCAGGGCGGCACAATTGACCGCCACAAACGGCTTATCCTTTCGTTCGCTTTCCGCATGAATAAACCGGGCCAGGAGTTCCTTCCCGGTCCCGCTTTCCCCCTGGATAAAGACCGTAGCGCGGCTGGAGGCCACGTTTCTGGCAATATCCAGAATCCCCTGCATTCGTGCGTTGCGCGTGACCAGTGTGGGGGCGGGCGGCAAACTGTTTTCAGAGACGGGTTGTCCTTTCATAATATGCGCCCCCCGCCTCGTTCCCAGGGCGCGCTCTACCACGTGCTCCAGTACCTCGACCGAACAGGGTTTAAGGATATAATCAAAGGCCCCTTTTTTCATGGTTTCCACGGCATTCGCTATAGTTCCATAGCCGGTAAGCATAACCACCGGCATATCCGGGAATCTCTTTTTGGCCTCTAACAAGACGCCCATTCCGTCCAGCTTCGGCATCTTAAGGTCAGTAATAATGAGATCCAGCGGCGTCTTATCTATCACCTTGACCGCGGCCTGACCATCCTCTGCCAGCACAATCTTATGGTTATTACGCGCCAACGCCTCAAATAGCGCCAGGCGCATGTTAGGATCATCATCTACGATCAGAATGGATGCCGCAGTCATTATCCCAGTCCTGGTGACGCACTTTTCATTTTTCACTTCGCATTTTTTATTGCGCCATGGCCTATTACATCGCCTGCGCGCGTACCTTGGGAATGGTCTGTAGTTGGTAAATAGATGGTAAAACTGGTTCCTTTGCCTGTTGTACTGTTAACCTCAATCATACCTCCGTGCGCCCGAACGATATTGTTCACTATGGCCAATCCCAGGCCACTGCCGCCCTCTTTTGTGGTGAAAAATGGGTTGAATATCTTCTCCAGGTGTGCGGCCGCGATTCCTGTGCCGGTATCGGCAAACCGTATGGCCACCCCTTCTTTTCCCTTTCTAATTCCCGTTGAACCCTTACGCCTGGGGTTATCTTTTTCATCTCTGGTCTCAATAACAAGATTGCCCCCGGCCGGCATGGCCTGGATGGCATTGAGCATAAGGTTGAGCGCCACCTGCTTCAGCAACTCACGATCCCCCATGATCCATGGCCGGCGGGCATGGTACTTTTTAATAATCTCCAGCGGGTTTGCCCGGGGCAGGAGGCCGATAAAATTTGCCGCTTCATCGAGCCATGCGGCCACCGGGATTTTCTGCAGCCTCGGCTTTGGCGACTGAGTAAAGATCAGGTAATTAGCCAGTAGATTGTCCAGGCTGCGCACCGCTTGAATAATATGTCCTGCTATCCGATGGTTTTCGACATCACCGGCCAATTCTCTCTGCAAGATGGAAGCAAAAATCTCTATGCTGCCAAGCGGGTTACGCACCTCGCTAACCATCTTGGCGGTCAAATCACACATGGCAATGAGGCGGCTATTACGTTCCGCCTGATCTTCCAGCCTCTTCCACCTGGTAATATCCTGCAGGATGGCAATACAACCGGTCTCCTCAACGGCAGCGCCGCCCTTTAAAGGGGTCAGGGTGTACAAGACAGAAACAAAATCACTTCCGTGCCTGAACCTGAGCACACGCTCTTCTCCATATCCTAATGCCTTTACTTCTTTCACAGTGCAATCTTCCAGCAGGGAGTGTTTACTCAGGATCCGGTAAAAATTTCTCCCCTTATACCGGCTGAAGTTGATGCCTGTAATGGCGCAGGCGGCGCTATTCCATGCCGCTATTTTCTCCCCTTTATTCAATACCACAATGCCGGGTTGCAGGCTCTCCAGGATATGGTGAAGGAAGTCCCGGACCTTCTTGTTTTCAGCCAGGCTGGCCGCCAGTTTTCTGTTTTTAGACTCAAGCTCAAGGTCCAATTCCTTTATTTTAGACTCAAGCTGAACGAAAGACTTTTGTAAGTCCATGGCAGCATGATTAAAAGCGGTAAACGCCTTGCCAAGCAGTCTCAATTGTGCTGATTCGGGCACGGTCATTAGAATCACCTTACCGAACTAAGTCTGATTCCCTGTAATCTGCCCTGGGCTACCTTTTTCCAGAATTCATCACCGGTTTTAGCAATAGCCGTAAGCTCGACCTCGGCCTCGGCCATCTTCCCCAGGGCCTCATAACAACCGGCCAACTTGTAGTGAATCCCGTGTCTTTTTTCCGGCGGCACGGCAAGCGCCAGCGCCGCCAGGTAATCCTTTATGGCCGCCTCGAATTGTCTTTTCTCCTTTTGCCTGTCTCCCAGATCAACCCACAGTTCGGCAATCCGGGTCTTCAACGAGCCGCTATCGTCTTTTTCACCCAGCAACGGGGTAAGCATATTCAGTATGTTACGTGTTTGTGCCTCTGCGCCGGTGCGCTGTGTACAGTAGGCCCAGCTATACAGCAAAGAAGGGTTCATATATTTCTCCGGGTCCTTTTTAACCAGCCCGGCAAAGTAATGCGCCCCCTCTCGCCATTCACCGGCCAGGACATAGTTTTGTCCCATGTTACCCGATGCTTTTTCTAAAATAGATTCGTTGCCGGGGCTGGAGATCAAGCGCTTCAGCAGTATGCCGGCCGTACGATAATCGCTCTTTCTTTGCGCAGTGTCCGCCCAATCCAGCAGGACCCGCTGACCTTCCTCTCCCTTGACGCCCAGTTTATTGGCCTGGTAATAAAAATGAGCGGCAGAATCATAAACACCCAGCTCCCGAAAGGCGCCGGCTAAATAATAGAAAAAAGCGCCGTCCTTTAGCCCGGTTATTATTTTATCGTTCTTACGATAGGCATTAATGATCTCTACATATTGCCGGCGGGAAAGAAGGTCTCTGGCCTGACTGGAAAGCGTTTCCTGGCCTACATCCAGGACGAAAGCCAGATATGCAGACTGAGGGTATGTTTTTATGAAATGTCGCACCAAGCTTATACTCTCTGCCGTATTTCCGGCCTCATAGTACCTTAATGCCAGCCGGGCCATGGCCTCTTCCGCTGACGGGTATTTCCGGGGTTTTTCGATCAGATTAAGATAAGGACGGGTATCAAACGACACCTTCCCCCCTTGAATTGTTTTATCCGGCCATTTTATCCGTTCGATCAGCCGGTAGCGGGCCAGGACGGCGCCCTCACTCTGGGGATAGAAGTTGGTCAAAAAGGTATAAAGCTTTATGGCTTCCTGGATTTTACCTTCTATTTCATAGGCCTCGGCTATCTTATAAATGGCCAGATCGTCTTTATCATCATGCGGGGTTATATTTATATAACGGAGGAAATCGGCACGGGCCGGGGCGTACTGTCCGGCTGCCGTTTCAACCTCTCCCCTGAAAAATAAAACCAGCGGCCAGCGCTGATGGGCATCAGGCCAAAACTTCAGTAGCTTCTCCAAATTCTGTGACGCCTGTTCATAAGACTTTCTGTGGATATAGACCTCGATTAGTCCTAAATATGCCTCGCCTATTATCTTGCTCTGAGGGAATTTTGATATAACTTCCTGGAACTCTCCTTCAGCCTTGTCCAACTGCCGGGCTGAGAGGCATAATTTCCCCTGGTAAAAATGGGCATAAGGGATATAGGGCGTGTTCTTATAGTTTTTGCCGACCAGGTTGAAATAAGCTGATGCCTCATAATCATAACCCATTTTCTGATAAAGCAGGCCTAGTTGGAGATAGGCCCTGGGGACCTCGGCAGAGGACGGATACTTGTGTATAGCCGTCTGGTAAGCTTCGATGATAGAACTAAAATGGGAAGCCAGGCTCGGTCTATACTTGTAGAAATAGCAGTCTGCGAGGAGAAAATAAGCCTTTTCTGCCAAATTGCCGTATTCGCCGGTCTCAATAACCTTCTCATAAGCGGATATGGCCTCATCATAGTGGCCTTGCTGAAAATTGATCGCTGCCTTTTCCCAAATCGCCGTCAGATGTGACGGGACTTTTTCTTTTTCCTGGGCGTGGGCCTGTCCGACAGGCCCACCGGCTATGGATACCCAGGCCGCCAGAAGAAAAACAAAAATCGATCTATTTACCCTTCCGGGTCTCATACATACTCTCAGCTCTCTAAAAACTAAATGGTTTTCATCCGGAATTTTTGGGTTTCCAGATGAACACTAAATAGACTCGACACCCTCTGCCAAAGGAGAAAGCAAGGAGTATGCCACAGGTGGTCAAGACAGAACTTAGTTCTTATATACAAATAGTTACGTATGCAGGGATTATCAGTCGCCCACCCTCAGTGGGTAAGGCAAGGGGAGGTTAAGGCCTATATGGTCAAATTTTTGACAAATGCTTAATTATCCATGGGATTGGCAGGCTTCATTAGTTTTTGCTTTTTCATCTTCTCAATAAGGGTCGTCCGGTTGAGATTGAGCAATTGTGCGGCCTTGTTTTTTACCCAACCGGCCTTGTCTAATGCCTGCAGGATCAGATTCCTTTCAAACTCGTTAACGGCGGCATGCAGGTAAAGGCCCTCTTCAGGAAGGGCATTATGTTGGTGTGGTTGGGCGGTATCCTTCTTGCGATGGGCCAGCAATCTTTCCGGCAAGTCGCGTACGGTGATCTTATCATCATTAGCCAGTATGATCAGCCGTTCGATCATGTTTTCCAGCTCTCGGACATTACCCGGCCATTCATAAAACATGAAACATTGCATGACCTCTTTAGAAATAGATTTTATATTTTTCTTCTTACTCTTGTTAAATTTTTCCAGGAAATGATGCACCAGAAGAGGAATATCACCGGCGCGTTCTCTCAACGGCGGGACATGGATAGGGATAACATTAAGCCGATAATAAAGATCTTCCCTGAATCGCCCGGTTTCCACGGCCTCTTCCAGATTTTTATTGGTGGCGGCGATGACCCGGATATCTGTTTTAATGGTTTTGGTCCCTCCGATACGTTCAAACTGGTGGCCTTGCAGGATGCGTAAGATTTTTACCTGGAGGTTGGGGCTCATATCGCCTATTTCGTCCAAGAAAATAGTCCCGTTATGGGCCAGTTCAAAGCGTCCGATACGCGTGCGAATGGCATGTGTAAAAGCGCCTTTTTCATGGCCGAATAACTCGCTTTCCAGCAGCTCTTCCGGAATAGCGCCGCAGTTGACCGGGATAAACGGCTTATCCCGGCGATCGCTTTGATAGTGGATGGCATGCGCGATCAATTCTTTCCCGGTCCCGCTCTCTCCCATTATCAAGACCGTGCTATCCGTCTGGGCTACCTTATCAATAAGGCGGAAAACTTCGCAGATATTTTCACTGTCTCCAACGATATTTTCGTAAGCGTATCTGGCATTAACTTGTTTTTTTAGAGTGGTATTTTCCCGCTTTAAGTCCCGGTAATTGAGAGCTCTTTCAATAACCACCTGTATTTCTTCCGATTTGACCGGCTTGGTCAGATAATCAAAGGCGCCTAATCGAATGGCCTCAACCGCGTTTTTGATAGTGCCGTAACCGGTGATGATAATACACATAGACTCCGGTGAATTTTCGGTAATATATTTCAGCAGTTCCATGCCATCCTTTTTGGGCATAGCCAGATCTGTCAAAATTATGTCATAAAATTTGTCATTAATCTTATCGACGGCTATTGCTCCGTCAGACGCGGTATCCACGGTATAACCGTTAGACTGCAAAATTTCAGCAATGCCGCTTAAAACAGCCGGGGAATCATCTACAACGAGAATCGTCTCATTTCCCATAATTAACCCTCTTTTTACAATTAGTGTTCATCCGGAAACTAATTAACCGTCAAAATTGCTTATACTCGTCAACCCGCCTGATTTAACCAGCCGGGCTAAGGAGTTATATATCAAGCGGTTAGCGGGTGTCAATTATTTTATCATTCATTGTGGAAAATTATATAATAAATACCCTAATTGTCATTGAGTGTCAATTATCCGTACATATTCCTGATCCACCATCAAGACATCATCTGCGGCGTTGTCTTCGCTCGCTCCTCCTTGCGGCGTATTGCTCCATACGCCTCAGTCGTCGCTCCTCGACGCCTTGCATCTAATATCTTGCTGGTGATCAGGAATACCCTCAACCTGCTGATGTTAATCTTGATAGCCAAACTAGAGGTGGATTTGGGCATAACATAACGACGGAATATAGACCGTGAGCATCTTT